>CAZUVK010000148.1:0-9315 GCA_964623785.1 uncultured Gemmatimonas sp. | reverse complement strand
CCCCACGATCGCGGCCGAGCTACTCTCCGACCCCGGATCCGAAGCGTCCCAGCGGGCTACCGCGGCGATGTTCCAGATGAAGAAGCTCGACATCGCGGCGCTCGAGCGCGCATACGCCGGGGAGTAGCGCGCATACGCCGGGGAGTAGGGACGGGGATCCCGATTCACCGGGGCGCGCCGCGTACGCTGCACCCACGGCTTGCGAAGAACCGTGTGTTCGTGAAACTTCACGGGAGCGAGCGGCCCGCGGGTGGGGGATCTCCCCGACGGCCGCTCGACTCGCGCACGCACCTGGTGGCTCAGGTTCCGAGACCGCCACAACCGCCCCCGACTGACTGGAGACGGAGATGACCCTCTTCGCACCGTTCTCGCTGGTTGCGAGCATCCGGCGTGCGCGCGGCGCGATCGCCGCGCTCTCCTTCGTCGCCGTCGCTGGATCACTGGCCGGCTGCGCAACCGAATCGCCGGAACCGGTTGCGGAGAAGATCATCGTCTCCGGCGCGTCGGGGCAGCTCGGCGGGATGGTCGTCGAGGAGCTGCTGGCGCGCGGCGTGGCGCCGGAGAACCTGATCCTCGTCAGCCGGACGCCGGAAACGCTGGCGAACTACGCCGCGATGGGGGCCATCACCCGGTTCGGCGATTTCGCGCAGCCGGAGTCGCTCGACTCGGCCTATGCAGGGGGCACCCGCATGCTGCTCATCAGCATCAACACCTTTGGTGAGCGGCCGATGCTGCACGGAAACGCCATCGACGCCGCGGTTCGCGCGGGGGTGCGACACGTCGCCTACACCTCGTTCGTGGACGCCGAGAACAATCCTTCCCCGATCGCGGCCGACCACCGGGCGACGGAGTCGCTTCTCAGGGAGAGCGGCCTCGCCTGGACGATGCTGCGCAACCAGCTCTACATGGACGGCGTCGTTGCCCAGGCGTCGCGGATGCTGGGGTCCGGTCGGGTCGAGGTCGCGGCGGACGAGGCCCGAACCGCCTACGTCACCCGGGCGGACTGCGCGGCGGCCGCCGCCGCGGTGCTCGCGACACCCGGCCATGAGAACCGCGTCTACGAGATCACCGGCCCCGCGGCGATCGGCGCGCGGGAGATCGCGGCCGCCGCGAGCGAGGTGACGGGCATCCCGATCGAAGTCGTCGATGCTGAATTGGCGGCCGACGGTCCGGGCGCCGGTGGGCCGACTTCGGCAACCATGGTGAGCACAGCCGTCGCCGATCTCACGGGGCGGGCGCCGGGCACTGTCGTGGACCTGTTGCGGGAGAACCGGGAGGAGTTGCTCGCGGTGGCGGAACGCCCGTAGATCGAACTTCCTGTGCCCTCTGTGCTTCTTGTGGCCACCCTGCCCCGCGCCGAAACCAATCGCCGACTCCTCCCGTAGTCTGGTTCGTTCTCCCGATTTCACCCGCGAACGCACCGGAATGAACCGACCCACACGCCGCGCGCTCACCGCGGCCTTTCTCTGTCTTGCGCCAACGACCATCTCCGCGCAGGAAGCCGGATCCATCGACCTGCTGATCGGCGGCTACGGCATCAGCATCGGCGACTCCCCCGAGGTGAACGGCCTCCGCCTGAACTATCGCGACCGGAACCTGCGAGAAGTGAACGGCGCGAACATCACGATCTGGTCGCCTTACCGGGCGAGCGGCGTCGTCAACGGGTTCGCCATCGGCCTGCCGCTGACCGGCGCGAGAGAGATCAACGGGTTCGGCCTGGCCCTCGGCGGGGTGGCCGCGGAAGAGTCGATCCGGGGATTCACCGTGGCGCTCGGCGGCGCGGGTGCGGGTGAGGACATCACCGGCATCTCGATCGCGGGCGCGGGGCTTGGGGCCGGTGACGACCTCAGCGGAATCGCAATCGCCGGAGTGGGGATGGGTGTCGGCGACAACCTCCGCGGCATCGGGATCGGTGGCGTGGGGCTCGGCATCGGCAACGACCTCCGAGGTGTCGGAGTCGGCGGCATCGGGATGGCGACGGGCGGAGACATGCGGGGAGCAGCAGTCGGTGGGATCGGCCTCGGTATCGGCGGCGACATGCGTGGCGTCGCGATCGGAGGGATCGGTGGCGCCGTCGGTGGCGACGCGCACGGGCTCACCGCGGGCGGGATCGGCTTTGGCATCGGTGACGACGCGAGCGGTCTCCTCGTCGCCGGTATCGGCGCGGGAATCGGCGGCGACATGCAGGGGCTCACCGTCGCCGGCATCGGGGTCGGGGTCGGCGGGGATATCGAGGGAATTACGATCGCGGGGATCGGCTTCGGTGCTGGCGGCGACGTCAGCGGGATCCAGGTCGCGGGAGTGGGCATGGGCGCGGGTGGCACCCTTCGGTGGGTCAGCCTGGCCGCCGGCGGGATCGGCGCATCGCGTATCGAGGGCCTCGCGGCCGCGCCGGGCATCGCCGCGAACGAGACTCGTGGTGTCGTCTTCGCTCCCGCGTACTTCCGCATCAACGAGGGCGGTGACACACGCGGCGTGAACATCAGCGCCTTCAACGACGTCCGCGGCACGCAGCGCGGGCTGGCGATCGGCATCTTCAACTACGCCCGGGTGCTCGACGGCGTGCAGGTCGGAATCCTCAACTACGCGGCGAACAAGCGGCCGGGCACGCGTTTACTTCCGCTGATCAATTACTCGGGCGGAGACCGCCAGTAAACCGGGCGGGTCATGCGCCCCCTTGCCTCCTGGACGCCATCCAGCCAGATGCAGACGTAATCCCGACCGGATGCTCAGGCGGTTCAGGATCTCGGGACCCTTCACAGAGAGTCCCATCGAGTGGAGGATTGGGGGGGTCCGGGATCGTTGAGTCGGTTCCTCAGGCGAACCACACGCCGCGCCCTTCCTTCTCGATCCAGTCCTCATCAGGAATGGGCTCCTCAAAGTACCCGTCATTGCACCAGTACCCAACCATAAGGATGTCCACTCTCCCCAGCGGTCCGCGTTCCCGGCAAAGTGTTTCGACATCGACCCGCTGAATAAACCTATACCGCTCACATCCCTCCTCATGGCAATGACATTTCCGGTCGGTCGGCGGGTAGGCTAGCACCAGCCCGGTCGCGGCATCGACGGTCAACTTGCCGTGATTCCCGAATACGGTCAGGATCTTCGTATCGGTTCCAGACATCACTCCCTCCTCAGGGTGTGTGTTCCTCCGGCCCCTACCAGGCGCCCCTGGCGGAGATCCGCTCGGCGGAGTATCCCGGCGAGCGGCTGGTCGCGTGCCGGAATCTAGATTTGCTCCACTAATACTAAACCGCGTGGCCGCCGAACGTGACACCCTCCGAATCCTAGCGCTCTACGGCGGAGGAACGGGGATCCCGCCCATCCCTCACGGTTTCCCCAGCTGCGCACCATCGCTCCCGACGCTCCGCCCCCGCTCCCCCGCGAACCGCGCATAGAACTCCAGCGCCTCCGGATTCGCTAGCGATCCCGGGTTCACCACCCGCTCCATCAGCTGGCCCATCAGCATCTTCTTGATCGGCACCTCGAGCTTCTTCCCGCTCAGCGTGCGCGGCACCGCCGGCGCCTGGATGATCTCGTCGGGCACGTGGCGCGGCGTGAAGGTCGTGCGGATCTGATGCCGGATCCTCTCCCGAAGCGCATCGTCCACCACGACACCCTCGGCGGGAACCACGAAGAGCGGCATGTAGTAGCCGCCACCCGGCTGCTCAACGCCCACCACGAGACTCTCCACGACCTCGGGAAGCCCCTCCACCGCCCGATACACCTCGCTGGTGCCGATCCGGACGCCGAACCGGTTCAGGGTCGAGTCCGACCGCCCGTAGATGATCGCCCCGCCGCGTGGCGTGAACCGCACCCAGTCCCCGTGCCGCCACACGCCCGGATAGGTGTCGAAGTACGTCTCGCGGTAACGGACATCCCCCGGGTCGTTCCAGAAGTACAGCGGCATCGACGGCATCGGTTCGGTGATGACCAGTTCGCCGACCTCATCGACAAGTGCCCGGCCCTCCTCGTCGAACGCCGATGCGCGCACGCCGAGCAGCGCGCCCTGCATCTCCCCCTCGTGGAGCGGCAGCGTCGGGCACCCGCCGACGAACCCCGCCGCCACGTCAGTCCCGCCGCTCGAGGACGAAAGCCAGAGATCTCGCCCGACGGCGTCGTAGATGTACGGGTACGTCTCTGGCGGGAGCGGCGATCCGCTCGCGCCGACCCCCTTCAGGGATCTCAGATCGAACTCCCGACCCGGCCGCATCCCCGCCTTCCGGCACGCCTCGAAGTAGGCTGGGCTCGCGCCGAGCCGCGTCACCCCGAACCGCTCCACGAGCCGCCAGAGGATGGTGAGGTCGGGGTGGCCCACGCTCCCGTCGTACAACACCGGTGTGGCCCCGGCGAGCAGGGCGCCGACGAGCACGTTCCACATCATCCACCCGGTCGTCGTTACCCAGAGCATCCGGTCCCCGGGCCGCACGTTCGCCTGGATCCGGAGCGACTTCAGGTGTTCGAGCAGGATCCCCCCATGCCCGTGGACGATCGCCTTGGGCACCCCTGTCGTGCCTGACGAGTAGAGGATCCAGAGCGGATGATCGAACGGGACCGGCTCGAAGGCGAGCGGCGCCGCGCGATCGAGAAGTTCGGACCATACCCGCGCGCCGGCGATGCGGGCGGAGGAATCAAGATAGGGGAGAAGCACAGTCTCCCGGAGGCCCGGCAGCGCCCTACGAAGCTCGGCAACCACCTCGAGGCGGTCGTGCGCCCGGCCTCCGTACCGGTAGCCGTCCACGGCAAAGAGCACCTTCGGTTCGATCTGCCGCAACCGCTCGACCGCGCTCCGCGCGCCGAAGTCCGGTGAGCAGCTCGACCAGATCGCGCCGATGCTGGCCGTCGCGAGGAAAGCCACGACCGTCTCGGGCACATTCGGCATGAACGCGGCGACGCGGTCCCCGCGTTCGACGCCCATCTCGCGAAGCGCCGCCGCGACCGACGCCACCTGACGCGAAAGCTCGTCCCAGCTCACCTCCCCGGCCGGCCGGGTTTCTGAAGCGTAGACGAGCGCCGCCCGCCCGGCGTCCGCGTGCCGGAATACGTGCTCCGCGTAGTTGAGCCTCGCCCCCGGGAACCAACGCGCGCCTGGCATCCGGCGCTCCTCGAGGACTGTCTCGTACGGCGCGTGGCTGATGATCTCCGAGAACGCCCACACCGATTCCCAGAAGGCTTCCAGCTCGGTCGTCGACCACTCCCAGGCTTCAGGGTAACCCGCGAGCCGCACGCCTCGTTCGCGCCCGAGCCAGTCGAGGTATTCCGCGAAGATCGAACTCTTCCGCCACTCGTCGGACGGAGCCCAGAGGACCCTCGGCGGTACGGTCGGCCCGGCCGCGGACGCGGTCGGCGAGCTGCTGATCACGGCGAGTCGAGGTTGATGGGATCTTCAGGCATTCGGAACGATCGGACCGGAGATCGCTCGGCCGGGAGTAGGTGCGCTCGGTCGCGCGAACCTGCACCCGCGACTGGCCGACACGGTCGCGCGACCGCCAATCGTCTGCCTCGGGGAAACACTGTTCGGTGAAGAGAAGATCGCCTCGGATCGGCGCCTGTCAACGTTCGTGTTTCACGCGTGCTTCCCCCGCACCGTGTCCGCAAGCAGCTGCAGCCAGCGCTCGAGCTGTGTGAAGATGAGGAACTCCTGGTGCGCATGGCGTCGCGCCGAACGACCCCAGCGGTCCCGGTCCCGGGGAGCCGCAAGCATCGCCCGCAGCACCTCGGCCAGCGCGTCCGGGTTCGTCGGGTCGTCGATCAGGCATCCATCGAGCCCATCCCTCACCTGCAGACGCGGACCCACCGCGCGGCGGTTCGACAGCACCGGGATCCCTTTCCACATCGCCTCGGTCACCGTCAGGCCGAACCCCTCCCGGGTCGAGTTCTGCACAACGATCGAACTGGTCCGCTGGATCGCATTGATCATCAAGGCGTTCTCGTCGCGTGACCCCATCGGCAATATCAATAGCGCGAGGTCACGCTGGGTCATCGGATCGAGAGACCTGTACCGCTCAACGAGATCGCCAAGGACCTCGACACCCTCGGGGTCGTCGGCGATCGAGTCCTGCCGGGGCCCGGCCAGGACAAGTCGAACGAGTTCGAGACGCCTGTGCTCCACCGGGTCCGTCGTGCCGTCGCTCCAGAGCCGCGTCTTGAGTCTCGCGAAGGCCGTCATGAGCGGCGCGAACCCCTTCAGGCGGTCCCACCGGGAGATCTGCGCGACGATCGGCCGGTGGACCAGCCCGATATCCTCCGCCATGTTCGCCGGCGCGAACTGTCCGCTCGGCAGCAATCGCTGGGCGACCTCGCCGTACGGCGGGCTGAGGACGGGACCGGGGTTCACGGAGAGCGCGCTGTTCGCCATCACGGTCGCAATCTTGTGCACCGAGATCTCGCGGTTCTTGCACGTCAGCGGATCCAGCGCCGGGTGAATCACGGTCGCCCGATTCGCGAAGTAGTCGGGGATGTACTCCGGCGCCGAGAAGATGGCGGACCGGTAGGCGCCAGCGTACGGGCGCAGGAACTCCCATGCGGCTCGGGTCCGCGGGGTCGATTCGTCCACACCGATGTGGCAACGCCAGACGCACTCGACATCGACCCGCTCCGCGAGGAAGCCCGCCAGAGGCATCGGTTGCGGGTCATGAACCGCGACGATGTCCCCGGGCCGGACCCGCGACAGCAGCCACTCGGCGTTTCGCCGATTCACTGACTCGTAGACCTCCCGGTCGGCGGCATCGAAACCCGTTTCTCCCTCGCCGTGGATGAGGTTGTGGATCCGTTTCGTAAGCGAGAAGAAGGCCGGGTCCTCGGAGTCGATCGCGACCCACTCCGTCGCGACGCCGAGGTCGCGGAGTATGCCGACCTTCGCGGGGAGCATCTCCGCCACACCTCCACCCCTCGCGGTCGAGTTGACCATCCAGAGGGTTCTACCTGAAAGCAGTGGTACCACCTGTCGGGCGGCGGCGCGAAGCTGGCGCACGGAGGGCGTAAGAGCCGCGTATTCCTCGTACTCGTCGAGCGTGAGTGTCGGGACTTCGACGGGCTTCGCCATCGGCCTCGGAGCGCGGGGTGGTCGGGGATGCGAACTTCCCCACCCCGGGGGGCAGATGGCGTGCCGGGCGTCGGCCGCGCCCCTACTCCTCCCCGTCTCGATCCGGCCCCGCCACCTCGGGAAGCATGTACTCCTCGCGCCGTAGCGCCTCCAGTCGTTCGCGGTTGCTCCGGCGGCGCAGCGTCCCCAGAACCAGGACCAGCGCGACGACCGCCAGCCAGAACACCGCCGTCTGCGAGAGCGCGAGCAGCCAGCCGTACCGCGACCTCACCATCTGGCGCCACTCGCGTTCGTACTGCGTCGACGTCATCTGGTACGTCGAGCGAAACGCGCGTTCGAAGTTTTCGTCGCTCCGCCAGTTCTCGATGAACGACGCGAACGCGCGATCTCCGCGGGAGGTGGCGAGGTGCCGTACGGCGCTCGCGGATAGCAGGTACGCGAGCCGGGCACGGGCCTGGGCGCGTGGCCAGTCGAGCGTGAGTGAATCGAGCGGCGGCGCCTGGCCGCGGGCGAGCGCGAGCCGGATCTCCCAGCCGCTGCTCTCGTCCCATCCACCCGACACCCACGTCGCGTATCCCTCATCGAACCACCGCGGCACGCTCCCGCCAACCCAGGCATTCAGCGTGATATGGGCAATCTCATGTCGAAGGGTGACGACCGGATCGGTGAGCGGGTTGCCCGCACGAAAGACAGGGAGGATGATGAGCCGACGCGAAGGAATGGCGACCCCGGCGGCCCAGGCCGGGGGGCGGCCCATCGCCACTGAATCGTAGGTCGCCTGATCGGGAGCGAGGACGATGGTGCTCCGGGGGAGGACCCCCGCGGCGGGAATCCCCGGCAGGGGCATGGGCGCCAGCGCGGCACCGAGCGTACGCTCCGCCGATCCGCGCGCGTTGCCCCAGTAGACGACCCGGATCGAATCGCTCTCCACAAAGTACGGGCCGTCGGCGGGCGCCTGCGCGTGGCCTGGCGTACCCGCGCCCGCCGCCACGAAGAGGGCGCAGAGCGCGGCTGCGACGGCGCGGGCCACGCGCCCCCGGGACCGGGTGCGCCGCCTTACCCCTGCGCCAGATGCTCCTCCACGGCCATTCGACACTTCTCGCCCCATGGGTTGTACCGGTTCGCCGAGCCCGCTCTCCAGGCGATCACGGCGACATCGTCCCGTCCCTCCCGCTTCCGGGACTGACCGAGTTCCCAGTAGGCCTCCGTCAGGTTCGGGCCGATCTCCAGCGCACGGAGGAAGAAGGCCTCAGCATCGCGATGCATCTCGCGCTCCGCGTAGACCATCCCGAGGTACAGATTGGCATACATCGACGCTGTCTTGTCCGTTCCCTCGCGGACGACAGAGGAGAGACACTCGATGGATTCCGCGAACCTCCTCTCGTTGAGGTAAAGGTAACCCATGCATGTCCGAGCCATGGAATGCGCCGGATCGGTGGCCAGTACTCGCTCCAGGAACGGGCGTGCCCGGTCCCATTCATCGCAACGAAGGAGCGCCCAGGCGAGTAGTGTGAGATTCGCCGGGTTGTCGGGATCGAGCACGAGAGCCTTCTCCATCTCCTTCACCGCCCGCTCGTAGTCTGCCCCGGCGAGCGCGCTCCAGCCCCGCTCGCGAAAGGTCGAGCTGCCGAGGTGGTCGACCACGCGGGCCGGGGCCGGCGCCGCCTCGGCCCGCGCGCTCAGCTCCCGGTACCGCTCGACTAGCGGCCGCACCTCCTCCTTCACGGCTTGGAGGGCGGCGATCAGTTCCTCAACACCGCGGTGCGTCGCGAGGATCTCGTCGCGGATTCGTACGCGAACACGCGCGAACTCCTCGGGCGGCAGCTCCAGCTCGGCGCGCAGCCGTTCGATCTGTTCCCGGTACCGGGTGGCGAGATCGACTTCCGTCATTCAGCGAACCCTCGTCTTCATGTTTCCCGAGGCGGCCGGCGCCTCATTCCGCGCGCCATTCGCAACGGGTTGTCCAGCAGGTGTTTGGGAATGACCAGCACGGTCAGGAAGATGGCCAGCGCGACGGCGTTCCCGAACAGCAGCACCGCCCAGCTCGCCGTGGCCACGAACAGCAGCGTCGACACGACTGCCATCACCGCCGCGAAGAGCCCGAGTAGCAGGCGCCGCACGAGGATCCCCGCCACTCGCTCCAGATGCAATACGTCCCGGGGATGCGCCCGGAGCCGAAGTTCCTCGCGCTCCACCCGCCGGACGATGTCGTGCACCGCCCGCAGTCCCTGCTCTGCCTGCCCGATGAGGTCCCGCGCCGCCGCACGCGG
>CAZUVK010000147.1:8936-9336 GCA_964623785.1 uncultured Gemmatimonas sp. | reverse complement strand
GCTTAAGGTAGATCTTCGTCGCGAACACGATCGCGGGGAGGACCAGAATCACCAGCATTCCCAACGCCCACCGCCCCCAGAACGTCGTCCCCTCGATCGGAACGAAGAACCCGATGAGGGTGGAGGCGATCACCGCGACCAGGATCGCCAGCAGGGGCGGCAGATACACATACACCCATGTCATCCGCCGGAAGATCCTGCGTCTTTCCTCGTCCGGCGAACGCGAGTCAGGCATCGGGCGTGCCGGTCGGAACCGATTCGATTGGCACCCGTTCCTCGTTCCCCGTCGTCATCTCCCGGACCACGACGGCGCCCGCCGCCACCTCGTCCGGCCCCACGATGATCGCGCGCAGAGCGCCCATCGCCGACGCCGCCTTCAGCTGCTTGCCGACCCCCACGT
>CAZUVK010000147.1:6368-8926 GCA_964623785.1 uncultured Gemmatimonas sp. | reverse complement strand
CGTGCCGGAGCGAGTAGTCCACCGAATGCCCGGCGTCACGGAGCGAACGCACCAGCCGGAGCACCTCGGGTCGCTCGTCCGGCGTAACGCCGACCACGTAGTAGTCGAGGATGGGGGTCATCGTCGGCAACAGCCCGCGGTCGGTGAGCAGCTCCATCAGCACGACGTCGCCCATCCCGAACCCGAGCGCCGGCAGATCGGTGGATGACACCCGGGCCAGCAGGTCGTCGTACCGGCCGCCGCCCGCGATCGCGCGCAGCTCGCCACGCGTGTCGAACAGCTCGAACACGAAGCCCGTGTAGTACGCGAGACCGCGCACGATCCCGAGATCGAACCGAACGTACCCGCCCAGCCCCATCGCCTCCAGGTCTTCCAGCAACCGATGCATGCGGGCGATCTCCTCGCCGATGCCCTCGGTCCCGCCATACGCGTCCCGGACCGCGTCGAAATCGCGGTGCGCGAACACGGCCAGCACCTCTTCGACGACCGCCGGCCCGAGTCCCGCCTCACCCGACAGCCGCCCGCCGACCGCCTCAGCGCCTTCCCGGTCCAGCTTGTCGACGATGTTGTACACGAGCGTCAGCCGGTCCTCCGGCACCTGCGCGTGCAGCAGCAGCGCCCTCAGCAGCCGGCGGTCGGACACGCGCGCAACAACGTCCTCCTCGGTCAGACCGAACGCCCGCAACACGTCGATCGCGGCCGCGAGCAGCTCGACGTCGGCACCGACGCCCTCCTCACCGACGATGTCCAGGTTCAGCTGGAAGTGCTCCCGGAGCCGGCCGCGCTGGGCGCGTTCGTACCGGAAGAGCTGCGGGATCGCGAACCACTTGATCGGCTTCCGCATCGCGCCCGCCCGCGCGCCCACCATCCGCGCGAGCGTCGGCGTCATCTCCGGCCGGAGCGCGACCTCGCGCCCGCCCTTGTCCTGGAAATTGTAGAGCTGCTGGACGATCTCCGGTCCCGACTTCTCGATGTACAGATCCGTCGACTCCAGGGGCGGGCCATCGAACTCCTGAAATCCGTAGCGCTTCGCAACTTCCCGCCAGGTGCGGAAGATGTAGGCGCGGACAGCAAACTCATCCGG
This sequence comes from uncultured Gemmatimonas sp., assembly GCA_964623785.1. Classification (GTDB taxonomy): domain Bacteria; phylum Gemmatimonadota; class Gemmatimonadetes; order Longimicrobiales; family Longimicrobiaceae; genus WHSP01. Next base: position 7,842 of record CAZUVK010000147.1, on the reverse strand, counting down.
GTGGAAATCCCGGAAACCCGGTAACGACACGAAGTTTGGCATGCGGCGGAATGTAGGCGCCCGGGCGGGGGCTGCAAGTGCGATCCTTGGTCGCGACGCGACACTCACACCGAGGATATCCCCAGCGCGGCCATCGAGTCACCCACGGTATGGACCGATCCGGTCACAACGATCGTGCCGCCCGGCGCCAGAGCCACCGCCCGAGCGAGCGCCTGCGCGAGGTCGTCGACCGCCGCAACCTCGACGCCGAGATGTTCGGCGCACCACCGCTCCACGTCGCCGAGCTCCCACCGTCGGCCCGCGGGCGCGGATCCCGCGGTCGTCAGGATGATCTCTGCGACCTCCGGCGAGATCGCCCGCAGCATCGCCCGCCAGTCCTTGTCGCCCAGGACCCCCACGACAGCGACGATCGGCGTCGGCAATCCCAGCCCGCGCACCCCTTCCGCCAGCGCCGCCGCGCCAGCGGGGTTGTGCGCCACGTCGAACAACCATGTGACGTCGCCACGTCGTTCAAGCTGCATCCGGCCCGGCCACCTCACCTCCGCGAACCCTCGCTCGACGGCCGCCCACGACGGCCGGAAATCCGCCGGAAGCAGCCCGAGCGTCTCGAGCGCGAGCACGGCGTTCCGTGCCTGGTGGGGACCGATCAGCGGCACCGCCAGCGTTCGATCGCCCCACGCGCCCGACCGGATCTCGACTCTGGACCCACCGATCCCGACTTCAACACCCCGGTAGTCCGTCAGCGCGCCGAGTTGGTGGAAGGGCGCCCCGACCTCCGCGGCCCGCGCGGCCATCACCGCGACGAGCGCCGGATCCCGCTCGCCCGCCACCGCTGGAACCCCTGGCTTGAAGATCCCCGCCTTCTCGGCCGCGATCCCGGCGAGCGTCTCGCCCAGATACTCCGTGTGGTCCAGCGATACGTTCGTGACCGCCGTAACCAGCGGCCGCAGCACGTTCGTCGCGTCCAGCCGGCCCCCGAGCCCCACCTCCACGACCGCCAGCTCCACCCCGGCCTCCGCGAAAGCCAGGAACGCAATCGCCGTCGTCGCCTCGAAGAAGGTCGCGCCAGACTCCTCGATCGCCGGCTGCAGACGGGTCGCCACGTCGGCCAGCACGCCCGCGTCGATCGGCGCGCCATCCACGCGCACCCGCTCGGTGAATGAGACCAGATGTGGAGAGGTGTACATCCCGATCCGCCGGTCGCCCGCGGCCCGCAGCACCGAGTCGCATAGCGCCGAAACCGACCCCTTCCCGTTCGTCCCCCCGATATGCACGGAATGGAAATGCCGGTGCGGATCCCCCACACCGGCAAGCAGTCGTTCCGTTCGGTCCAGCCCCCACCTGACCCCGCCGCTTACCCGCCCGAACAGCCAGGGTGTCAATTCATCCAGCGTCCGCAACCGTTCCTCAGGGTTTCCGGTTCATACCTACCTCGGCGATCCCGCGGCCGTCTCAATCCGAGGGAATCGAGGTC
>CAZUVK010000147.1:2530-6358 GCA_964623785.1 uncultured Gemmatimonas sp. | reverse complement strand
GCCGGTCACGAAATCCGCCGCGGCGGATCCATTCGCGGAAGGCGCCGGCAGCCCCAGCATGTGCCGGAGCAGGCGCGCGACCTCGCCCTTCATCTCGCGCCGGTCAACGATCGCGTCGAGCATCCCGTGCTCCAGCAGGAACTCCGAGGTCTGGAACCCATCGGGCAGCTCCTGCTTGATCGTCTGCTCGATCACCCGCTGCCCGGCGAATCCGATCAACGCCCCCGGCTCGGCCAGGTTGACGTCGCCAAGCATCGCGTAGGAAGCGGTCACACCCCCCGTCGTGGGATCCGTGAGGATCGAGACAAAGGGGATACCAGCCTCGTGGAGTTGCGCGAGCATCGCGGACGTCTTCGCCATCTGCATGAGCGACAGAATCCCCTCCATCATCCGCGCGCCGCCTGAAGCCGATAGCACAATCAGCGGCTGACCGTGCTTGAGTGACCGCAACCCGGCGCGCGCGATCTTCTCGCCCACCACCGATCCCATCGACCCGCCGATGAAGTCGAAGTTCATGATCGCCGCCTGAACCGGGATCCCTTCAAGTCGGCCTTCCACCCCGATCAGCGCGTCACCCGGTCCCAGCTTGCGCTCCGCCGCGGCGAGCCGCTCCGGGTACGGCTTCAGGTCCACGAAGTCGAGCGGATCGGCGGATCGGAGGTCGAGATCGTGCTCCGTCGTCGTCCCCTCGTCGAGCAGCATCCGAACGTATTCCGCCGCCGGGAGGCGAAGATGAAACGCGCACGCGGGGCACACGTTCCAGTTCTCCTTCAGCTTCTCACGATACAGGATCTCGCCGCACGAGGGGCACTTCTCCCAGACATCGCCCGGGAGCTCCCGCTTGTCGGCGGCCTGCAGCTTCTTCTTGGGCTTCGAAAACCAGCTCATATCCAATGGTATTCCCTGAATCACGATTCGGGGCGGATCGCCCGGCACACTCCATTTTCGCCTTCCACGCCCCACACCGCCACCCCGACCCACGTCGGGAGCGCTACGCGGTCGACCTGGATTCGGCCGCGATTCGTTGCACCATCGCCATCGCCAGCAGGTTCACGAGCAGGAACGAGCCGCCATAGCTCAGGAATGGCAGCGGGATCCCCGTGATCGGCATCACCCCAACCGTCATTCCGGTGTTGACCAGCACGTGCGCGAACCAGCTCCCGAAGAGGCCGAATGGCACCAGGCTGGCGAACGGGTCGGCGCTCATCTCCGCCGTCCGCACCAGACGCCAGAAGATGAACCCGAACGCGACCAGCACGAACGCCACCCCGACGAATCCGAACTCCTCCCCGATCACCGCGAAGATGAAGTCGGTATGCTGCTCGGGGAGGAACGCGAGTCGCTTCTGCGTACCGTCCAGGAACCCTTTCCCGAACAGTCCGCCACTGCCGATCGCGACCTGCGACTGGATGAGATTGTACCCCGCTCCCCGCGGATCGCGGCTTGGGTCCAGGAAGACCAGGAAGCGATTCTGCTGATACGCCGCCAGGCTGTTCCAGAGCGGCAGCGCGATCGTCCCCGCGACCACGTTCGCGACCAGAATCGCAACGCCCTCGGAAAGGTACGGCTTGTACACGAACGCCAGCAGCGCCACCAGCAGGACGAAATACCCGCCCCACAGCCACACATTGATCGACAGCAGCAACCCCAGAACCGGGCTCGCCAGGAAGAACAGCGTCGCGAGCGGGGTCCCCGCCCAGAAGAGCATCGCCAGCAGGATCGATGCGAACACGAGCGCCGTGCCCAGGTCGGGCTGCTGCATCACGAGCGCCATCGGTACCAGGACGACCAGAATCGGCTTCCAGAGCATCCAGATCGTGCGCGGGGCCTCCCGCCACGACCCCAGGACGCGGGCCAGCATCAGGATCACGCCGATCTTCGCGACCTCGGCCGTCTGGATCCGGATCGGGCCGATCACCACCCAGCCCGACACGCTCTCCGCGGTCCCCGCGCCCGTCCCGATGAACAATGTGAGGGTGAGCAACAGCAGGCAGACCGCGTAGATCGGCTGTGCCGCCCACTCCAGCCAGATCACGGGAACCCGCATGACCAGCGGCGTCGCGATCATCGCAAGCGAAAACCACACCAGCTGGTTCCGCCAGAGCCCCGCGACGATCGTGCTGGGCACGTCGAGCACACCCGCGCTGTAGACCATCGCGATCCCGAACGCCGTCAGCCCGATCACGACCACAAAGAGCAGCGGGTCGCCGAAGACGATGTTACGGGTTCGCTTGATCATCGAGCGCCATCAGGTGAAGGCCCGATAGATCATCACGGCGATCAACCCGGACGCCGCCGCGTACAGCGCCGTCAGGGGCGAGATGAGAATGAGGTAGGTCGCGCCCGGACCGAACATGTCGCCGGTCGCGATGAAGAGGATCACGTCGTACAGCCACTTGCCCGCGAACAGGTAGATGGCCAGCAATACGTAGTTGTCTTCCGCGAAGATCTCCCGGGATCGGGCACCCAGAAACCCCACGATCGTCAACGCCAGCGAGCTGGCCCCGAGAACCGTCGGGACGAGGGCTCCTTCCAGCATGCCCATCAGGAAACCGAACCCGGCCGCGAGCCCCGCCGGCAGGTGGCGCGCGGCCAGCAGCACGCCCACCACCAGTAGATCGGGCGCCAGTTGCTGGAAACCCAGGCCGACCCGCAATACGAAGTGAAGGACGACGACGACCGCCACCAGCGCCACAAACCCCCACCCGACCCTTCCATTCATCGCTCGTGGCCCATCCCAACGGTCGAGTGGTTCATATCGCCGGTTCCCGGTCGGTCATGACCCGATTGACCGCCTTGGACACGGTCACTGTGGTGGCGTCGTCGGATCGCCGAGCAGCGGCGGCCCCACCTCCGGCGGCGGCGCGGCTGGAGGCGGCGCGGGCGGCGGTGGTGGTGGCGGCGGTGCCGGCGCCGGTGGGAGCGGCAGTGAGGGCCCTGGCGGCGGGACCGCCGTCGGCGAGCCCAGCGGCTCCACCGTCGTCGGACCCGTCACATCACCCGTTGCCGTACCCTGCCCACCACCCGTGCTCGGCGTAACGCCCGCCGCAACGCCCGCACCCGGCGCCGTGGGCACTTGACCCTCCGCGATCACCGGATCGCCCTCGGCCGGCATTCCTTCCCCGACCTCTCCGTCGGTAAACCGGATCCCCCACGCTTCGGCAAGATCCTGGCCTTCCGCCGAAGGGAGCGGATCGCCAAGGATCAATACGTAGTTCATCGCCGACGGAGAGACCAGCGGTCGTACGAGATAGTTCCGCTGCCAGCCGTCCTCACCCTCTTCGGGACCGATCACGACGCCGATCGGGATCCCGACCGGGTAGACCCCCCCCTGGCCCGACGTCACGATCATCTGACCGGGCTCGAGATCGACATGCCGCGGCGTGCCCGTCATCAACAGGACAGGTTCGCGCTCAAGGAATCGCGGCATCAGGATCCCGTAGATGTCGCCGTCGAGCGTCATCGCGGCCGCCCGGAATTCCGGATGGGTCCAGTCGATCCCGAACGAGATCGTGGGATCCACACCGCTCACGGACCCCACGAGTCCACCCGCCGCTATGATCGGCGCGCCCTGCTCGACGCCCTGCTCCGACCCCGCGGTCAACTGGAAGAAGACCTCACTTCCACGCTCCGGGATCCGGACGATCTCAGCCGAAACGAACGATCTCGGGAGCCGTTCCCGCAGTCCGAGCAGTTCGCGAAGGTGCCGATTCTCCGACTCGAGTGTCGCCTGTCCGACGAGGAACGCGGCCATGCTGTCTCGCTGCGCTCGCAACGTCGTCGGGTCGTCGAAGAGCGAATTCCGCTCGATCGCTCCGCGCTGCATCG
>CAZUVK010000147.1:0-2520 GCA_964623785.1 uncultured Gemmatimonas sp. | reverse complement strand
CAGTACCGGTCGCAGGACAGTGGCGCGGAGCGAGCGAGCGATACTCTCGCGCTGCGTCGTCAACGTCGAGAGCGCGAGCGACAGAACGACAAAGACGAGCCCCAGCAACCAATCGCGCTGGCGGCTCTTCTTCCCTCCCTCACCCAGATACGGTCGGAACGCGCTCAGTTCGCCAACACTCCCCTGTACTTGTTGATGTCATCCAGAATCCGGCCCGCGCCGCGCACGACACACGTCAGCGGTTCCTCGTCCACGTGGATCGGCAGGTTGGTCTCGCGCGCGATGAGCTGGTCGAGCCCCCGGATCAGCGCGCCACCGCCCGTCATCACGATCCCCCGGTCCACGATGTCCGACGCAAGCTCCGGTGGCGTGATCTCGAGCGCCCTGCGGACCGCCTCGACCACCGCCTGGATCGGCTCCTGGATGCACTCGCGGATCTCCTGCGAGTGCACCCGCACCGTCTTCGGAATCCCGGAGACCAGGTCCCGACCCTTGACCTCCATCTCCCGCTCGTCCCCCGTGCTGTACGCCGATCCGATCTGGATCTTCACCGCTTCAGCGGTCGGCTCACCGATCATCAGGTTGTAGCTCTTCCGGAGGAACGTGACGATCGCCGCGTCGATCTCGTCTCCCCCCACCCGGATCGATGTGTCGGACACGATGCCCGAGAGCGCGATGACCGCGATCTCCGTCGTCCCACCACCGATGTCGATCACCATGTTCCCGGTCGGCGTCTCGACCGGCAGGCCCACCCCGATCGCCGCCGCCATCGGCTCCGCGACCATGAAGACTTCCTTTGCCCCGGCCGCGTGCGCGCTCGACCGCACCGCGCGACGCTCGAGTTCCGTGATCCCCGACGGCACACCCACCACCATCGTCGGCTTCAGCTTCAGGAACCGCTTGGAGGTCACCGTCTCCAGGAAGTACCGGAGCATGATCTCGGTCACGTCGACATCCGCGATCACACCATCCTTCAAAGGTCGGACCGCGGCGACTCCCTCGGGCGTTCGACCCAGCATTCGCTTCGCCTCCAGGCCGATCCCCTTGATCTTCCCGGTCGCTTTTTCCACCGCCACGACCGACGGCTCGTTAAGGACGATTCCTTCGCCCTTCACGTACACCAGGGTGTTCGCCGTGCCCAGATCGACGGCGATGTCGTTTACCGGAATGAACGAGCCGGACGTAAACCAGCGAAGAGCCATTTGTCTCCCGGAAGCTCTCGTCCAGGCAGGCGCGTCGCGCGCCGGCCTGCGTACATGATGGTCGTGAAGGCCAGCAAGCTACCGTCGCCTTCGGTACCTCGCAAGCAGCGGTAAATCATTGTGGCGCTTCGCGTCGGCAATCGGGATAACCATCGGATTTCCCCCTGGCCGCGAACGGGTTTCGAACTGGTGACCGACCCGGCCGTCGCCTCGCTTCTTCCGACTACGGGGGCCGCGGATCCGCCGCCTCGAGGTACGACTGCTGTGTGTCTGAAGTCCCGTGGCCATGCGGCTGGCGAATCGCCCGCCGCGCGAGGCGAGACGACGAAGGCGTAGCACCGCTACTCCAGGGAGGAACAACGCTGCGCGACGGGATGCGGCGTCTGTCGCATGGCCACGGGACTTCAGACACACAGCACTAGCCCGTCGACCCGAACCCGCCGGATCCCCGCGCCGTCTCCCCGATTCCGTCGACTTCTAGGATCGCCGGGGCCTCGAACCGCGCGAAGACGAGCTGCGCGATCCGCATCCCGCGGGTGATCGACACCGGCTCCGCACCGGAGTTCCAGAGGATTACCTTGAGTTCACCTCGGTAGTCGGGATCGATCGTCGCGGGAGCGTTCGGCAACGTCAAGCCGTGTCGCAGCGCGAGCCCGGACCGCGGCCGGATCTGGCATTCCAGGTGACGAGGCAGCTCCATTCGCAGCCCCGTCGATACCGCGCGCCGCTCTCCCGGTCCCAGCAGGAAGTCTCGTTCGGCCGAGCTTACATCATAACCCGCTGACCCTTCCGTCTGCCGCGCGGGCAACGGCAGGTCCAGGTTCGTCTCGAGTCGGATGAACCGCACCTCGTCCACGCTGTCCGTCAAACCGCACCCCTTTCTTTGGTTGCTGGTACGCTCTCGCGGGGGCCCCGACCGGCGGTGGCGAGCCCGTATACCCCATGTCTCACTCAGGTTCCCCGGATATCGTGCGCCAGAAGTCCCTGGATTCCACGAGTTAAATATCGGCGGGGACGCACCACCTCCGGCGCGTCCCCGCTTCCCGCATCCTCCGCGCTGTAACGGCGATCAGTCCGCCGCGGCCAGTTCCGCCATCGCGGCCTTCCGCGACAGCCGAAGGCGTCCCTTCTCGTCGATCGAGAGGAGCTTGACCGAGACCACGTCGCCCTTCTTGACCACGTCTTCGGTCTTCTCCGTGCGTGCTTCCTGCAGCTCAGAGATGTGACAGAGTCCCTCCGTTCCTGGCAGGATCTCGACGAACGCCCCGAAGCTGGTCGTGCTCTTCACCACGCCTTCGTAGATCCGACCGACCTCGGT
>CAZUVK010000146.1:0-9338 GCA_964623785.1 uncultured Gemmatimonas sp. | reverse complement strand
CGATCAGAGCGCGTACTGGCGGGTCCATCTCACCGCATTGCGTGCCGAGATCCTGCATGAGCTTCTTCGGGTTCCGGACACCCGTCGCGGCAAACCCCGCGGCCTCGTCGAGCCCCAGGATCAGGACGCCGCCGCCTGGCGAGTTCGAGAAGGCAGAGAGTGTCTCCCAGAGCCGCTTCGGCAGTTCGGATCGCGCCCGCTTCGCCTCCACGTGGACCAGGTCGGTTCGGTACTCCTGAAGGCTCCGGATGAGTGCTTGAAGTTCGGTCGTTGTCATCTTCCTGAGGTGGAGTCTGTCACGACAGCTTCGTCACTAGCTTCGTCACTAGCTTCGTCACTAGCTTCGTCGTGACGAAGTTACTGACGAAGTTTGGGGTGCGCCAGCCGGGGCGGGCCGTTCGACACAACGTGATCTTCCTCCAGTCCCGGTGGCAGGAAAATCGCGGCAACCCTTGCGGGCGGCACGCGGGGAACAAATCCGCCCGCTTCCATTTACATTGTGGGTTCCGCGCGAAACCGGGCCAGCCGTTCGGCCCTCGACGCGGCTCGCTGCCTCGCGGCCGTCGTGGTATTCGCGTGTCTCGCGGGTCGCTACCTCGAACGAACTCCGGCACGGAGGGAAGTATGGGCGGAAGGTCGGGGCCCCGGATTCAGAGTCAACGACTGACCCGATTGGCGCTGCTTGCGTGCATTGCCATGGCTGCCGGTTGCGCCACATTGCGGGTCAGTGGCGGTGGCGGCGGTGGTGACGAAGCCATCCACGGTCCGCTCGAAGCGCTTCCGGTGCAGCCGGAGGCCTTCGTCGACACGGCGAGCGGCGCGTTCGTCCTGGTCGATCTGGACGAAAACATGCTGCGGTTCATGGAAGGCGAGACCGTCGTCTGGGAGGCGCCGGTGGGTACGGGCACGGGACTGCGGCTTCAGGGTGACGACGGTGAGTGGCATTTCTCCACGCCTCGCGGGGTCTTCCAGGCGGTGTTCAAGGAGGAACTGCCCGTCTGGTACCTGCCGGACTGGTACTACGTGGAGAACAACCTTCCGATCCCCGCGTTCAACGATCCGAGCCGGAAGCGCGAGGGCCAGCTCGGCGTCGCCGCAGTGTACCTTGGCGCGGAGATCGCCATCCACGGGACCGACCGGCCCGAGTTGCTGGGGCAGCGCGTATCGCACGGTTGCATCCGTCTGGAGAACCGGTTCGCGCAGCGGCTCTACCATAACGTGCAGATCGGTACGCCGATCGTGATTATCGGCGGCGAACACCTCGACGACGAGCCACCGGGCCCCACTCCGCCTCCCGGCCCGGCGACCCCCCGCCCGGCCGACGCGCTCGCGGGGTTGCCCACCGCCGAGATCCTCAAGCGTCTCGAGGCAACACTGGAGGCGAACGACACGACCGGCGCCTGGGTCCCGCTGGCGAGCCGATTGATCACCCGCGGTCTGAAGGACGACGCCCCCGCGCTCCGCGGCCTGCTGTCCCTCGCGGGCACGGCAAGCAACGGCCTGCTCGATCGCGAATACGGAACCTTCCTGGCCGACGCGTTTTCGCGCGGGTCGCTTCGTGTGGTCGTTTCGCTGGCGCGGATCGACGAGGAGGCGCGGGTCCGGGCGACCCGATCGATCGTCGAGGCGACGATGGCGCTCTATGCCGGCCCGATCGATGACCACTTCACGCCCTGGCCGACGCGGCGGATGCACAACGGGATGCTGGGTCCCGAGGGCCGTGCGGGCTGGGACGCGCTTCTCGCCGCGGAGGCCGACTATCGCTCGCGCGTCGTGCGGCGCGACAACGTGCTGGTCGAGACCGTCGGCCTGGACAGGTAAGGGTATCGCAACATTGGCCGCTCGACAGGATCGGTCCGCAGATTGCACTCTCGCGCGATTCCCTGAAACCCGTACCGACGAGTCCCATGGATCAGGATCCGAAGGATCCACGTAGCGAGAACGAAGGTCGGCCGGACGAGGAGTTCCGGGAGGATACCCCGAGTGATGTCGAGGGAGACGACCGGGGCGGCCGCCAGCCGGGCGCGATCCGCGCCGACGACATCGAGCCGTACTTCGCGCTGCAGTACGTCGCCCGGCTTTTCAAGATCGCGGCGATGGTGGTGATCGTGGCCTTGACGGCGGAGGTCATCGCTGGCGTCGTACTCGAGGGAGCCGGGGCGATCCTCCCGCTCTTCGCCGAGGTCATCCGCGGGGTGGTGCTGGCCGCGATCCTGTGGGGCGTCGGCGACCTGACCGTGCTGTTCATCGACGTCGGGCACGATGTGCGCGCGGCGCGGGTCCTGCTCGGCCGTCTCTCGGCGAGGGGCACCGGCGAGCAGCCGCTCACCGTCCGGGAAGAGAGCGATTGAGCGAGCGGCGCGCGGGCCTCGAGGGGATCGTCATCGTACTCTGGCAGACGCAGGACCTGGTCAACATCGCTGGCGCCGTCAGGGCGATGAAGAACTTCGGTCTCCATCGCCTGCGTCTGGTGTCACCGGTCGAGTGGGATCCCTGGCGGATCGAGGGGATCGCCCACGACACGCGGGATCTGGTAGCGGCGACCCAGATCTTTGACGACCTGGACGCGGCTCTCTCCGACTGCTCGTACACGGTGGCGATGACGGCGAGGGGCCGCCGCGCGAAGCGCTCGATGGCGCGGCCGCGCGAGATCGCACCAGAACTGCTCGCGCGCGCTTCTCGCGCTGACGCGGGCGGACCAATCGCCGTCCTCTTCGGCCGTGAGGATGCCGGACTCCCGAACTCCGCGCTGGACCTCTGCCACCAGTCCGTCAGCATCCCGACGAACCCCGACCACAAGTCGCTCAACCTCGCCCAGGCGGTACTCGTGATCGCCTACGAGCTGTGGACGGCGGCGGAAGCCGAAGCCCCCGCGGAGTTCAAACGTCCGCGCCGCGACGCCCCGCCAGCCCCGGTCCAACTCCTCGAGAAGATGTTCGAGGATGGCGAGCGCGCCTTGTGGGCGATCGACTTCTTCAAGTCCCGAAACACGGAGAGCGTGATGCGGACCCTGCGCGAAGTCGCGCACAGGGCCGATCTCGACCACCGCGAGGCCAGCTTCATCCGCGCGATCTCGATCGAGGTCGTGAAGTATCTCGGCAGAGTGCGCGCGGGGGAAGTCACCGTGACCGGGGCGCCGGAACCGGGCGATGCGGACCCGCGGTGACCGAGCCGGGCGACAACACCCTGTAGGGGCGGGTCCCCGACCCGCCCGGTCAATTGGCGGCGCGTTCCGTGGCTGCCGGGCGGGCCGAGGGCCCGCCCCTACGAGGTTACGTGCGCAACCTTACCTCGGCACCAGCCGCCGCCCGCAGCAGCTCCCAGGCGCGCGCGACATGCCGCTCCGCCGTGCGGATGTTCCCGATCGCGAGCCGGAGAACGAACCTGCCCCCGAGCCTCGTGTGCGACAGGAATACATCCCCCGATGCGTTGACCCGTTCCAGGATTGCCTCGTTCACGCGGTCGAGATCGGCTTCCGCGAGGCCGGCCGGCCGAAACCGAAAGCACACCGCGCTGAACGGCACCGGCGCCTCAACGCTCCAGTCGGTCTCCCCCTCCACCCATCCCGCGAACAATCGCGCCAGCCGCATGTGCTCCCCCAGCCGCTCCGCGAGCCCGACCCGCCCGAAGTAGCGCAGCGTCATCCATAGCTTCAGCGACCGGAATCGGCGCCCCAGCGCGGGCCCGAACTCCATGAGGTTCGTCGCCGCGCCGTCCTCCGGGGTCGTCAGGTAGTCGGCGGCAAGCGACCAGGTCCGCGTGGCCGCCGCCGGGTCGCGGAAGAAGAGCGCCGAACAGTCGAGCGGGACGAACATCCACTTGTGCGGGTTCGTGACGATCGAGTCCGCCCGCTCCCATCCCGTCATGAGCGGCCGCTTCTCGGGGATGACGGCCGCCGCACCGCCGTAGGCAGCATCGACGTGGAGCCAGATCCCCGATTCCGTGCAGATGTCGGCGACCTCGGAAACCGGATCCACGCTCGTGGTCGACGTCGTGCCGATCGTCGCGACGACGGCGATGGGCAGTACGTTCGCGGCCCGGTCCGCGCGGATCGCGTCCGCCAGGGCGGCCGGGGACATCCGGAACTCGCCATCGACGGGGATACGCTTGACGCCGGCAAGGCCGAGCCCGAGGGTGATCGCCGCCTTGTCGACCGATGAGTGCGCCTGCTCGGAGCAGTAGACGCGGAGCCGCGGGATATCGCGCCCGGTCAGGCCTTCGCGCCGGACGTCGAGGCCCGCGGCCTCCCGCGCGGCGCCGAGCGCGACCATCGTCGACGTGGACGCGGTGTCCTGGATGTGCCCGGTGAACTCCGGCGGCAGACCCAGCATCTGACGGAGCCAGTCGAGGGTGCGCTGCTCGAGTTCGGTCGCGGAAGGGCTCGCCCGCCAGAGCATCGCGTTCACGTTGAGCGCGGCCGCCAGCATCTCCCCCAGGATCCCCGGCCCTGCCGCGCTCGTCGCGAACCAGGCGAAGAATCCGGGGTGGTTCCAGTGCGTGATCCCCGGCACGATCGTGTCCCGGAAGTCGTCGAGGATCGCGTCGAAGGGTGTCGAGTCTTCGGGCGCGGCGACGGGTAGCCCGGCCGCGGTTGCGCCGGGAGCCACGCGCGAGAAGACCGGGTATGCCTCCCGGTTCGCGAGGTAGCGAGCGATCCAGTCCACGACCGCGTCGGCCTGGGCGCGGAACTCGTCGTCGGGCATGTCGTAGCGCAGTTCGGCCGGGCGCGTCTTGTTCATCGACGAGGTTCAGGAGACTTTCCAGCGACCGTTCCAGGAACGGTGCGGAAGAAGCGCACGGTTCGGGTAGGGTTCGGTTCGGTTCGGAAGAGATCGGCGCACCTCCGTGAAGCGGCCGGGGCGCTCGCGAATCGTAGCATCCAGCGCGTCAGGAGGAAACGAGTGACGGAATCGATCGGGGAATGGATGGTGTCGCGGCCGCGGGTGTCGCCAGAGGTGGAGGAAGCATTGGCCTCGCGCCGACCGGTAGTGGCGCTCGAATCGACCGTCCTCACGCATGGGCTGCCGCGGCCGCGCAACCTGGAGGTCGGAGTCGAGTTGGAGTCGGCCGTGCGCGCCGGGGGCGGCGTGCCCGCCACCGTCGCCGTGATCGACGGCGTGCCGCGTGTCGGGCTAACGAGGGAAGAGATCGAACGGATCGCCACCGCTTCCGGCGTGATGAAGATCTCGACCCGTGAGATCCCGCTCGCGATCGCGCGCTCCGCCACGGGCGGGACCACCGTCGCGGCTACGGCGTTCCTCGCGGCGCGCGCGGGGATCAGGGTCTTCGCCACCGGAGGTATCGGCGGCGTCCACCGGGGGACGCCGCTGGACGTATCCCCCGACCTCACCGAGCTGAGCCGGACCGCGATCATCGTCGTCTGCGCCGGCGCGAAGGCCATCCTGGACCTCCCGGCCACCCGAGAGGCGCTGGAGACCCTCAGCGTCCTCGTGCTCGGCTGGCGTACAGAGGCCTTCCCCGGCTTCTACTCGCGGGACACCGGCCTGACCGTTGATGCGCGAGTCGACGAGGCCTCCGAGGTCGCGGCGATCTGGCGCGCGCATGAGACGACCGGCGCGACCGGCGGGATCCTGCTCTGCGCGCCGGCTCCGGACCGCGCCGAGATCCCGGCATCCACGATTTCGGCCGCCATCGAAACGGCGACCGCCCGCGCCCGTGACCTCGATGTACGGGGCAAGGAGATCACGCCGTTCCTCCTGCGCGAGCTCGCGACCGCAACGGAAGGCGCGACCCTTGCCGCGAACATCGCCCTGCTCCGCAACAACGCGGAAGTCGCCACCGCCGTCGCGAGGGAGCTTTCCAGATGAATCGAGACGGGACCGCGCCGCGTGACGATCGGGCGGCGAGCCGCGACGTCAAGTCGGCGCTGCGCGCGGAGGCGCGCGCCACGATCCGCGCCATCTCGCCCGAGGAGCGGGCGCTGTTCGGGAAACAGATCGAGGACCATCTCTGGACCATCCCCGAGGTCCGTGCCGCCCGCTCGATCCTGCTCTTCGCGTCGATGCCCTCGGAGGTCCCGACCGACCCGATCGGCGACGCGGCCCGGCGTCGCGGCATCCGGATCGTCTACCCTCGCTGCCTGCCCGGCACGGCGATGTCCCTGCACGAAGTGGCGAGCTTGGACCGACTCATCGACGGGGGACGATACGGAATCCGCGAACCCGATCGTGACTGCCCGGTCACGAGCCTCGACGAAATCGACATCGCCTTCGTGCCCGGCCTCGCGTGGGATGCGACCGGCGCGCGACTGGGCCGTGGCGCGGGCTACTATGATCGGCTATTCGATGGGTTGAAACCGGGGGAAGGCCCGCTTCGTCTGGGGCTGTTCTTCGGTGCGCAGCGGCTGGAGGCGATCCCGATGGATCCGTGGGATGCGCGGCTGGATGTGATCGTGACGGAGGATGGGGTGGTGCGCGTGTGAGGGCTATGAGGGGGACCGCGAAGAACGCGGAGAACGCCAAGTGGCCCGGATCCCCGGGCGGCAATGAACGGATGTGGGATGGAATGTCCGGGAACGGAACACTCGTGACAAGCAGGGCCACTTGGCGTTCTCCGCGTTCTTCGCGGTCCCCCTCATAGCAGCCACTTCCACTCCGCCCCTCACCCGCACGGCGCTCCCGCCAGCGTCTTCTTCCACGCGCCGTCCTCGAACGCGAGCACATCGTACCAGTCCTGGTTCGCGCCGAACACACGCACCACGATCTCGGGGGATTCCGACTGGTCGAGGTTCACGTAATCCACCAGGCGCGGCGCCGCCTGCCCGCCTTGCCGGTAGTCGCGGACCTCGGAGTAGACGGGCATGTAGCCGCGCTGGGTCTCGTAGTCGGCGATGTAGAAGACGCTGTACCCTTCCGGTTGGCCGGGGCCGACAGCGAGGTCATCTCCGACGAGATAGGTCGCAGCCATTTCGGGGTGGCCGCCGGGCATGATCTCGACCGACTGGAGGTCCCGCTGCGCGCCGGGCCAGCTGCGCGGACGTGGAAGGCCGGCCTGCAGGATGAGCCGCTCGGCCACGATCGATGCGTAGGTGTTGATCGAGCCGGTGATCTGCGGAGGCGAATACTCGCCACGTGTCTCCGGCGCGAGGCCCTGCCGGAACGCGATGAAATCGGGCTGCCCCACGGCCGCCGCGACCACCGTGGTATTCCCGACGACTGTCGGCACTCCACACGCGGTCACCGGTCCCTCGGCCTGGGCGAGGAACGTACCGACCC
The DNA here is from genome assembly GCA_964623785.1 of uncultured Gemmatimonas sp. GTDB lineage: Bacteria > Gemmatimonadota > Gemmatimonadetes > Longimicrobiales > Longimicrobiaceae > WHSP01. The sequence goes on along the minus strand of CAZUVK010000146.1, from coordinate 2,103 downwards.
TCACGCCGCGCCGGAACACGGCGAACTGAGCGCCCACCGGGAGCACCGTCTCGCGGAAACGACCCTCATACGCTTCGGGCGACACGCCGGGCGGCCTCCGAATGGGACGGAGCGACTCGCCGCCGATCTCCGCGACCGGGACGAGCAGCGACGCTCCGTCCCGCTCCGTGAGGTGGAACACCAGCGGCCCCGTGGGAAGCCCGAACTCCGCGAAGACGCGGGCATCCGGCTCGATTTCGAGCGACGACTGAGGGGGCGGAGGCGGAACGATCTGGATCTCCGCCCCTCCCCAGAAGAAGTTGTCGCACCCTGACAGCGCCGCTACTATCAGGAGCGGAACGCTCCGTGCGAGTCTTCGACTGGGCATGGTCAGAAATCGATGATGAGTCCGGTCGTAAGGAGCAGATCGTTCGGGGCGACATCATTCGGCGGTTGCGATTCCCGCTGAATCTGATACTCGACGGAAAGGGCGAGCCGCTCTGTCAGTAGAACTTTGAGGCCGGTGTCCGAGCGGAGCAAGTAGTTGGCCATCTCGTCCCATACCGGCTGATAGAACGTCATGTGATTGAGGGTGACGTTCTCGCGCAGATCGTAGCGGAAGCGGCCCCGCACGCTCCAACGGGCGTGGTGCGCTCTTTCCGCCGCCAATCGGACGCTCCCTTCCTCGGGTACTTCCGCGCTGATCTGCTCGAAGGAATAGAGCGTGGCGAGGGAGAGGGACGCCTCGTTGTTGGCCTCGCGATAGAGCGTCCGCTTCATGCCGACGCCGGACGAGAGCCGCACATCGAGCCGCTTCAGCTCGTCGCGCGTCGCGTCGGCGAAGAGGAAGGGCGACCAGGTCTCGCGCGGCCGGAAGTCGAACGCGAGCGACGCCGTGTGGCTGAACGCCACCAGTTCGCCTTCGCTCTTGCCGTAGCGGGTGCGAAGCGTCGAGTCGAGTTCGAACGCGTCTTCCTGCAGATGGGTAACCTTCAGGCCGCCCGTCAGCAGCCGAAGAACCTTGTTGCCGCTCTGATCAGTAAAGCTGAATTCGGCGGATACTTTCCATCGGTCCGAAGCGGCTGCCGGCTGCGATTGCAGCGGCGTCGCGTGGGCGATGATGAGGACCAGACATACTCCGACCAGATGGACCATTCGGTGAAACTTGATCGTTGCCTCCAGGCTTGGGTTGTGGATTTCCGGGAAGGTATCCTCGAACCACTTCCGAAACCAGCGATCGACGCGATACACTCCCCCCGTGGGGGCTCATTCCGCCAGCGGTTGAATGGATTCGAAGCAGTTTGAGAGTCGCGCCCGGCGCGCCCTGGTCGCCCACGCGACCGTCGCGGGGTGGGGATGGGCGGCAACCGGCGTTGCGGGTTCGGCGCTGGTCGTCGCGGGCGCATCCGGTCTGACGAACGCGGCGGTGATAATGGCGACGTCCGCAGCCGCGTTCGCGATCGGTCTCTGGGTAGGCGCCGCGGATGTCAACGCACCCGCGCTGCCCGTCCGCGACCGCTGGCTCGGCGCCGGCGCGATCACGGCCGTCGGGGGCACGTTCGGCACGCTCAGTTCGCTCTACCGGGTGGCCACACCGGATTTCCCCTGGGCGCTCGCCTGCCTGGTGTTCGCCGTCGCCATCCCCGCGTACATGATCGGACGGATCCCGCCCATCCTCGCCGCCCACGCGCTGCGCTCGCTCGACCCTGATGAGGAATCCGGGCCGCTCGACGGGACCGGCGAAGTGGTGCTCGGCGTACTCGCTGGCGGCATCCTCGCGCTTCTCGTCGTCACCCTGCTGCTGCCTGGCGGATGGGCGGCCGGCTCGGTGCTGATGGGAATCTCAATCAGCCTGCTCATCCCCCTGGGAATCCCGCTCCAGGCGGGGACCGAGACCAGTGAGGAGCTGATCCACGAGCAGACTACGGCCCTCGGCGTCTGGCGCGTGACGGAGATCGCGTTCCCAGGCGAACGGCAGCCCGAACGGCGCCTCTATCTCAACGATGAGGAAGAGTCCGGGCAGATGGCGCGGAGTGGGGTGCCGACGCTCCCGTACGTCGCGGCGGCGGAGCAATGGCTCGCCTCGAGCACACCGCCTGGCGCCGACTATCTCTTCCTCGGCGG
>CAZUVK010000145.1:1880-9354 GCA_964623785.1 uncultured Gemmatimonas sp. | reverse complement strand
CGCGCCGTTCGCTCCGCCGGACCCTCCACGACGATCTCCGGCGCCACGTTCGATCGCGTTCTCTCGTTGCTCGTTCCCGCGCCCAGCGCGCCCGTCTCCGACATGATCACGACGTTGTCGATCATGTAGTCGCGCGCCAGCGACGCGTACGCGCGATCCGTCGACCCGTTCGTCGTCAGCGTCCACACCAGCTCCCGATCGTCGCTCACCAGATCCGCCGGCACCCGCACCCTGAACGTGAACCGGTTCCGCCTCGGCTGAAACCAGGTCGGCTGCCCCTGGTCGGCCGCTGACGCGTCAAACGCATGAACCGCCATATCGTCCAGCTCGCCCCGCCGCACGAACGAGAAATAGTTGTCGGGCCCGACCGGAACGTGGAGTTCCTCCTCCCAGTTCCGGTTCATGTAGCCGAACACAATGTCGTAGGATCCGTCCTCGTTCGGAATCCATCCCTCGAATCCCGGAGAGACATCCGATCCCTCCAGAAAGGACGCCCGCGGCTGCGCTTCGACCGGACTGGCGACGATCAGCAACGTCACCACCGCCAGACCCAGGACTCCAATGGCGGCGCGCAACACGCGCGAGTGATCTCCCGGTCGAGTCGATTCTCTCATCTCCCCTTCTCCATTCACCGCCTGAAACCCCTGTCTCCGGATGGCGGTCGGATTCATCTCACGAACCATTGCCGCCCGCCTCCGTAACCGCCTCCACCTCCACCTCCACCTCCGCTTCCGCGGGCACCGAATCGAACCGGGGGATGTTCGCCATGCAGAGCGGACAGCCGGTCACGTGATCGTTCGGGCCCAGCCCCAGCCGCTCCCGCCGATCCGCCATCTCCCGAACAAACTGCTCATCCGTGAGCCGGACCCGGTTACCCAGATCGATGAACATGTTCGTGATCGACCGGTTCCCGGACCCCTGCCAGTTGCGTGGATCCGGCACGTTCGGGCTCGAGGTCGACATGTCCATGTATCCGACCAGCTGAACGATCGTCCCCTTCGGCAGGAGCGGCGCGTGGTCGTCGTCGTAGTTGTACTGCCTCACCCAGTTGTGGTCGTACCCCGCACAGCTCAGCGTCTCGATCTGCATCCCCCAGATCGCCTGCAGGCACATCCGCGCGCCCGGGCCGTGCAGATGCGGCTCGAACGAGGTGATCTTCACGTGCTCGTTCAGGACCGCGTACGCGTGCAACTCCTGATAGCCGTCCTGGCCGCCGCGGATGTCGATGTTCATCCCGTCGCCCAGGCTGAACCCGCCGCTCCGATACTCGGGCTCGTATCCGACCGGGTGGAAGAACCAGCCGATCTCCAGGTGCGCCTCCGTATCCTGCCCGCTCGAATGCAGATGGACCGAGTTCGAGACGACTTCGGAGCCCGCGCGGAGGAGCCGCCCCGCTCTCGGGTCGAACATGTCGGGGTTGCGGCCAAGTTCATGAACCGGCCAGCCCGTGGACGCCGACCCTCCGGACTCGCCGTCACCGACGTCGGCCGCACCCTCCTCCGCCGCCTCCTCCTCGCCGCCACCGCGAGTGCTCCAGATCATGTGATGCACGATCCACCGTCCGCCGACCGAAGTCTCGTTCGCCGCGTCGGCCGCCACGGAGTTCACCTCGCGGATCTCCACGGCCCGTACATACCGGTCCTCCGTGAGCCCGATCGGGATGCTCGGCATGTCGCCCCACCAGTCCGGATCCCCCGCCTTCATGGCGAACGGCGCCGTCTTCGTGATCAGATCCGGCTCTCCGAGGCGCCACCGACCGGAGTCGTCCCAGACCCGTGCCGCCGGCATGTCGGCCGGGTCTCCGGCGGGAGCCCCGTTCTGCGACCAGGCGGCGATCGTCTCGATCTCGGCTTCGCTCAGGCGGGCATCATCCGCGTAGTGCTGGATCCCGATTCCCCGCTCCAGGTAGTACGGCGGCATCGCGCCCGCCCGGTCGCGCAACCCGGTACGATACTCGATGACCCCCGCCCATGGACGCACCTGGTCGTAGGTCACCAGCGCCATCGGCGCCACACCGCCCGGACGGTGACAGCTCTCGCAGTTCGCCTGAAGGATCGGCGCGATGTCCCGGGCGAACGTCGGAGCCGCGACGCTCGACTCCAACCGCGGGCTCGTCGCCGACGTCGCTGGCGTCGCCGAGCTGAGCGAACTCAGCGCCTGCCCGGCCAACGCACCCGGCACCAGGAGCACCGCCACCACACCAAGAGCGACGATCCCCGGGCCAAGCAATCGAAGGACGCTCGATTTCATCTCTCCCCTCCTCTGTCGTAAGGCCGAGACCACCGGAACTGGAACAGGCTCGCGGTACCGCCGCTCGTTGGCGGGTGAACCCGCCCGCACCTGGCGTTGGAATCTCCCGCGCGAAACGTCGGCAGGCCCGTGGCGGACGAGCGGCGGATGGCGCGACGGAAAGACATATCGTGAGTGGCCGTGCGCGAGAATAAAGGCGACCGCGCGACCACGTGAGGCAATTTTCGAGGCACTATAACCTGCTATAGTGGAATATTCGCGACTTCAGTGTTGTGGACAACCCTCTTCGCGTGCCGTTCGTATCCTTCACGGTGCAGTTCACGACAGCGGAGAGCGCAGTGTGGAATGAGTCCCCACCCAAACTCATCGTCCGGCGACCGGGCGCCCCTGAGGGCATAAGGGCGCAGTGCGGCAGGAGAAGGGGTGTCGCTGTGGGTCTCTCTTCCCCGCCCCGGCGCCGAGGTATGCCCATTGCTGCCATCGGAGACCGATCCGGAATTCGGTTTTGACGAGCTTCCTCGTCCGCGGACCCGACGGACTGCTGGTCGAGACTGTACGGGAGAAGTCGGTGCCCGAGGGAATCTGACGTTAGGTACCGGATCCGCCGCGTCGGATTACCATGCTTGACAGGACTTCTTGTGTTGACGTACGATTCACTTTCCCGACGTTTCGTTGTCATTGTCGGAGACTGCCAAACTCCCGATCGCGAAGCGGGTGCTTTTTCCCCCCCGACCCCGCTCGCGCCACCGCTTCGGAGGTTGAACCCATGAGTGTCGGAACGAAGACGATCGACAGACGAACGCTGCTGAAGATGTTCGGCGCGGCGGGTGCGGCGGGCGCATCGGGCACAGTGCTGGCGGCGTGCGGAGAATCGTTCGGCGTGGCGACGGCGCAGGCGGAGAGCGTGACCGGTGCGGGGTTCGAGAAGAACATCGCGCTGGCGACGGCGGGACCGGGCGGCAACTGGGGCTGGCAGCCGGGTGACACGCTGAAGTTCCTGCCGCCGGAGTCGATTCCGACTCGGGGCGCTGCCTCGGACGCGCTGGAGCGGCTGGGTAAGGAGAAGCTGACGCATCTGTACTGGCAGATGCGCGCGCATCGCCAGTGGGAATCGACGATGAAAGACCTGTTCCTGGCGGGCGAGGACGGGCTCTACGGTCTCTTCCACGCGTCGACGGGCCAGGAGGCGGCGGCGATGGGGTTCATGGCGGCGCTGAACGAGGATGACTACATCGCGTCGACGCACCGGGGCCACGCGCACCTGATCGCCAAGGGCGGGGACCTGAACCGGATGACGGCGGAGATCTTCTTCAAGGAGAGCGGCTACAACAAGGGGTACGGCGGCTCGATGCACATCACGGACATGTCCAAGGGGATCCTTGGGATGAACGGGATCGTGGGGGCGAGCTACTACATGGCGGCGGGGGCGGCGCTGACGGCGATGGTGCGCGGGACGCGGCAGGTGGCGGTGGCGTTCTTCGGGGACGGGGCGTCGGCGTCGCCGTACTACTTCAGCGCGGTGCGGAGTGCCACGAACCAGAAGATCCCGGTGATCTTCGCGATCGAGAACAACTTCCAGTACATGGGCATGCCGATGGCGCGGACGGTACCGACGAAGTACATCGCCGAGTACACGAAGGGCCTGGACATCCCGCACCACATCGTGGACGGGAACGACATCTCGGCCGTGTACGCGGCGGCGAACGAGGCGGTGGAGCATGCCCGAAACGGGGGTGGGCCGAGCGTGATCGAGTCGATCACGTATCGCTGGTACGACCACTCGGGCTTCTCGGGCAGCCGTGCGGGGGAGGACGGGGCGTTCCGGATCCCGTACCGGACGGACGACGAGGTGGTCGCGTGGATGTCGCGGGATCCGATCCTGCGCTACCAGGGATGGTTGCAGGCGAAGGGCATCGTCAGCGAGGCGGAGATGGCCGCGGTCGATGCGGAAGTCAAGCAGGCGGTCGACGCGTCGGTCGCGTTCGCGAGAGCGGGCACGGATCCGAGCCCGGAAGCGGGCGTGCTGAACACGCATGCGGCGGGAGCGGCCGTGGCGACCCAGTTCTATAACCGACGCGGCCTCGCGTAGCCCACAGACCCCTGGAGGAGGATTCAGTCATGCCACCGAAGTCTTTCAGCTACGCCCAACTTGAGGGCGTTGCCCAGGAGATGCGGGCGAACGACGACATGGTGTTCTACTACGAATACCAGCGACCCGCCGCAACACTGCCAACCGGCGAGGTCCTGGACCTGGCGACGGAGTTTGGCGAACCGCGCACGTCGGGGGTGGGTTGGCCGATCGACGAGCAATGGATCGTGGGTGCGGCGATCGGGGCGGCGACGGCGGGGTCGAAGGCGATCGCGCGGCTGCCGAACATGGCGCAGATCTACTCGCTCGAGTTTCTGTTCAACCAGGCGGGGAAGCTTCGCTCGATGACGGGCGGTCAGGCGAGCATGCCGTTCGTGCTCTGGGTGGACGGGGCGAACCGGGGACGGGGGAGCGCGGGCCAGCACACGGACGTGGGGGCGGAGGCGCTCTTCGCGCACCTGCCGGGGATCAAGGTGGTGTGCCCGAGCAACGCGTACGACGCGAAGGGGTTGATGGTCGCGGCGATCCGCGATACCGACCCCGTGGTGTACATGGACTACCCGGAGGTGCGGAGCGGCCCGCAGCCGGATGTGCCGGACGAGGCGTACGAGGTGCCGTTCGGTCAGGCGGCGATCCGTCAGCAGGGCAGCCAGCTGACGATCGTGGCGTGGGCGCCGGCGACGGTGGAGGTCACGCGTGCGCTGCCGGAGATCGCGGAAGCGGGCATCAGCGCGGAGTTCATCGATCCGCGCTCGCTCAAGCCGCTGGACGTGGAGACACTGGCGCGCTCGGCGCGGAAGACGGGGCGGCTGCTGGTGGTGGATCACGGGTACTACACGAACGGCTACGGCCAGCATGTGATCGCGGAGATCGCGCAGGAAGTGCCCGGGGTGAAGGTGAAGCGGATCGCGTTCCCGGACGTACCGGGCCCGGGGGCTGCGGGGATGATGTCGTGGCTGCGGCCGGACGCGCCGAAGATCGTCGACGCCGCGCGCCAGTTGATGCGCGCGTAGTCCCACTCGGACGCCGCGTAGTCTCCAATGGGTGAGGCGCACTTCCGCCGACCATCGGCGGAGGTGCGTCCCTCCTGTATACTCTGCCTGGAAATCGAAGTATGTCGTTAGAAGCCGAAGCGCATCCGGCCCCGTGCCCCCGGTGCAACGCGCCGATGGAGCAGATGAAGGTCCGGACGGCGATCTGGCGGAAGGACCGCCTGGCGGTCATCGAAGACATCCCCGCGCTCATCTGCTCCGTCTGCACGGATCAGTACTACGACGACGACGTGAGCGACGCGCTCCGTCAGCTCAACGAGACGGGCTTCCCCGAAGAAACCGCCGATCGCATCATCCAGGTTCCCGTCTTCTCGCTCGAGGGACGGCTTCGGAAGCGCGTGCCACTACCAGAGGATACTTATGTCGATTAGGGAAGCGGGAGCGATCTTCGGAGTCGCCGGGGCGCGCGGTCGGACGCGGATGACGGGGCTCACGCTGGTCCTGCTCGCCAGCCTGCTGATGCTCGGCGCCTGCGGCGGGGAGAGCGCGCCGGAGGCCGCGACGGACGGCGCTTCGTCCGCCGCCGCGCGCGTCGAAAGCGAGCCCGCCACGGAGGAGCCGGCGACGGTCGCCGATATCTTCCCCGAAGGCAACGGCAGGCAGACGGTCCTGAACAACTGCGCGTCGTGCCATGCGGTCGCGTGCACGGCGATCGGCCAGCGCACCGACGGGCGCTGGGGTGATCTGCGGGAGGCGCACCGCGAGCATGTGCCGACGCTGAGCGAGGCGGAACTGACGGCGGCCTTCGCCTATCTCCAGGCCAACTTCGGAGCGGACCGGCCGGAGCCGAACGTACCGGCTCGCTTCCTTGAGGGCGGCTGCACGCCGTTTTAGTGCCATCCGCGAACCATCCTCGTTGCCCTGGAATTCCCTGATGCGAGAACGTAGAGTCGGCGCGTGGTCGTCGGGTTGGGTGGCGGTCCTCCTCCTGGTCACGGCGGGCTGTGGCGGATCGGACTCCGCGGAGGGTGCCTCCGAGTCGCGGGCCGGGACCGTGGCCGCCAGTGGTCCGGTCCAGATCGACATCAATGCGATCTTCCCGGCCGGCCCCGGGAGGGAGCTGCTCCTGAACAACTGCCAGAACTGCCATACCTGGGTGCCGGTCGTGGTGCTGCAGATGAACGAGCAGGAGTGGAACCGGTGGGCCGTGGAGCACCGCGGACGCGTCAGCGGGCTCACCGACGATGAGTTCGCGACGCTGCAGACGTACCTGATCACGAACTTCAACCCGTCGACCCCCGTGCCCGAGCTGCCCCCGGCGCTCCTGGAGAGCTGGACCACGTACTGATTCCCGACGACAAGAGCGTTCCTGACCGCCTGGCCGGGGAACTCCGGGGCCTTCACGAATAGATGCTATTCAACTCGCTCTCCTTCCTGGCGTTCTTCGTCATCGTGGCGGTCGCCTACTGGGCGCTGCCACACCGGTTCCGGTGGCCGCTGCTCCTCGCCGCCAGCGTCTACTTCTACTCGACGTTCAGTCTCGGTTACCTGCTGCTGCTCGCGGTGGTGACTGGGGTCACCTACGCGGCCGGACTCGCGGTCGACCGGGTGGGCGATGCGCGACGACGTAAGGCGATCTTCGTCACGAGCGTCGTCGCGGTAGTCAGCGCCCTCCTCTTCTTCAAGTACTACGACTTCTTCGCCGATTCGCTCGGCTCGGTGCTCGGGGCGGCGGGAGCGGGTTCGCTCTTCCCAGAGTTCCCCCGGCTGGACCTGGTTCTTTTCGTCGGGCTCTCCTTCTACACCTTCTCGTGCGTCAGCTATCTGGCGGACGTGTACGCCAGGCGGCTCGCGCCGGAACGTCACTTCGGCTACTTCGCGCTCTACGTGGCGTACTTTCCGAAGCTACTGGCCGGTCCGATCGAACGGGCGAATCCATTCCTGACCCAGGTCAGGGAGCCGGCCCGGTTCAGCGGCGCCACGATGACCATGGGGCTGCAGCTGCTGGCATGGGGGTTGTTCAAGAAGGTGGTAATAGCGGATCGGCTGTCGGTTTTGGTAGATCAGGTGTATGATCAACCCAGGCAATTTAATAGTGCCGGACTCCTGATCGCCACTTTCTTTTTTTGCTACCAGATTTTTT
>CAZUVK010000145.1:0-1870 GCA_964623785.1 uncultured Gemmatimonas sp. | reverse complement strand
ATGGGGGTTGTTCAAGAAGGTGGTGATCGCCGACAATCTCGCCGTTTTCGTGGACGCGGCGTACGCGCAGCCGGCCTTCGCGTCCCCGGCCGACCTCGTCCTGGCCACGTACTTCTTCGCCTTCCAGCTCTACTGCGATTTCTCCGGCTACTCGGACATGGCGATAGGCACGTCGATGGTCCTGGGAATCCGGCTGATGGAGAACTTCCGCAGGCCGTACCTGTCGACATCCGTACCCGAGTTCTGGGCGAAGCGGTGGCATCTCTCGCTGGCTGGCTGGTTCCGGGACTACATGTACATCCCGCTCGGAGGCAACCGCGTTTCCAGGCTGCGCCAGTGCGTAAACCTGATGGCGGTCTTCGTGGTCAGCGGGCTCTGGCACGGAGCGAACTGGACGTTCGTGGTCTGGGGCGGATTGAACGGCCTCTATCAGGTCGTTTCATTGCTGACGCGAGCGATCCGCGAGAAGCTCGCCGCCGTCGTTCGGATCCCCACATGGTCGTTGACGGCGTTCCAGACGCTGCTGACCTTCCACCTCATCCTGGTCACCTGGGTGTTCTTCCGCGCGGCGTCTATCGGGGACGCGCTCACGATCATCTCCAGGGTGCTTGAATCGTCGGCAGTGCTGCCGGCAATGCTCCAGGTTCGCGTCTTTACGGGAGAGGTCGGCTTCGCGATCGCGCTCGTCGTCGTGCTGCTCGCGATCGAGGTGTTGGATGAGCGAAAGCCGTTGTGGGAGCGGGTGCGCCCGCTTCCGGTTCCCGTTCGCTGGGCGGTCTACTACGCACTGATCGCGGCGGTCATCGTGTTCGGATCCTGGCAGCTCCAGAGTTTCGTCTATATGCAATTCTGAGCGATGCCAACCACCACCCTCCCCTCGGATCAGGCGACGACCGGACCCGCTCTTCAGGACGCAACCGCGGAAGGCCGTTCGTTCGTGCGGAGCGCGGTCGTGTTCGTGCTCATCGGGCTCGCGCTCTACGGGGCGCTGTACGCGGCCGCCGAAGCGCTCGTCTATCGGTACGCCGAGAAGAATCGGTTCTACGCGGTTCAGAACGCGGGCGATGAGCGGTTCGACTACGTGTTTCTGGGAGCCTCGCACGCCGCGGTCTTCGACTATCGCGACATGAACGACCGGCTCGAGGCGATGACGGGCGCGAGGATCCTGAACCTCGCGACAGTCGGCGGCGGGCTGACGATCAACCGGTTCCTCCTCGAATACTTCTTCGAGAAAGGCGACGCCGACGCGGTCGTATACTTCGCCGACTCGTTCGCGTTCTATTCACGGGACTGGAACGAGACGCGCCTGGTCGATACGGAGCTGTACATGCGGGCTCCGTGGGATCCGTCGCTGGCGGCGAAACTCGTTCGCGACCCCGCCACCCGTAGCGTCGCCCTCGACTACATCAGCGGATTCTCGAAGATCAACAACCCGGATCGCTTCAAGCCGGACCGGTTCGAGGCGGAAGACTCGAGGTTCGACCGTCAGTACAGGGCGGTCCCGCAGATCGATCGCCAGCGGATGGCGTTCCTGTACCCCTCGACGGTCGACGAGACGACGCTCGCGAACAGCCCGTATCTGACGGAGTTCGTGGAGCTGATCGAATCCGTGCGGGCACGGGGGGCCCGGTTCATCGTCGTGCGGCCTCCGCTCCCGGAGCGAATCCACGCGATGCTGCCGCACGAGGCGCTGTTCGACGCGACGATCCGCGAGGTGGCCACGGCTGCGGGGGCGGAGTTCCATGACTTCACCTTCGTAAACAACGCGCCGGAGTTCTTCTATGACAGCGACCATCTGAACGAGGCGGGCGTACTGGGCTTCTACGAGGATCACTTCGCGGATGTACTTCGGAGAGGCGGCGCGGCCGGC
>CAZUVK010000144.1:0-9431 GCA_964623785.1 uncultured Gemmatimonas sp. | reverse complement strand
AGGAGACGAGACATTGTGCAGCCAGAAGGATATTTTGTCAACACCCTCTGAGGCGCAGCCGAAGGATCTGTACTTTGGGATTTGCGCGGATGGCTAAGTGCGGATCCTTCGGCTGCGCCTCAGGATGACACGGGGGGCCTCAAAACAACACCACCCCCACCAGGAATTGGTTCCGATCAAGGAATCCATTCTGATGGTCCCAAACCGATTGGCTCTGCCGTCGCCACTGAGCGTCCAGCGCGACGAGTGGGAAGGGCTGGTAACGAACGCCGATCTGGTAGCCGAGGCTGTCGAAACCATCCTGCGGGCTCGGGACCGAGGGGTCGTCGAACCAGGACCGATTGAAGTTCCCCAGGTGCGTGTGGACCCCGATGTAGGGGGCGATCCGGCTGTCTTCCATCGCGAGATAGAAATTCGCCTCGGCGACGACAAAGACGGTCGTCGTGTCCGTGTGTTCGGCTGGCGACGATCCGTCGGAGTAGCCATAGAGCCCAACCCCCAGCTGGCTTCCGACGAACTCGATGCCGAGGCCGTACGCCGCCCTCGCCTCCAGGTCGGGGTTGTTGATGGCTGTCCGGTTGTAATGGACGTTCCCCTTGAGCTTGAATCCACTGACGAATGAGGATCGACCGTCGCGTTGTGCCTCGGCGGCCAGGGGAGTCACGGCGAGCACGAGGAGGATCAGGAGTAACGATCGCATTGGCTTTTCCTTCGGCGCGAGAAGGCCGCCGGACGAGGCCGGAGGCCGGTTGTGCATGTAGTACTGCCGGGAGTGGACGCTGGGTTCCATCCGGCCGCCCCGGAATCCCGGCGGATCCTGAGCGTCCGTCGCCGCTCGGGCCAGGGCGCCCGGCTCCGCTTGCCGCTAGCCTGTCCGCGACGTATCCTTCCGCGCCCCGAGCGGCGTTACAGAATCGTGACCAGTCCGATACCTTGCCCCAACCCCTGACCGGATGATCGTTTTCAGTGTCGGCTGAGGCCGGGACCGACCGGGTTCTGCACGTTGCCACCAACGTGGGTCGCGCACTCCTCGTCATATTCTTCCTCTACGTCTTCCTCGTTGGCATCTCGCTGATCGAGGCGGGCATCTCGTCGATGGGATCGGGATTCCAGGCTCGGTTGCTGGAGGAAATATCGAATCCGTTGTCGGGCCTCGCCGTGGGAATCCTCATGACCGTCCTCGTGCAGTCGTCGTCGGTGTCGACATCGACGATCGTGGGCATGGTGGGGTCGGGTGCGCTCCCGCTCGAACTGGCGGTGCCAATGGTGATGGGCGCGAACGTCGGCACGACGATCACCAGCACCGTGGCGGCGCTCGCGAGTATCCGGAGGTCGGAGGAATTTCGCCGGGCGTTCTCCGCCGCGACGATCCACGATTTCTTCAACCTCTTCGGCGTGATCATCCTGTTACCGCTGGAACTCGCCACTCATGTGCTGAGTCGTGCAGCGATCGCGCTGACCGAGGTATTCCGGGGCAGTGGTGTCTCGACCTCCACATCGACGACCGGCGACGGTAGCGCGATCCGCGACGCTGTCCAGGTGCCGGCGGAGTGGATCGAACAAGTGCTGGGGAACATGCCGGGACGGGGGATCATCTACCTCGTCGTCGCTCTTGCATTGATCTTCGTCGCATTGGTAATGATAACCAAGAACATGCGGAAGATCGTCGCGAGCGGCGTCGAGCGCGTACTGAACACGTTGATCGGACGCGGCGGCGGGTTGATCGGAATCTTCGTCGGGATCGGTGTGACGATTGCGGTGCAGTCGTCGTCGATCACGACGTCGATCCTCGTGCCACTGGTGGCCTCCGGTGTGCTCTCGCTGTACAGCGCGTTCCCGATTACCGTCGGGGCGAACATAGGCACCACGGTGACCGCGATCATCGCCTCGCTGGCCGTCGTGCGGCCGGAGGGCCTCACGATTGCGCTCGTGCACTTCCTTTTCAACGTATTCGCGATGGTGCTGATCTTCCCGATCCGTCAGATCCGGGTGATCCCGATCCGGTTGGCGCAGGGCCTCGCGGACCTCGCGGTGCACAATCGAATGTATGTCGCGGCCTACGTATTCACGGTGTTCCTCATCATTCCGATCATGCTGGTATTTCTGCTCAACTAGAGGCCGACATGCCATTCAAGTTCTTCTGGGGTGACAAGGCTCAGCCGATGGACCGCATCGAGGCCCAGGTCCAGGAGATGCTGACCCACAACCGGTACGAGTTCGACCTCGCGATGGGTGCGCTCTTCGGCGACGTGGTGCCGGAGGAAGTGAACGACGATCTGCGGCTTGCCGACCGGAAGGTGAACCGACTGGAACGCGAGATCAGGCGGGAGCTCGTCGTGCATTCGAGCGTGTTCGGCGCGATCGACGCCCCGGTGATCCTCGTCTACATGTCGGTCATCAAGGACGTGGAGCGGGTCGGGGACTATGCGAAGAACCTGCTGGACCTGGCGCTCGACGGCGCGCGGTTCAACACGCTGCCCGACGCCGACGAATGGCGGAAAATCACGCGGGACATATCCAAGTACATCACCGACGCGGGCGCCGTGTTCCGGGCGCGGGACGCGGCCGAGAGTCGCGAGCTTCGCGCGTGGGGGGACGAGATCCTGGAGCGATTCGACGCCGCCGTCTCCGCTCTCGTGAAGGGGGAGGACGTGAGCGAGCAGGCGGTGGCGCGCGCTCTCGCGTACCGGTACCTCAAGCGGGTCGTCGCCCATCTGATGAACCTGATGTCCGCGGTGGTCATGCCACTGGACCAGATCGACTACTACATCCAGGATCCGGAGAAGAACGTTCCCGAGTAGGGTCTCGGACCCCCTTACATCTTCGCGGGCAGGTACCGCTCGATCGCGTTCAGGAAGTCGTCGAGGTCGAGCGGTTTCGTCAGATAGGCGTCCGCTCCGGCGGCGAGCAGGCGCTGAACCGCGGCGGACGTCGCATCCGCGCTCACGACGATGACCGGGATACACGCCGTCACTCGATCGGCACGCAGTTCTCGCAGTACATCCTCCCCATGCAGATCCGGCAGGTGCAGATCCAGCAGGATCAGGTCCGGTCGTTTCTCCCTCGCCAGCTCGATCCCGGTTCGCCCGCGCAGGGCGGAGATCGTCCGCAAGGAAGGCTTCGCTTCGAGGAAGGTTTCGACGAGGTTGAGGTTGGTCAGATTGTCCTCGATGTAGAGGATCGTCGCGGGTGCGACACCGCCTCCGCCGGCGGGTACGGACACCGCGTCGGACGACCGGGTCTCCGAGAGCGGGTTCGCCGCGGCGCTCAGGTCGAGGCGGAACGTGCTTCCCTCCGGTCCGGTGTGTTCGAGCGAGAGCGCGGCGCCCATTGCCTCCGCGAGACGCCGGGAGAGCGCAAGGCCCAGGCCGGTGCCCTCGGTTTCGGTCTCCTCCGCGCCGAGGCGCGAGAAGGGTACGAAGAGCTGGTCAAGCCTGTCCTCGGGAATCCCCCGGCCCGTGTCGGAGACGAGAATGGAGAAGCCCGTGACGGGATCGGCGCACGGTTCGCAGGTGATCCGAACGCTCCCCCCGGCGCGGTTGTACTTGATCCCGTTCGAGAGCAGGTTCAACAGGATCTGAACGAGCCGCTGACGGTCCGCGCCGACGTGGGCATCCCGCCCGAGCAATGGATCCATATCGAGCTCGATTCGCGCCTGGTCGGCGAGTGGCCGGACGAGGTCCAGGCCCTCGCGCAGCGCGCTGTTCAGCTCGATCGACTCGAGTGACAGGCTCATCCGCCCGGCCTCGATGCGGGAGAGTTCGAGAACCTCGTTGATCAATCGCAGGAGGTGCTGGCCGCCCTTCAGGATGTGCCCAACGAACCTCTGCTGCTCGGGCCGAAGGCCGTTGCGCTCCAGCACCTGCGCAAAGCCCAGGATCCCGTTCAACGGGGTTCTCAACTCGTGGCTCATCCGCGAGAGGAACTCCGACTTCGCGCGGTTCGCCCGCTCGGCCTCATCTTTTGCCGCTTCGACCGCCATCTCGGCTTCCTTCCGTTCCGTGATGTCGAGGCTGTAGGCGACCATCCGCAGGACCGTCCCCGACTCGTCGACGATGGGGATGAGTCGACGGAGCATCTGTCGATAGCCACCGTCGGGAGCCGAGACCTGCTGCTCGAACTGATTCGGAACGCCTTCCCGGATCGCCTTTTCGACGCTCGCCTGGCGCTCGGCGATCGTCCGGGCGGGCAGGCTCATGCGCTCGCCGTACTCCACCATCGACCGGCCGATCACCCACGCGCGAACCTCGTCGTTCCGGATCGCCCTGGGGGTGGCGTACTCGTACCGACCCTCCGCGTCGAACACGGCGATGCCGGCGTCGATGCTGTCCAGGATCTCCTCGAAGTAGGCCTTCTGTCGGGCGATTTCGGCGTGGGCGAGCTTCCGCTCGGTGATATCGCGCCCGTTGGCGACGATGCTGGCGTTGGACGAGCCGCTCCCCAGCGTTCTTCCGAAGTTCTCGAACACCCGCCAGCTTCCGTCCTTGTGGCGGATCCGGTACTCCGCGCGAACGACCTTCCCGGGGTTCGCGATGATCTCGGCGACGACCTCGTGCGTGTGCGCGACGTCCTCCGGGTGCACCAGATCGACCGGTCGCTTGCCGAGCATCTCTTCGGGCGTATATCCCAGCAGTCGCTCGACGGAAGGCGCCACATAGGTGATCGCCGCCGACGTGTCGACGATCATGATGTAGTCACTCCCGTTCTCGATCAGCGCGCGGAAGTGTTCCTCGCTACGCCGGATTGCCTCGTCGCTCGCTTTCCGGTCGGTGATGTCGCGTACGATGGCGATCAGGGAGCCGTCGCCGGTCGGGAGGAGTCTCGCTTCGAACGACCGGGTCGCTCCGTCGCGCGTGAGATCGTACTCGACACACACGAGCTGTCCGGCCTGGTCGATCGATTCGATGGCGGCCTCGACACGCGCGGTTACCGCGGGCGGCAGTACATCCGCCACCTTGCGACCGAGGAACTTGTCGGCCGGCAGGTTCGGCGCGAGCCCCTGGCCCGCGCGGTGGTCGAGGATCGTGCCGTCGCGGGCGAGCTTGAAGTACGGGTCGGGGAGGGCAGCGAGAACGCTCTCCAGCTCATCCGTCCGGCGCACGAGTTGCTCGCGGGCGCGCTGGTGTTCCTCGACCTCGGACGCGAGGGCGGCGTTGGCCCGCGCCAGCTCGGCGGTCCGATCCGCCACACGGGCCTCGAGCGCTTCGTATGCCTCCTGTACCGCGCGCTCCGCGGCCTTCCGCTCGCTGATGTCGCGAGCGGAGGCAACGATCCGTTCCGCGCCACCGTAGACGACCTTTCGAAGCGTCACCTCGGCCCATACCGCCGCGCCGTCCTTCCGGAGCCCCTTCCACTCGAACCTCGGGGTCTCGCCGGCCAGCACCCGCTCCATGTAATCGGCGATCCGGTCCGCCGAGTACTCCGGGTCCGGATAGTTCAGCGCGTCATGACCCACCTCCATCATCTCGGCAACCGTGTAGCCGTACATCTCCCCACCGGCGGCGTTGACGTCGACCATCTCGCCGGTCTGGACGTCGTGGATCCAGATGCCCTCGCTCGAGCACTCGAAGAGCGTCCGGTAGCTCTCTTCGGATGCCCTGAGTGCGCGCTCGGCCGCGTTCCGATCCGTGACGTCCTGCGAGGTCCCGACCGCGCGAACGCCGGGCCCGGAGGGGTCGGGGACGAGCTTGCCCATCGCGTGCATCTCGCGGATGGTCCCGTCGCTCCGCACGATCCGGTACGGGAAGGAGAAGGGGGTGCCACCCACCAGGCGCTCGCACTCCTCGAGAACCCGGGTACGGTCATCGGGGTGGACGCTGTCCAGAAACTCCGAGAACGTTCGTACCCGCAGCGAAGGATCGATTCCGTGGATGCGGAGCTGTTCCTTCGACCAGGTGATGGTCTCGCCGAGGTCCCACTCCCAGGAGCCGAGATTGGTCAGGGCCTCGATATCGTCGATCCTGCGCTCGCGGTAGCGGAGGACGTTCTCGGCGGTGCGACGCGCGGCGCTCTCGAGGACGAGGGCGAGGCGATCGGCGAGGAACGCGGCGAAGGCCCGTTCATTGGCGTCCCATGGGGAAGGGCGCTCCATGCGGAGGCAGCCCGCGAGTCGGCCGTCGCGCCACACGCCGACGTCCAGGACGGAGGAAGATCGGCCGACGAGCGAAGCAGGCGACTCGTGGATATGGAGCCGTGCCGCCTCCAGCTGGCCGGGGTCCGGCGGGCGGGTCGCTCGCGGCTCACCGTCCTTTCCGTCCTGGATGGAGACGACGAGTCGCGGCGGCTCGCCGTGGCCATCGAACGACCAGGCGCTGGCGGAATCGGCCCCGACGGCGAGCGCCCCTTCGCGTAGAAGCGCGTCCCGCGAGTCGTCTCCTTCCGCAAGGGAGAGCCGAAGGGTCGCCATCACAGCGGGCTCCAACCTGCCCGGCGGGGATTCGGGAGACGGAAGGCCACTAGCCATGACTGGCTGCGACATGCGCGGATCGGAATGGCGTGGGGACCGGCGGTTGGCAACTGAGATCGAACAGTAATCTAAGCGAGTGCCGACCGTGCGACAAACCGTTCGTGCCCTCCGGGGCGGGTGGCCACAAGAAGCACGAATCGCACAAACGCGAGCCGAGGCACGAGCGGACGGGCTTCTCTATATCGTGTGGAGTTTCCGAGGCTTCGGTGTGGGAACCAACTGCTTACGCAAAGAGAGCCAGGAGCGCCAAGGAGCGAAGAGTCGAGGCCATCCGCCCTTGGTGGTTCCTTCTGTGCCCCGTGTGCATTCTGTGGCTACCAGAACGCCGCCGTCCAACTGGATGGACGACGGCGTTGCGATCAGCCGGGTTCGACCAGAGGACTACCGTCGATACTCGATCGTGACGGCGCGGAGCCCCTCCTCGGTGGCCGGGAGTTCCGCGCTCCCAGCCGGGATCCCGTTCTGCTGCAGGATGAACGCGAAGATATCCGTGTACTGCTGCAGGGTAAGCCGGCCGGGGCTGTCCATCGGCATCGTCTGGCGGATGTGCTCAACGAGGGCGAAGGCGGGCTGGTTCGTCCAGCCGCCGAGGAGTCGGCCCTGGGCCCAGTCGGCGGGCGTGTGGCATGACCCGCATTCACGCTGCTGCGCCTGTTGCCCGCGCGTAGCCTGGGCGGCGTTGTAGACACCCGTGTAGACGGAGACGGTGGCCGCCGCGGCTGCCGGTGCCGCGGGCGGGGCGGCGGGTGCGGCGGCGCTCGGCTCGCCCGATGTCGCCTGCGCTCCGCAAGCAGCCGAGCCCGCGATGACTACAGCGCCCAGCGCGTTCAGGAATCGTCGCTTCATCTCAATTCTCCGTGACGTAGACAAGGGTATTGCTTCGTGCCTCGGCCGCGTGGCCGCTCGAAGCCGAAAGCGGTCGCGCGGAGGGCGGGCCCGGCGCCCGACTCGTGGGATCTGTCCGGTCGTTCCGAACTTTCGAACGAGAACTGTTTAAATGCGCTATCTCGACGGATTTCGCAACCGGGTCGGGTTCCCGACCCGCATACTGTCTACTCGAAAACGAGCCCGGATGATCCCCGCGGCCGCGCCGAACGATCCGTGGAACGGGGGCCTTGCGGTGAGGGAAGTCCCGCGCGGGGCCGGAGCCGGAATGACTTCACTTCAGAGTTCACTTCCGTGTGGCGAGCCTCGATCCAGGGGGTGTGCGCGCCAGGCCGGAAACGCGCGTGCCTCGATCAGCGGGACCGTGCGCGTCCGGCGCGTGTACTCGCGTGACGGATGGCGCGCCAGCCCCGGTTGCCGCGCCAACGCGGATCCGATGCGGAACTCTGGAGGATTTGCCACTTGCCCGAGTCCCAAGCTCTCGATGGAGCCACTCCGGGTCCCGTGATCCTGTACGACGGGGATTGCGGCTTCTGTAGTCGCATCGTCATCTTCGTCGCCGACCGCGACCCGGAAGGGGCGTTTCGTTTTGCCCCGCTCCAATCGTCGATCGGTGTTGCCGCCCGCCAGCGTGCGGGCGTGGCGGCGGACGACCTGGACACGATGATCCTGCTCGATCGTGGCGCCGTCCATACGAAGTCCACGGCCGCGCTTCGGATCGCGGGAGGCCTGCCGTGGCCCTGGTTCCTTGCCAGGATTTTTCTGCTCATTCCCCGGCCGATCCGGGATTTCGCATACGATGTCATTGCCCGAAACCGTCACCGGATCCTGCCCGCTCCGGATAGCTGCATGTTACCCGGCCGGCTCGAGGGCCGGGTGGTCGAGGACGAGGTGTAGTCACGCCGCGGCGCGGTGGGTCGCCTGGCCCCCGCGATCGATCCATCCCGCATGACCCTCCTGACCTTGTGGCTGACGACATTTGGTGTGTGTGTCGTCGGCGCCTTCATTCCGTTCGTCAACACCGAAATCTACCTGCTCTCGGTTTCGGCGCTCTCACCCCGCGAGTTCGTGGCGCCGCTGGTGGTTGCGGCGACGATCGGGCAGATGACGGGCAAGATCGGGATGTTCATTGCCGGGCGCGGGATCCTGAAGCTCCGGAACGAGAAGGTGAAGGGGAAGGTTCTCTCGATGCGCGCCAGGCTCGATGAGCGGCCGTGGGTGGCAAAGGCGACGCTCTTCAGCAGCGCGACGTTTGGCCTTCCGCCTCTCTACATCATGTCGATCGTCTGCGGCACGATCGGCATGGGCCTCGTCTCCTTCATCGTGATCGGGTCGCTCGGGCGTCTGATCCACTTCGCGGTCGTGGCGCTCCTGCCCCGCTACGCGGCGATGCTCTTCGGGTGAGTGAACGAGGTTCCTGCGTGAATGGGGGGGAGGGATCACCGCGAAGAACGCGAAGAACGCCAAGCGAAGATTGGTGGAGTTCCGATTCCCCCAAAGGCTTGGCGTTCTTCGCGTTCTTCGCGGTGATCCCTCCCCCCCCTCGAGACGAACCTTTCCCACGATAGCGAAAGGCCCTTACCGCGCGCCCTCCGCCATCTCTCTGTAGTAGCGCTCCACCAGCTCGCGATACTCGGGCGGCACGTCGCCGTTGCCGGAGAAGAAGAGGCGTCGGGCCGCGTCGCCCCGGATCGTCTGGTAAAGATTGAACTCGAACTCCTTCAGCCGGTCGAGAACGGCCTGCTGGAGGAGCGGCAAACGGCCGGAATCCGAGAACACCTGGTCGCTGTCCAACCCACGGAGATCCTGGATGGCCCGATCCAGCTCCGACGTGTCGATCCCGTCCGCCCGAAGCTGCCGACGCAGGTCCTCCGCCTCGGCGATGCGCTCCCGAAGCTCGCCGCGCATCTGCCGGACCTGGTTCGGGTCGCCATTCCAGGGCGTGCTGCGCCCGCCGAAGCCGCTCAGCGAGCCGTCATTCGTTCCGTCGACGAAGCCGCCGCCGCCCTGCTGCCCACCCTGCTGACCCTGCTGACCCTGCTGACCCTGCTGACCCTGCTGACCCTGCTGACCCTGCTGA
>CAZUVK010000143.1:3697-9519 GCA_964623785.1 uncultured Gemmatimonas sp. | reverse complement strand
CCGCGTCGTCGGGCGTCGCGAGAAGGGTGAGCGGCACGCCGATCTGGTTGTTGAGATGGGGACGAACATGCCGGGCGAAATCTCGATCCTCACGGCGATCGTCCGGCCGGACCATGTGGTGATCACGTCGATCGGCGAGGAGCACCTGGAACTGCTCGGCGACCTGGATGGAGTGCTGCGCGAGGAGGTATCCGTGCTGGAAGGCCTCGCCGCCGAGGGAAAGGCATTCGTCGCCGAGGAGCCCGATACGCTGCCGCGCGCCGCGCGGGAGATGATCGGCCGAAAGCGTGTGAAGATCGCCGGATTCCGGGAAGGCGCGGACCTTCGGCCCGACGGTGGCGACCGCGGCGTCCACGTCCTCGAGAACGGCACGACGCTCTGGCGCTGGCGCGGCGTCGAGGTACGACTGCCGATCCCCGGCCGGCTCAACGTCCGCAACGCGTTGCTCGCCCTGGGCGTTGGCCTCGAGCTGGGCGTGCCGTCGCAGGACGCCGTCCGTGGACTCGGCGCGGTGACACTGCCGAAGCTGCGGGGCGAATGGGTCGCGATCGATGGAATGCGGGTGCTCGCCGACTGCTACAACGCGAATCCGCCGAGCGTCGAGGCCGCGGTCGAACTTCTCGCGTCGCTTCCGACGCGCGGCCGGCGGATCGCTGTCCTCGGCACCATGCGCGAGCTGGGCGAGCACACCGCCCGGCTCCACGCCGAGGTCGCCGATCGCGTCGCGAAGCTCGTCGGCGACCAGCTCGACCTGGTGGTCGCGACCGGATCGTTCGTCCCCGCGTTCGCGCGTCACGCCCAGCGCCTCGGCCACCACCTGCTGGCCGTCGAAGACCCGGTTGAGGCGTTCGAACAGGCGCGATCCGGGCTGCGCGCGACTGACACGATCCTGCTCAAGGCATCGCGCGGCGATCGCCTCGAGCGCTGGTTGGATCTGCTGGAAGAGCGGTTTGGCGGCGGCCAGACCGATGAGTGAGGCAGCGCGACCGCGTTGCCGTTGATCCTTCGCCCACGTTCACGAAGACCCGAGTTTGCTCTACCACTTCCTGGTGCCGCTGTCCGAGTACCACATCGTCTTCAACCTCTTCAGCTACCAGACGTTTCGGGCGGCTGGAGCGGTCGTGACGGCGTTCATCGTGGCCTTCTACCTCGGGCCGCCGGTCATCCGCCGGCTGCGCATCCTGAAGGTCGGCCAGGTGGTACGCGCGGAAGGCCCGCAGAGTCACCTCGGGAAGTCGGGTACCCCCACGATGGGCGGTGTGCTGATCGTCTTCTCGACGGTCATCCCCACGCTGCTCTGGGCAGACCTCACGAACGGCTTCACGCTCACGGCGCTCGTCGTCCTCATCTGGCTCGGCGCGCTCGGTTTCATGGACGACTACCTGAAGGTCGTCCGGAAGAAGACCGAGGGACTGGTCGGTCGCTACAAGATCGTGGGCCAGGCGTCGCTCGGGATCCTGCTGGGGATTTACCTCCTCGCGGTTCCACTTTCGGATGTCCCGACCACCTGGACCCAGATCCCGTTCTTCAAGACCTACCACGTCGACTTCTTCTACTGGTGGGCCTACATCCTCTTCGTGGTCTTCATCATCGCGGGCAGCTCGAACGCGGTGAACCTGACGGACGGGCTGGACGGCCTCGCGGCCGGGCTGACTGCGATCGCGGCGGCGACGTTCGGGATCTTCGCGTACATCATGGGCCGCGTGGATACCTCGGACTATCTGAACCTCTTCTACCTGCCCGGGGCGGGGGAGCTGGCGATCTTCTGCGTCGCGCTGGCGGGCGGGTGCATCGGGTTCCTCTGGTTCAACGCGCACCCGGCGGAAGTGTTCATGGGCGATACCGGGTCGCTCGCGGTTGGGGGCGTCCTCGGAGCGATCGCGGTCCTGCTGCGCGCGGAGTTCCTGCTCGCGATCATCGGTGGCGTGTTCGTCATGGAGGCGCTCTCGGTCGCGTCCCAGACGCTCTACTTCAAGTGGACAAAGCACCGGACCGGGACCGGTCGGCGGATCTTCCGGATGGCGCCGCTGCATCACCACTTCGAGCAGATCGGCTGGCCCGAAACCAAGGTGGTAATCCGTTTCTGGATCCTGGGGATCCTCTTCGCGATGGTCGCCTTCGCCACGTTGAAGATTCGATGAACCGTGTGAAGCCGGGTGAGCGGATCGGAGTGCTGGGCCTCGCGCGCAGTGGTGTCGCCGCCACGCGGCTGGCGCTCGCGCGCGGCGCGACCGTTTACGCGAGCGACTTCTCGCGCACCCCGGCGACGGAGGAGGCGGCGCGACTACTCATGGCCCTCGGCGCGGACGTGGAGACGGGGCAGCACGACCTCGCGAAACTCGCCGTCTGCTCGCGCATCGTGCTCAGCCCGGGGATCCCTCCTTCGGCGCCCGTGCTCGCGGCGTCCGAGCTCGCCGGGATTCCGGTGATCACGGAGCTCGAGTTCGCGTTCCACGAGTTGACCGGCCCCGTGATCGCCGTGACCGGGACGAACGGGAAGACGACCGTGACCGCCCTCACCGCCCATGTGCTCCGGGCGGCCGGGGTCGATGCGGAGTGCGGCGGCAACATCGGCATCGCGCTGTCGGAGCTGGCGCTTCGCGATCCACAGCCGGGGGTGACGGTGGTGGAGGCCAGTTCGTTCCAGCTCGGCGCGACGCACGAGTTCGCTCCGGCGGTCGGTGTCCTGACGAACCTCGCGCCCGACCACCTCGACTGGTACGCGACGGTCGAGGCGTACTACGCGGACAAGGCCAGAATGTACCGGGGCGCGACGGCCCGGAGCCGGTGGGTCGTCAATGGCGAGGACGAAGCGGCGATCTCGCTGCTCGGGGACACGCCGGGCGAACGGTACTTCGTGCGAGCCGCGAGTCGGCCGGCGGCCGGCGAACGGGGCGGCTTCCTGGGCGAAGACGGTCGCCTCACCCTGCGACTGGAAGACGGCGATCACCCCATCGTCGCGGCGGACGAGCTGAAGATCCGGGGCCGGCACAATGTCGCGAACTCGCTTTCCGCCTCACTCGCCGCGGTGCTCGTTGGCGCGGACGTGGGCCGGCTCGCCGACGGGCTGCGGACGTTCACGCCGATGGAGCACCGCCTGGAACCCGTCGCTGAGAAGGGCGGCGTGCTCTGGGTGAACGACTCGAAGGCCACGAACATCGCCTCGGCCAGCGTGGCGATCCACAGCATGGACCGGCCGACGGTGCTCCTTCTCGGCGGGCGTCATAAGGGCGAGGAATACGCGAAGCTGATTCCGGTGATGGCGGAGCGGGTGAAGCGGGTGATCGCCTACGGTGAGGCGGCGGAGCGGATTGCGGCGGCGCTCGGTGACGGCATTCCAGTGGAGCGGGTCGAGGCGGACTTCGCGACCGTGCTGGCGCGTGCCGCCGAGCTGGCCGAGCCAGGCGACGCGGTGCTCCTCTCACCGGCGTGCTCGAGCTACGACATGTTCAGCGACTACGAGGACCGGGGGCGGCAGTTCCGCCGAATCGTACAGGAGGAAATCGCGTGACTACACTGACCCGACCGACTCGCGCGAAGCCGAAGCCACGGACGACGAAGGCACCGTCCTCGCCCGCGCGCTCGACCCGTTCCGGTGCCGATGCCAGTGGGAAACGGACCGTCGGGACCGACCCCGAGAAGTTCCGCCTCGATGGCTGGGAGCCGACCGCCCTCTTCCTCATCGTCCTGCTCTGCCTCTTCTGCGGGCTCGTGGAGCTGTACAGCGCGAGCGCGTTGATGGCGCAGGAGGACGGGCTGCCGGCGCACTACTACGCCCTGCGACAGCTTACCGGCGTCGGGCTCGGCCTCATCGTGGCGGCCATGCTCGCGAAGCTCGACTACCGGTTCCTCGAGCGGATGGCGTGGCCGATACTGATCGTGCTCCTCGCCATGCTCGTGGTGATGGTCCTCCCGGGCACCGAGACGATCGCGCCGCGCGTCAACGGCGCGCGCCGCTGGCTCGATCTCGGGGTCTCCGTCCAGCCCTCCGAGTTCGCCAAGGTGGCGCTCATCGTCTGGACCGCCGCGCTCACGGTGAAGAAGCACGACCGCCTGCACTCATTCAGGAAGGGCCTGCTCCCGTTCCTGCTCGTCTGGCTCGCGGTCGCCGTTCCGGTCCTCCTGCAGCCGAACTTCTCGGCCGCGCTGCTGCTGCTCCTGCTGCCCGCGCTCGTGCTCTTCGCGGGCGGCGCGCGGATCGGGCACTTCATCCTGCTCGGGCTCATCGCCGTGCCCGTAGTCTGGAACCAGATCGAAAGCGCCGGCTACCGGATGCGGCGGATCGTGGCGTTCCTCGACCCGACGGCGGACACGAGCGGCGTTACCTACCAGATCAACCAGTCGTTGATCGCGGTCGGGTCCGGCGGGGTGACGGGTGTCGGCCTCGGCGCGAGCCGCCAGAAGTTCGGCTTCCTCCCCGAGCCGCACAACGACTTCCTCTTCGCCATGATCGGCGAGGAGTGGGGCCTGCTCGGCGTGCTTTTCACACTGACGCTCTTCCTTGGATTCGGGTACGTCGGCTACCGGATCGCCCGCGCCGCGCCGGACTTCTTCGGCTACCTGCTCGCGGTGGGCGTCACCAACCTGATCGTCGTCTCCGCGCTCCTGCACATGGGGGTCGCGCTTGCCCTCCTGCCGACGACAGGGGTGAACCTGCCCTTCATGTCCTATGGACGGAGCGGGCTCCTGGTCGCCTTCATCGCGGTCGGCCTGCTGCTGTCCGTCGCCCGCACGTCGATCCGCGGGAAGGAGGCAAAGGCGTGAGCCGCCGCCCGCGCGTGCTCTTCGCCGGCGGCGGCACGGGGGGACACCTGTACCCCGCGCTCGCCCTCGCCGCCGCTTTCGAGGAGCGGCCGGGCGGGGCCGACGTCTTCTTCCTCGGTGCCCGGCGTGGTGTCGAGGCCCGGGTGCTGCCCGAGCGCGGCGTGCCACACGAGCTGCTGCCCTTCGAGCCGATTCGCAGGACCCGCGTCTGGCAGAACTGGCGGCTGGTTCCCGCACTGGCTCGCGTCCTGGTCGGCCTCGCGCGGGTGTTCCGTGAATTCCGCCCGGATCTCGTCGTCGGCACTGGCGGCTACGCGAGCGGCCCCGTCGTCGCGTGGGGTGCGTTCCGAGGCGTCCACACGGCGATCCAGGAGCAGAACTCCTGGCCCGGAGCGACCACCCGTTGGCTCGCCGGACGGGTCGATCAGATCCATCTCGCCTTCCCCGAGGCCCGCGGGCTCCTCAAACCGGGCCGGACGACCCGGGTGTTCGAGCTTGGCAACCCGATCGCACCGCCCGACCCGTCGATTGATCGGGCGGCCGTGCGGGCGCGATTCGGCGTCGGCGAGGGTCCAGTCGTGCTGATCGTCGGCGGCAGCCAGGGCGCCCGGTCGGTGAACGAGGCGCTCCTGCGCGACCTTGCCGTCGTCGCGCGCGGTGAAGGCGAGCCGCGGCCCGAGGGTCTGACCCTTCTCTGGGCGACCGGCCCGGCGAATCACGAGGCGGCCGCCGCGGAGATCGCCCGGCTCGGGCTTGGAGACTGGGTGCGCGCCGAGTCGTACATCCACGACATGCCGTCCGCGCTCGCGATCGCGAACATCGCGGTCTCCCGCGCCGGGGCGATGGCCCTCGCCGAACTGTGCGCATGGGGCATCCCGTGCGTCCTCGTGCCCTACCCGCACGCGGCGGCGAATCACCAGCTCCACAACGCTCGAGCACTCGCCGAGGCCGGAGCCGCGGTCCTCCTGCTCGAGACCGACCTCGCGCCGGGCCGGCTCTGGAGCGAGATCGTCGGCCTCGCGACGGACGGTGCCCGTCGCGAGCGGCTCGCCGCCCGC
>CAZUVK010000143.1:338-3687 GCA_964623785.1 uncultured Gemmatimonas sp. | reverse complement strand
CGCCGAGCGGGGTCATCCCCGGGCCGCCCGCGCGATCGTGGAAGAGATGGTGGCCCTCATCGCAACGAGCGAGGCGAATTGAGCTCCATCGACCTTCTCTCCCTGGCTCGCGAGAAGCCGGTCCATTTCATGGGCGCCGGCGGCGCCGGAATGGCCCCGCTCGCGGCGCTCGTGCTCGCCTCGGGTGGCCAGGTCACCGGGTGCGACACGCAGGAGGGGAACGCGACGAAAGGTCTGGCCGCCACGGGCGCGAAGTTCGACCACGGCCATGATCCCGCGCACGTGACGGGATGCTCCGCGCTCGTGGTGACCGCGGCCGTGCCGGGTGACCACCCCGAGATCGCTGCCGCGCGGGAGGCGGGGATCCCCGTGCTGAAGCGGGCTGAAGCACTCGGCGCGATCGTCAACATGGGCCTCGTGGTCGGCGTCGCGGGTACGCACGGAAAGACGACGACCACCGCGCTCACGACCGGCGTCCTCGCCGCCACCGGCCTGGACCCGACCGGCCTCGTGGGCGGACATGTCGTGGGATGGGAAGGCAACCTCCGACTCGGCCGTCGCGAACTCTTCGTGGTCGAGGCCGACGAGTACGACCGGTCGTTCCTGACGCTGTCGCCGAACGTTGCCGTCGTCACGACCATGGAAGCGGATCACCTGGACATCTTCGGGTCCCTCGAAGGGGTGGAGGAGGCGTTTCTGGACTACGTGAGCCGCGTCCCCGCTGACGGGTTGGTCGTCGGTTGCGCGGACGATTCGGGCGTTGGCCGGCTCATCCCGCGACTGGGCAGGCCCCGGCCCGAGGTGGTGACCTACGGAACATCCGCCGGATCGATGATGCGCGCCGACTCGATCGTCGCCAACGGCCGGAGCACGACCTTCACCGTCTGGGAGCGCGGAAAACGGCTCGGCGCCGCCGAAATCCGGATGGCGGGGCTCCACAACGTTCAGAACTCCCTGGCCGCGGTCTGCGTCGCGCGTCACCTCGGGGCCGAATGGCCGGCGATCGCGGAAGGCCTCAAGGGCTACGCCGGTGTCGAGCGCCGATTCGAGGAGATAGGCGCCGCGGGCGGCGTCGTGGTCGTCGACGATTACGCGCACCACCCGACGGAGATCACGGCGACGTTGCGGGCCGCCCGCTCGTCGTACCCGGACCGCCGCCTGGTCGCGGTGTTCCAGCCGCACCTCTACTCGAGGACGCGTGATTTCGCCGTCGAATTTGGCCGGTCGCTCGCCGCCGCGGATCTGCTCTTCGTCGCTGACATCTATGCCGCGCGCGAGCAGCCGATCGCCGGCGTGTCGGGAGAGTTGATCGCCGGGCCGGCGCGGGCCGCGGGCTCGGAGGTCCACTATGTCGCGGACCGCGGCGAACTCGTCGCCGCCGTCGCGGGCGCGCTGCGTTCCGGCGACCTCTGCGTGACCCTTGGCGCGGGCGACCTCAACGTCGCCGCCCGCGAGATCCTTCAGCTCCTGCGAAACGATGCGTCGAACTAGCCCTCGCCGGATCGGCCTGATCACCCTGATCTCGGCCGCCACGATCCTCGCCTCGACGACCCCCCTCTGGGGCTCGTGGGTTGGTCGACGGATTGCCTGGCTGAGCGTGGAAAAGGTGGAGATAACCGGAACCCGGCTCCTGACGCCGGACGAGGTCGTCGCGGCGTCGGGCGTCGCGCTCGGCCAGCCCCTGCTCGACGAGTCGACGATATGGGAGGATGCGCTCCGCCTGCACCCCGTGATCGCTGACGTCGCAATCACCCGGCGGCCCCCGCACACGTTGCGGATCCACGTGACCGAGAAGGCCCCGGTCGCGTTCGTCAGCGACGGAACGCTGCGGCTCGCGACCGCGACGGGCGAGGTCCTGCCGGTCGAGCCGCATATCGCCCCGCTCGACCTCCCGATCGTGCACGGAAGCTTCGAAGACTCCACCCGGGCCGAGGTGACCCGCGCCACGCTCGCCGAGACCGACCGGCTGACCTCACTCGCGCCGTCGCTCATGCGCGAGGTCTCCGAGATCCGGGTCATGCGCGATGACGGCGGCGCCCTGCACCTCTCTCACGGCGCCGCGGAGATCATGGCCCCGTTCGGCGCGACGGCCCCGCGGATCGAGGAACTGAAGCGCGTCCTCGCCGATCTCGATCGTCGATTCCCCTCGGCGTCGGCCACGGAGGCCACGCGTCCCAGACACCATATCGACCTGCGTTTCGATGACCAGGTCGTCGTCCGTCCCTCGAAATCCGGTGAGCGCTCCTGATGGATTCCCGAATCGTTGCCGGCCTCGATGTCGGCTCGACGAAGACCTCGGTCGTTGTGGCTGATGTCGGCATCGAAGGCGGCGCGCCGCGCGTGAAGGTGCTCGGGGTCGGCCAGGCTCGAACGACCGGGATCCGCCGCGAAGTCGTTACCGACCTCGAAGCCACGACCGACTCGATCCGGCGAGCCGTCAAGGAAGCCGAGCTTATGGCCGGGGTTACCCTCAAGCGGCTGTACGTGGGAATCGCGGGCGAGCACGTCCACGGTCTGGCCTCGATGGGCCTGGTCGCCGTCGGCGGCAAGGAGATCACGGCGCGCGACATCGAGCGGGTCCACGAGGTCGCCCGCGCGGTCGTCGTTCCCGGCGATCGTGAGGTCCTCCACGCGATCCCACAGGAGTACATCGTCGATTCGCAGGGCGGCATTCGCGACCCGATCGGGATGGCCGGGACCCGCCTCGAGAGCGAGGTCTACATCGTTACCGGCTCGGCTTCAGCCGGGCAGAACCTCCGGAAGGCGGTCGATCAGGCGGGATACGAGGTCGCGGAGCTGGTCTTCGAGCCACTCGCCTCGTCGCTTGCCGTGCTCTCCGAGGACGAGCGCGATGTCGGGGTTGCCCTCGTGGAACTCGGCGGCGGCACGACCGACGTCACGCTCTTCTACGACCGAAAGGTCCGCTATCTCGCCGCGCTACCGTGGGGCGGGGCGACAGTCACCAACGACATCGTCAAGGGACTCTCGCTCCCCTACGCCGAGGCGGTCCGCGCCAAGGAGACCTGGGGAACGGCCCGCAGCGCCGGGATCGACCCGCGCGAGGCCTTCGAGGTCGCCGGCGGCGCGCCCGGCGAGGTCCGCCAGATCGCCCGCGAACTCCTCGCTCACATCATCGAACAGAGACTCGACGAGATATTCGGGCTCGTCGCCGAACAGATCGAGAAGAGCGGCGTCTCCGACAGGCTATCCGGTGGTGTCGTGCTCACGGGCGGAGGGGCGGCCCTCCACGGAGTGAGGGAATTGGCCGAGGCGACGTTCACGGGCCCCGTGCGGGTCGGGTACCCCGGCGCCGCGCTCACCGGGCTCGTGGAGTCCGTCCGCCCACCCA
>CAZUVK010000143.1:0-328 GCA_964623785.1 uncultured Gemmatimonas sp. | reverse complement strand
TTCGCCACGGCCACCGGGCTCGCTCTCTACGGTTCACTGCGCATCGGTGCCGAGATGGCCGAGGAGGGCGCCGCCGTCGGCGCTCCCGCGACCGTCATCAAGTGGGTGCGTGACTGGTTCAATGATTTCTTCTGATCGCTTCGGCATTCGACGCCGGTATTCATTCACCGTCAGCCACTTCCATTCCTGGAGGAGGAAAGCATGAGCATGATCTTCGAATTCGATGACATGATGTCCCAGAACGCCCTGATGAAGGTGATCGGCGTCGGTGGTGGTGGTGGTAACGCGGTGAACCGGATGATCGACGAGGACCTGGAAGGTGTGGAGT
>CAZUVK010000142.1:7418-9574 GCA_964623785.1 uncultured Gemmatimonas sp. | reverse complement strand
GTCGCCGCGCCCCGCGTTGCCCTTGACAGACCACCTCAGATCGCTTCGCGGTGAATCTCCCCAACCAACCGCGCAGGAGCCGAGCCCTAGAAGACGACCTCCACCCCTATGTTCACGAAGATCTGGTTGATGAGGCCGTCACCGTTGTAGTTGGAGATGTAGTCATTCACGCCGTACCGAATACCGAGGTAGTCGGTCAGCCGCAGCCCGCTGGCGAGTCCGAGGTTGACCGCGAAGCTGTTCACGTCGGTCTCGTACCTTGCCTGGCCGAGCCCGGCTTCGAAGAGGAGAGGGATCATGCCTTCGGCGCCACCCCGCGGGATATAGGCGAACTCCACGCCGGTGGTCCAGTGGTCCACGTTCATCTCACCGAGGTCGATGTCGGTCAGTTCACGGGTCATCGCGGGGGTCGACCGCTGGAAGTTGCCGAAGACGGCCCATTGGGGGTCGAAGCGCCAGGCCGCCCGAACGCCGAACGTAGGCGCGGCCTCGAGCGTGATCTCCGCTTCGGGAAGCTCCCCAAAGAACCCATACGCGAAATAGGGCTCAACCGCGAACCGCCCGCCCTGCTGGGCATCCGCCGGTGCCGCCACGAGCGCCGCCAGCGCCACGAACCCGCCAAGTATTGGAAGTCTCATCTTCCACCGGTCCCTGATTCAAAGGTGAGCCGGGCATTGCGATCGCCCGGATACGGCCCCTGTCCGCCGCAAGAGGACTGCCACGCCCACCCGGACGCGCAAGTCGCCTTCCCGCTTGAGCTTCCGCTCATCGCGGCGACCGCCGGCAGCGTCTCCTCTGTCCTCCCAAGTGGTCGTCGCCCCCTCGCTCCGTTGACAAACCCCGCCCAAAACCCGCTTTTCCATCACGATTCACTCTTCACCATTCACGATTCCCGTCCATTGGATCCGACGTTCGACGAATTCAAGGCGTACGCGCGCAACGCAACGCTGGTTCCGGTCTACCGCGACATGCTCTTCGATACGGAGACCGCCGTCTCCGCATATCTGAAGATCGCGCGCCCGCCGTTCGGGTTCCTGCTCGAATCGGTGGTGGGTGGGGAGACGTGGGCGCGGTACACCTTCCTCGGGACGGAGCCGCGCGCGGCCTGGCGGCTGGTCCGGGACCGGATCGACCGATGGACGCCGGAGGATGGATGGACGGAGGGCGAACCGGTCGCCGATCCGCTGGCGGACCTCGACGCGATCATGTCCCGGCACACGCCCGCCGAGCTACCCGGCCTGCCGCGTTTCTGGGGCGGCGCGGTCGGCTTCTTCGGGTACGACATCGTCCGCCACGTGGAGAGGCTGCCGGACGCGCCGCCGGACACGCTGGGGCTCCCGGACGCGCTCTTCATGTTGACCGACGCGATGCTCGCGATCGACAACCTCTTCGGGCGCGCGAAGGTGATCGTCGGCGTGGACGTGACGGACGCGGACGAGGCGGAGTTGCGCCGCCGGTACGACGCCGCGGGCGAACGGATCGACGCGCTGATCGCGCGCCTCCGGTCCGGCGAGGGCCCGGCGCCGCTGCAGCCGACGAGCGCGCCCGTCACCGATCCACCGTTCACGAGCAGCGTCACGCGACCGGAGTTTGAGGCGAACGTCCGGCGAATCCAGGAATACATCGCCGCCGGTGATGCCTTCCAGGTCGTGCTGTCGCAGCGGCTGAGTGTTCCGCTCGAGGCGCCACCGTTCGATCTCTACCGGGTCCTGAGGGCGCTGAACCCGTCGCCCTACCTCTTCTATCTGGAGCTCGATGGCTTCCAGCTGGTGGGCTCGTCGCCGGAAGTTCTCGTGCGGGTCGAGGATGGCGTCGCGGTGGTGCGGCCGATCGCGGGGACCCGCCGACGCGGCGCCACCGCCGACGAGGATCTGGAGCTGGCGGATGATCTGCTCGCGGACCCGAAGGAGCGCGCAGAACATCTCATGCTCCTTGATCTCGGCCGCAACGACATCGGCCGGGTGGCGCGCTACGGGAGCATCCGCGTCCCTGAACGGATGATCATCGAGAAGTACTCGCACGTCCTCCACATGGTCTCGACCGTGGAAGGAGACATCCGCCCCGGGATCACCGCGATGGACGTGCTGCGCGCGGCGTTCCCCGCCGGCACCGTCTCCGGCGCGCCCAAGGTGCGCGCGATGGAGATCATCGATGAG
>CAZUVK010000142.1:0-7408 GCA_964623785.1 uncultured Gemmatimonas sp. | reverse complement strand
CCACGTCCAGGCGGGCGCCGGCATCGTCGCCGATTCCGACCCCGCCGCCGAGTACGAGGAGACGCTCAACAAGGCGCGGGCGCTCCTGCGCGCGACGCAGATGCTCGAGCCTGCTCCGCCGCCGCTGAGCTGATCTTCCATGCAAAAAAACGTGTCTCTTCACGGCCCCATTGGCGAGCACTCATGCCGGGTCGGCTCGGTCCGACCTATTGCCAAGGGGCGGTCGTCGCCCGAAGTTACTGCGGCCGTAAGAGTTCGACGCGCGATGAACATCTTGCCGCGCTCGCGCCCACCGGTTATTGTGGGCTCCTGAGACTCATCCTTCCCCGGAGTTAACTAGCTCATTGCAGGGTTTGAAGACGCCGTCCGCCTCGCGCGCCGGCGTCCACCATTGCTTTGACGAGTTCTCTTCGGGACAGTTCTGGTTCCGCCCGTCGCCTCCAGGGATCGCCCACGCGACGGACCGCTGTTGAGAGTGGGATGAGAAGGGCGTTCCGACCAGCTTAAACCTAGGCCCGACAAGGCCTTTCGTCGTTTGCCACCCGAACCCAGGGAGGACAACCGATACGAGCAGTCGTTTTGTTGATCGAACGTCCGTTCAACGTGGGCGGAACGCTTGCGCCGGTACCACTCAACCCGGTGTCACGTGGAGAAGAAACTCATGGAAAAACTATTCAGAACGATCGCGTTGCTGATCATGGTCGTCGGGGTACCGACGGCGCTGTCGGCGCAGGCCGGCGGCACGATCAGCGGGCAGGTGGTGGATGATGTCACGAGCCAGCCATTGGCAAACGTCCAGGTGTTCGTGGCGGGCACGAGCCTGGGCACACTCACGAACGTGCAGGGAAGGTACTCGCTCGCGAACGTGCCAGCGGGCACGGCGGAGCTTCGTGCGTCGCGGTTGGGGTATGCATCCTTGACGCAGACGGTGACGGTGTCCGCCGGTGCGGCCGCGGCGGTGGATTTCCGGCTCACGACCTCGGCGGTCGCGCTCGATGAAGTCGTCGTTACGGGTACGGCGGGGGCCGTCGAACGGCGGGCAAACTCGGCGGTGGTCGCGTCGGTCAACGCTTCGTCGATCGTCGAGACTGCACCCGTGTCAAGTCTTCAGGACCTGCTCACGGCGCGGGTGCCGGGCATGTCGGTGACGGCTTCGTCGGGTTCGACGGGCACTGCCCAGCAGATCCGGATTCGTGGAGCGAGTTCGATCTCGCTCTCCAACGAGCCGCTTCTGATCATCGACGGCGTGATGGCCGACTCGCGGACGCAGTCGAACCTCACGGGCGGCGGTCTGTCGCTGGGTGGTCAGGGCCAGAGCCGGCTCTCGGACATCAACCCCGCGGACATCGAGTCGATCGAGATCGTGAAGGGTCCGGCCGCGGCGACGCTCTACGGCGCCGACGCGTCGGCCGGAGTGATCCAGATCATCACCAAGCGCGGTCGGCTCGGTTCAAACCAGTTCGTCCAGAGCCTCTCGTTCGAGTACAACGACATTGACCCGAACTTCACTCCGCTAACCGCCTACTATCGGTGCACGGCCGCGGCGGTCACGATTCAGAACGGACTCTGTGGGGGCCTCAGTGCTGGCGACGTCGTGAGTGACAACCCACTCGGGCGGACCGATGTCTTCCGCAACGGGTCACTCCAGTCGCTCAACTACAGCGCCCGCGGGGGCGGTGACAGCTACGGCTACTACGTTTCTCTCTCGGCCGACGACGAAGACGGGACGTTGCCGAACAACGCGATGGAGCGGCGTTCGGTACGGACCAACTTCAACTTCACGCCCAACGCCAAGCTCTCGATCGACGCCGGGTTCGGCTTGACGAACAACAAGCTCGACCTGCCGATGAACGACAACAACGTCTACGGCTACCTGGGCGTTGCGTATCTTGGGAGTCCCGCTGCGGTCCGGATCGTGAACGGCCAGAGGACGCTCGGGACCTACGCGGGTCGGCCGTTCGAGGCGATCAAGGCGATCGAGTCGGTGAGCACGAACCTGCGAGTCAATCCCACGATTCAGGTGAACTATCTGGCTACGAGCTGGTTGGCGAACCGCCTCACGATCGGCGGCGACTTCACGCGCGGAAACTCAGTCCAGTACTTCCCGATCAACTCACTCAACTGGTATCAGGGCGACACCAACACGGGCGACCTCGAGGAGATCCGGGTCAACAACGACGTCCTCACGCTGGACTACCTGGGTACGATCAGCAATGACCTGAGCGAGAGCATCGCGAGCAAGCTCTCCTTCGGCGCGCAGTTGGTCTCCGAGAAGTATGACCGGGTGTCGGGCTTTGGCGTCGGCTTCGTCACCACCGGCAACCGGGTGGTGGGCGACGCGGCGCAGATCAGCGCCTCACAGGGGTACTCAGACACGAAGCGTGTCGGCGTGCTGGGTCAGTGGGACCTCAGCTTCAACGATCGATTGTATCTGCAGTTCGGCGCCCGGGTGGACCAGAACAGTAGCTTCGGTGAGAACGCCGAGGCGTTCTTCCTCCCGAAGGTCGGCGCCAGCTATGTGATCTCGGAAGAAGCGTTCTGGGACGGACTTGCGAGCACCATCCCATCTCTGCGGCTTCGCGCGGCGTGGGGGCAGACAGGCCGCTCTCCGACATCAGGCGCGTCGCTGGAAACGTATGAGGCGCGTCCATTCGCGATCCTTGAGGGCACGGGATCCAGTGCGGGCGTGGTTCCGCTCAACCCCGGCAATCTTGATCTCAAGCCGGAACGCGGCACCGAGTTTGAGGCGGGATTCGACGCGGGATTTTTCCAGAACCGCCTTGGCCTTGAGTTGACCTACTTCAGCAAGGTGGCCACGGACGTGCTTCTCCGTCGGCCGGTCCCGCCTTCGACGGGTGCATCGTCCAATCCGTTCGTGAACATCGGCGAGACTCGCAACTCGGGAATCGAGTACGCGCTTCGCGGCACGATCCTCAACACGCCGACCGTACAGTGGGAAGCGCGGATCGCCGGCAGCACGCTCAAAAACGAGTTGGTGGACCTTGGTGATGTCGAGCCATTCGGCACGGTCGCGCGGATGGAAGCGGGGCACTCGATGGGCTTCCTTTCCACACGCCTCGTCCGGGAAGTGATCGAAGTGGCCGGTGATCCTCGCTGCCGGCTGGTCGACGGCGTTCGCGCACCTTGCGTCATCGTCTCTGACGCCGACGAGTTCTTCGGCAACTCGCTGCCGACCTACGAGGGCAATTTTGGCACATCGATCACACTGCTCAACAACTTCCAGCTTTCTGGCCAGGTCGACTGGAAGGGTGGGAACCACATCTATAACAACACGATGCAGTTCCGCGAGCGCTCGTTCGGTACATCCGAGCTTGCGGTTCGTCGCGACGAGATTCTGACAACCGAAGAAAGGATGCGGCGCTGGGGCCCGTTCGCCGCGGAGTCACTGAAGGACGAATTCGGTGAGCCGCTCGCGATTCCGCTCACGAACGTCCACGATCAGTATTTCGAGTCAGCGGACTTCGTGCGCATTCGCGAAATCGCGGCCACGTACTTCCTGCCTGCTGAGTTGGCGAACCGCTTCCGTGCTTCTTCGGCTTCGATCACCCTGGGCGCGCGCAACCTGGCGCTGTTCACCGACTACACGGGTGCGGATCCGGAGGTGCTGAGCGCGGGAACCGCGAGCCAGACCTCCTTCGTACGCGAGGACTTCTTCACGGTGCCACAGACGCGCCGCCTGGTCCTGAAGATGAACCTTTCCTTCTGATCGGGGGCACGTAACCATGAAAAACGGAATCAATAGACTGGGCACCGCGCTGATCGTCGCGGCCACCACGACCGCGACGGGCTGCAGCGACTGGCTCGAAGTTCTCAACCCCACTGTGATCGACGCCAGTACAGTCGACCCGGTCCAGGACGCGCCGACGTTCGCGCAGTCGGCGCTCAACAACCTCTTCGACGCTTTCGACGACGCCGTCGTCTATGGCGCCTGGTTCAGCGGCGAAGCATGGGAAGGCGATTCGTTCCCGACCCGAACGGACATGGCGCGACGGAATATCGACGACGGACCGGACGGCTCCAGGAACGGTACGCTCGACGATGAGATTTACGCGCCGCTGGCCCGGGCAATCTCGACGGGTGAACGGGTCCAGGAGATCCTTGCCGATGCGGATGACGCATCGAGCAACATCAACATCGCGCGTGGTGCTTTCGCCTCCGGGTGGGCGATTCTGCTCGAGGCGGAGCTCTTCTGCACGGTGGTGATCAGCAGCGGGGTCAACTCGATGGGGGCGCCGCTCACGTCGATGCAGGGTGCGGCGGAGTCGGAGGCGAGGTTCCAGAAGGTCATCTCCGTCGCCGGTGCTGCCACGCACGCGACCGCGCCGGGTCTGGTCAACGCGGCCAGAGTCGGCCTCGCGCGGGCATTGCTCTTCCAGGGCAAGAACGCCGAGGCCGCCACGGTTGCCGGCCAGGTACCCGCCGACTTTGTGATGTTCGCGCCGAAAGTCGACGACCCGTCGAACCGGACGGCACTGGGCAACACCGTCCACTCGTTCACGCTCCAGCGCCCGGCCCTCGTGGTGCCGCCATACTTCCGGGCGTTGAACGATAGCCGCGTACCGAACATTCTCGAGCAGACCCCGGAGTATCCGCTGAAGGCTCAGGATGCGTACCTGGACTTCTATCGTCAGACGAAGTACACGGACTGGGGAGACGATATTCGGTTCGCTTCGGGCCTCGAGGCGCGGTACATCGCGGCCGAGGCGCAGCTGAAGTCGGGCAACCCGGCGGCGGCTGTTGCGCTGATCGCCGAACGACAGGCTGAGGGCGGCGCGGGCTCGGTGTTCACCCCGTCGGGTGATACGCTCACCGACCTTCTCGACCAGAAGGTTCGCGACTTCTACCTCGAAGCCAAGATGATGAGCGACTGGCGGCGCAACCCGACCAACGCGAAGTACGTTCCGGCGTCTGGCACGCCGTACTACAACGAGCAGGAGGGTGGCGTCTTCGGCACACAGACGTGCATGCCGCTGCCGGACGACGAGGTGTTGAACAACCCGAACTTCCGCAGCTGATCGCGAAGGGCGGGTAGCAGAAGAACGGGCCGGGCGCCGAGATTGGCGTCCGGCCCGTTCGCTTTTCCTCCATCCCGGCGGGACGGTCCATGGTCTGACTCTTGCCCCCCGCAATCGTCATGGCCAACCCCGAGATCGACCCGACGGAACGTCGCAGAGGCGCGCGCGATCGCAGGTCCGGACCGTCGAGCGCGGGACCGATGGACGACCGTCGTACTCGGTTCTCGCTCGGCTACTTCTTCCTCGCGTTCCTGATCCTCATCGCCCTGCAGAGCATCCTCGGTCGGCAGGGCGCCAACGTCATCCCCTACAGCGAGC
The DNA here is from genome assembly GCA_964623785.1 of uncultured Gemmatimonas sp. Lineage (GTDB taxonomy): Bacteria > Gemmatimonadota > Gemmatimonadetes > Longimicrobiales > Longimicrobiaceae > WHSP01. Next base: position 2,054 of record CAZUVK010000142.1, on the reverse strand, counting down.
TGAAGGCCCGGATCGCGGCCAACGAGGTCGCGGAAGTCCGCATCGGCCCGACCGTGATCGAGGCGCTGCCGCGCGACACTTCCGCCGCGGCGCCGCTGGTATGGCGATCGACGCCGCCACCCGTGCCGGACGATGAGTTCATCCCCCTCCTGGACGCGAACGGCGTGGCATACGACGGCGCGCTGCAGGGATGGTTCTCCCAGGCGCTCGTCTGGCTGCTGCCGGTCGGGCTCATCCTCCTCTTCTGGCTCTACATGCTGCGGCGGATGAACCCGACGCAGGGGGTGCTCACGGTCGGGAAGAGCCGGGCGCAGATCGTGGGCGAGGAGGGCACCGGCGTGACGTTCGACGATGTCGCGGGCGTCGATGAGGCAAAGCAGGAGACGGTGGAGATCGTCGAATTCCTGCGGAAGCCGGAGAAGTTCGCGAAACTGGGCGCCCGGATCCCGAAGGGCGTGCTTCTCGTGGGTCCGCCGGGGACGGGGAAGACGCTGCTCGCGCGCGCCGTGGCGGGCGAGGCGGGCGTCACCTTCTTCTCGATCTCGGGCGCCGAGTTCGTGGAGATGTTCGTCGGGGTCGGGGCGGCGCGGGTGCGGGACCTGTTCGCGCAGGCGAAGGCGCAGGCGCCGTGCATCATCTTCATCGACGAGCTGGACGCGCTGGGGAAGGCGCGTGGCGCCGGCGGGATGATGGGCGGCCATGACGAGCGCGAACAGACGCTCAACCAGCTTCTCGTGGAGATGGACGGGTTCGGGCCGCGGCTGGGGGTCATCATCATGGCGGCGACGAACCGCCCGGAGATCCTGGACTCCGCGCTGCTCCGGCCCGGCCGATTCGACCGCCAGATCCTGGTGGACCGACCGGACGTGAAGGGGCGCTACGACATCCTCCTGCTCCACGCCCAGGACATCGAGCTTGACCCCGAGGTAAACCTCGAGCAGGTGGCAAGGCGAACGCCAGGGTTCGTCGGAGCGGACCTGGCGAACCTCCTGAACGAGGCCGCGCTGCTCGCGGCCCGACGGGACCGGAGCACCGTCACGATGCAGGAGATCGACGATGCTGTGGACCGGATCATCGCGGGTCTGGAGAAGAAGAACCGTCTGATCAACGACAAGGAACGGCGGATCGTCGCGTACCACGAGGCGGGCCACGCGATCGTGGCCGAACGGGTGGAGACGGCGGACCCCGTCCACAAGATCTCGATCATCCCGCGCGGGCTGGCGGCGCTCGGCTACACGCAGCAATTGCCGACCGAGGATCGGTACCTGCTCACGAAGCAGGAGCTGATGGACCGGGTGGCGGTCCTGCTCGGGGGACGGGTCGCCGAGGAGATCGTGTTCGACGAGGTGTCGACCGGCGCCGGGAACGACCTGGAGCGGGTGACCGACCTGGCGCGCCGGATGGTGATGGAGTACGGGATGTCACGCGAGCTGGGACCGATCAACTATCGTGGCGCGCCGGCATCCCAGTTCGTGGCCGACAGCGATGGCACACTGTTCGGCGGCCAGCAACGCAAGTACTCCGAGGACACGGCGCGCGCGATCGACCGGGAGGTCTACGGGATCATCGACGGAACGTGCCAGCGGGTTCGGACGATCCTGGAAGCGGACCGTCACACGCTCGACGTGCTCTCGGATCGGCTCCTGGAGCGCGAGGTCGTGGACGAAGAGGAGCTGCGGGAGATCATGGGGCTGCCGGCGCGGCGCGGGCCTGTCGACGAGGGGCGGATCGTGCGGACGCCGCCGGTGGGGACGGCGGAGGCGGCGGACGCGGCGGCGGTGGAGGAGTGACGTCGTCTACAGTTCCTCGATCTCGAACGCGATCCCGAAGTGCTCCAGCAGGCGGTTCTCGATGCTCGTCTGTAGTCCGGGGTCGGTCAACTCGCTGATCTTCTCCAGGAGTCGCGACCTGTCGATGGCACGCACCTGCTGGGGCATCGCGATGCTGGTCCATCCAGTTCCCACGACCTCTTTCGGGAGCAGCACCTCGAACGGATAGACCCTGCGCACCTTCCCCTCGAGCTTCGTAAGCGGAATCTGGGTGATTACGGGCAG
>CAZUVK010000141.1:8294-9610 GCA_964623785.1 uncultured Gemmatimonas sp. | reverse complement strand
CGCGGGTGTCGGGACGGCCACGGACGGCGGGAGCATCACGTACACCGGGTTCGTCACCGATACCTGGAACGCGGAAGCCCAGGTCTCACTCCGATACGACTTCGGCCCCCTCAACGCCCGGCTGACCGGTCGCACACTTCTCGAGAAGGACAGGACGACCAGCGACACCCGCTTCGGGAGGGATTTCATCGTCGCGGGGATCCCGACCATCCAGAACACGCCGCTGGAATTTCGGAGCGCCAGCTCGGGTGAGAGAGAGATTCGCGCCCTCGGGTATCTGGGCGACCTCGCGTTCGACTACGACGGGAAGTACATCCTCACCACCCTCATCCGCCGCGACGGAAGCTCGCTATTCGGGGTGGACAACCGGTGGCACAACTACTACCGGGTGGCCGGCGCGTGGCGACTGAGCCAGGAAAGCTGGTTCAACCTCCCGAACGTTGACGAGTTCAAGCTGAGCTTCGCCCGCGGGACCGCCGGCGGCCGCCCGTCCTGGGCGTACCAGTACGAGACGTTCAGCATCAACGCGACCACCGGCGCGTTGGGACGCAACACGCTGGGGAACCGGAACCTCCGTCCCGAACACACGACGGAGAACGAGGCCTCGCTCGACCTGATCCTCTTCAACCGGTTCGGCGTCAAGCTGACGCACGCCTGGCAGGAGACGACGCATCAGTTGACCCAGGTCGCGTTGCCGTCGTTCGTCGGGTTCCCGAACCAGTGGATCAACCAGGGCGCGGTGACCGGTCACACCACCGAGTTCTCACTCGACGGGACCGTGATCGACCGCCCCACCTTCAACTGGAGCACCGTCGTTACGGCGGACAAGTCATACTCCGAGATTACCCGGTGGGATGTCCCCTGCACGCAGGAAGCCTACCGATGGTACTGCGACAGGGACCAGGCGACGGGTGGGCCAGTCCCGATCTACGGGATCTACGGGTCTCTGCAGCTCACCAGCCTGGCACAGTTGGAGACCCATTGGGATGGGCGGCTGTGGGAGTTCAGAGACCAGTTCCAGATCAATGACGAGGGGCTGCTGGTCTGGGTCGGCGAGCATGGGTACAGGGACGGCCTGGTGAACGGCGAGGTCACTCCGGGTACGTGGGGCACGCAGGCCCCATTCTCGGGCACGGCTGACCAGCAAAGGGTCTGGTGGGGGACGCCGATCTACCTGTTAAACCAGGCAGGCGGCCTCGCGCGGCCCGAGATCGGACGAAGCCAGCAGCTCGGCCAGTGCGACGATGCCGGTGAGCGGCGTGCGGACATCGTGCGCGATGCCGGCCAGCGCGACCTCCACGCCGCGCGCGGACAGC
>CAZUVK010000141.1:0-8284 GCA_964623785.1 uncultured Gemmatimonas sp. | reverse complement strand
CGCGGCCCGAGATCGGAAACAGCAACCCGCTCAACATCGGGTGGATCAACAATGTCCGCGTTCGTGGGTTCAACTTCCACACGCAGTTCCACGCCTCACTTGGCGCGGACGCGAACAATGAGTGGTTCGCGGGGATGACTCGCTCGGAGAACCTCAACACCCCGTATCAGGATCAGTCCGGAAAGCCCGATGGCCTGAAGAAGCCGTACGGTTACTACAGGACGGCGCTGGCGTCGGCCGGCTACGGGTACGCGGTGGAGGACGCCAGCTACCTCAAGCTGCGGACACTCGGAGTGAACTACCGACTCAATCCGTCGCAGCTCCAGCGGGTCGGGCTCGGCGGAGTCGGGGTCGAGAGCCTTCAGGTGGGTTTGGTGGGTCGTAACATATTCACGATCACGAACTTCAGCGGGTTCGACCCGGAGCAGTCGTTGAATCTCAACAACCGCGCGAATGTCGGTGGGGCGGCGTATCCGAGCACCCGCACGTTCACGGCCGAGGTCTCGGTCACCTTCTGATCCCGGCACTAAACTGAATAGGCTACGACACATGCGAAATAAGAAGCGACAAGGAAGAGCCGGACGCGCCCCGCTCCTGCTGGGCGCCCTGCTCCTCACTGGAACGGCTTGCATGGACCTGCAGGTCGACAACCTCATCGATCCGGATCGGCAGAAGGTCCTCGGCAATCCCGAGGACGTGCAGACCCTGGTCGCCAGCTCCTTCGGGACGCAGCTGTTCGCGGCGTTGACGGGGTCCAACGCCACAGGGGAGGTGCTGGGTCCACTCTCCTTCGCGCTCTGGGGAGCGGCGGGCTCGAACATCACGACGAGCCTGGCCACCGCGACCAGTTCGCAGTGGTACCTGGACCTCGTCGAGCCGCGGCCCGCAATCAATAACGCCTCGGTCATCACGACCACGCTGGGGCCCCACGCGCCGCGCGTGTTCTGGAGAATGTTGGGGAAGCCGTCGACCGATGCCTACGACGCCCTCTTCCTGATAAACGGCGGGACTGACATCGTGGTGGACGGCGTGGACCATACGGCGCGTGCGCGCGCCATGGCGAAGCTCGTCCAGGGTTGGTCATGGGGATACCAGGCGCTGATCTTCGACCAGGTCAACATCGTGTCGGATACGCTCGACATGGGCGCCCTCTCCTTCGCGGAACTCGCCGAGTTGCCCCGGAGCAGTCTGAAGTCGTACGACGAGGCCATGGTGGACGCGCTCGCCTCGATCGACGAGGCGATCCAGATCGCTCAGTCCAATCCGAATATCGTCTTCCCGGCCACCGGGGGACCGACGGGGCAATGGTTCGGATCGCCCACGGATATTACGAGCGCGCGGTTCGTTCAGATCGCGAACACGCTCGCGGCCCGGCTCCTGGTGCTAAACGCGCGTAACCCGCAGGAGCGGCAGGCCGTGGACTGGGCGCGGGTGAAGGCCTACACCGCGGGCGGCATCCAGCCTGGCAACGACCTGGGTGTCCGGCTGGAGGAATCCCGCCAGCACACAACCTACCTGCGGATCCATGGGATGGGTACGACCACGGGTCACCCCGCGCAGCTGGGCGGATATCGTTGGGATTACCGGACGGTCGGTATGGCGGATCAGTCTGGAGCGTACCAGGACTGGATCTCCCAACCCCCGGTGAATCGCGTCCGGTTCGACATCGTGACGCCAGACCGACGGATCACCGGCCCCACGCCGACGAGCCATGGGTCGTACACCCGGTACCGGTGCCCCGCCACCACCACGCCAGTGGCGCCATGCACCGCCGCGGGCGAGGACGACGGTTTCACAGCCTCCCGCGGAAGCTACTTCATGGGCAACTATCAGTGGGCGCGCCATGGCATCCGCGAGAACCTTCCCTGGGATGCGGTGGCACTGCGGACCGCGGACAACACCGGGTACAAGACGGGCACCACGTACCTGGCGACTGCCCATGAAAACGCCCTCCTCCGCGCCGAGGCGATTCTGCGGACGGACGGAGTCACGGCGGAAGCGCTCGATCTGATCAACCGCAGCCGCACCGCTTCGCAGACGACGCAGGCCGGTACGGGCCATCCCGGCGCCGGGCAGACTTTCGATGGGCTTCCGCCGCTGACGATGGCGAACCAGGGCGTGGCCCCCACCGTCGATGGCGCGTGCGTTCCGCGGAGGGACAACGGGGATTGCGGAACGGCCCGGACGGCGCTCCGATACGAACGGATGGTCGAGATGGCCGCCACGGACGTGCTCTACGGGTACGCCGATTCGCGCGGCTTCGGGATGCTCCCGGACGGGTCGCCGGAACACTGGCCGATTCCGGGGAACGTGCTTGAGCAGTATGAGATGGCGGAGTACACCTTTGGCGGCGTCGGCGGCGACCGGTCGCTGACGTATAACCCCTGGGACTGAGGTGTCGCACTACGCCTGAGGGGTCCGGCGGGTCATCAGACCACCGGACATGATGGAAGCGAGGGGGCATCGGGGATCACCGGATGCCCCCTCTCCCGTTTCTTCGTCGGTAGCCAGGCGAGACCGGGCCCGTCCCCGGGAATTCCCACCTCGATCACGCTTCCGATCCGGGAAGACTTAGGGCGATATGATGGGTTGTCCGGAAGCCCATCCGACTACCGAACGACTGGCAATCCACTATCTTGGTCCGTCCCTCTGATTCGAAGCAAGATTCCTTCGCCTGCATAAGGAGCCAGAATGGCGACGATCGCGAACATCGGATGGAGAACCCTATTAGCCATTGTCGTACCGGTGACGGTCGCCTGCGCGACCACGGGCGGCATGGCGGACAGGAACAACGACGTTATCGAACGCGACGAACTCCTCACCGCCCAGGTGTCGGACCTCTATCAGGCCGTCGAGCGGCTCCGGCCCCTGTGGCTGCGTAGCCGCGGCATCCGCAGCTTCACTCAGACGACCGAAATAGCGGTGGTCCGTGACGGCGCCTACTTCGGTCCACTGGAGACTCTTCGCACCATTCCCGCTGACCAGGCCTTCCGCCTCGAGTACATGGACGGGGCGACGGTGGCCTCTCGCGTCGCGGGTGTGGTTGGAATGAATCGGGCCGTGGAGGCGGCCATCGTCGTGACCCTCAGTCAGGTGCCGCCACCCTCGCGGTAGCCGGATTCGCGAGGAGCACGGTCACAAAAGAGAACCGGGCGCCCGGTTGGTTTGCCGGGCGCCCGGTTCTCTTTTGTTCCGAGTCTGAGGCGGGTTTGACCCGTCCTCAGCCTTTGCGGGTGGCTTCCAACGCTATCCGAGTGAAGCCCGAATCCTATGGGTTACCTGACCACCCGTTGCCCACAGGCGCGTACACTGCCGCGCTCTCACCACCCTGTCCACCGAAGGTGTAGAGTGGAATCCCGAGCTGATCCAGTTCGTTCGCCGGAATCGGAAGCTCGATGTACGTGTAGTCGCGCGTCAGCCCAAAGGCGCGCGAATCCAGATACCCGCGGATTGCGTCGATGCCCGCGTTTTCGATCATTCTTTCCCACCAGAGTGCGACGTGGAGGTCACCGCACTCGGCCGCGTCAGTCCGCGGAACGCAATCGTCCGCCCCGGGCGCCGAGTGTGGCGCGCCCTGAATCGTAGCGGGCGGCAGGCCCGGCGCCGTGCTCCCGTCGACCATCACCCGCGTGCGCGTGCGCGTCACGTTGATGAGATCTCGCGCCGCCGGAAGGTTGCCGAGGTAGAACTCAGCCTCGGCCTCGTACAGCCGGTTCTCGTCCACAGTGGCAATGCGCGCGACGCCCTGGTTGTTGCCGTGATCGCGGTTGCCCGTAAGGCCGAGGTCGTGCGCGTGCCGCCGCCACTGGTAGTGGCTGCGGAAGTACGCCGGACGCGAAGCCAGGCAGCAGCCCGGGTTCGTTGCCACGGGCAGGAAGCGCGTGTACGACCCGTTCGACGTCGGGGTCGGGCCGGTGAGCCGCCGGTCCGGTGTCGTGATCTCGAACCACGTCTTATCGGCCAGAGGCGCGGCGAGCCACTCCTGGTAATTGCCCGAAATATCACCGTGGCCGATGAGCAGGTTGTCCCACCGATAGCAGCTCGTGCAGCCGCCGACCTCGTCCTGCGCCGCCGAAAAGAGCGTGCTCGTCCGAGCCGTCTCGAGCGTGACCTCCAGATCGGACTGCAGCCCGTTCTGGGTGTACGAACGAACGAGGTTCCAGTCGACCGCGGCCCGTTCGGCCGGAGTCCGCGCGTTCAACACGATAAAGCGCGCCGCAAGCGTATTCGCCAGCTGGACGAACTTCGCCGTTGTGATCTCATCCGGCGACATGAACCACAGTCCCGTGCCGGCGTTCGAGCGATTCGGAATCGAAATCTGGTTCGCCGTCGCGATCGACTTCGCCTCCTCAAGCGCGGCGAGCGAGGCCGCCAGTGCCTCTTCCGAGCTGACGAGCTTCTCGATGGCGCCCGGGATGTCCGTGGGAATCTCCTCTTCCACCGGGATGACGAGAACCTGGTCATAGAGATTCGCCATCACTCCCCACGCCATGCCCTGCATCATCCTCGCGAACGCTCGCCCGCGAGCCGTCTGGTCCACCCCGTCGATAATGAGTCTGATGGACTCGTCCGAATCTGGATCCGTCGCGCGGAGCAGATCGTCCGCGAGCGAAAGAACGCCGAGCATGTCTCTCCAGTGGTCACGCGGACCGGAGACGCCAACGGCGGCCGGGATGTTGACCAGGTTGGCGTGCGCGACACGCGGCTCGATCCCTTCCGTGAAGAAGCCGGCCAGGTTCGTCGAGGACGTCATCTCCGTGGCCATGTTCATGAACAGGTTCGCGCGGGAACTGCCGTGCTGGGCGGCGAACCAGTCATTGAAGGCGCCCGCAACGAGTGATTGCAGGGCGAGCGGATCCGCGAGCGCCCGGAACCGGTCCGGGTCGTTCACGTTTACGATGTCCAGGTCCTGACACCCGACCGCGCTGAAGAGTAGCGCGCCCACGGCCAGTCCCTTGAGGTTTTTCAGTGTCATGTATCGTCCATTCGTTCTTGAGGGTTGGCTCAGAAGGTGACCTGAAGCTCGGCCGTGAACGTCCGCGAGGGCGGATACGCGGAGCCCGCGGTCTGCGCGGCACCCGTAACCGCCAGGCCCTGCTCCGGGTCGAATCCGCGGAAGTTCGAGACCGTGAACAGATCGCGGCCGATGAGCCCGAGCTGCAAGCTCGTGATCCCGGTGCGCGCCAGCCCGAATCGCGACAATTGGGTCGGCGTGAGGCGATAGTTCGCCGAGAGCACGCGGAGCTTCAGGTAACTGCCGTCCTCCACGAAGTAGGTGCTGGCGCTCGCGCCGTTGTAGAGGTTGACCCAGTATGCGATAGGCTTCTTCAGGCCCTCTTCGCGGCCCGCCTGGTCCATCATCGGCGCGCGGTACCGCGGATTGACCATACCCTGGTGCTGCGAGTTGACGGCATCGCCACCGACCTTGGCGTTCATCTGCGCGTGCAGCGAAAGGGCGCCGAACGTCACGCTGTTGACCCAACCGAGGTTCACGTGCGTGCCGTCGCCAATCTTCTGCCGGGGCTGGCCACCCGTCTCGTCGCGCTCAACGATCGGCATGCCCCAGTCGTAGACGCGGCCGCCCAGGTTCCCCTGAGTACCCCAGAGGTCGTCGTCGTCACCCACCTGTCCGTTCGCGCCGGCACCGTCACGAAAGGTCCGGCCTTCGCCGACCCACACGATCAGACCGTCATCATTGCGAGCGAACTGGTTCGAGAACTGCGATACCGCGCCACCGTCGTGCGTGGCGAGCCGATCGAAGCTGTCGAGCCAGCGGACACCCCAGATTTCGTACAGACCGTTGCCGGCACAGCGGTAGAGCCAGGCCGGGTTCGTGCAGGGGAACGGCCATTCCTCGATCTTCGATTCGGAGCGGTCCGCCACGAGCGTCGAACTCCAGCCGAACCGCGGCGTCTGGATGATCTGGCCCTGGATGCTGACCTCGGTCGTGTGCCCGGAGACCGTCCCGCCGTTCTTCCACTGGTTCGTATAACCCGTGAACGCGAGGAGCGGCACCTGATAGAGCTGATCCTCGGACCGCTGCCAGGCATGGGTTACTTCGATGCCGACCCGGTTCGCGATCACCATCTCCAGCGACACTTCGTTCTCCGTCGTGCGAGACGGCTTGAGGTCCCTGTTGCCGAGCTGCGTCTTCGACGCAACACCGTTCGACAGCGACCACACCTCATACTGCGCGGAGAAGCCCGGTCGACCACCGGCCGTGCCCTGCGCCGCGCTGAGCTTGAACTCGTTGACGTACGGCAGGTTGAACCAGCTCTCCTCACCGAGGCGCCAAGCGCCGGCGACACGATAGTAGACGTGATCGCGCTCGTTCGGGCCGAACACCGAACTCTCATCCCGCCGGATGAGGAATGTGCCGATGTAGCGACCATCAAAATCCAGCGCGGAGTCGAGCAAGTATCCGTTCGCCCTGACCTCGGTCTCACTGGAGTTGGAACGCTGGTCGCTGGCGAGCGCCGCGGACAACGATTTGACGCCCGCGATCTGCAGCACTGAGGCGCTCGCGTCGAGGTCCTCGTTCCGCTCACGCTCGAAGATTCCGCGGGCCGTGATGCGGGCATTCAGCGGGCCAAAATCCCGGAGCAGTGAAACCTGTGCCTCGGCGTTCCACGCGTCCGTGAGATCCGCGTTGTACACGATGCTCCCGTCGCCGTCCGAGTCGGCCGCGCCAAGCGTGGGATAGCCGATCGGCCAGTAGTTCACGCCCTTCGTGTCCAGTCTGTCGTAGCTCGCGTTCGCGGCGAACGTCAGCCAGTTGAGAGGTGCGTAGGTCACACCCGCGCTGGCGAGCGTCCTCGAATTGCGGTCCGTATCGTCCCGGATGGTCTGGGACCAGAGCGGGTTCTCATAGTCGTCGTTGAGATCCGGGAGCTGAAGGAAGTTTCCGTCAGCGTCCTTCGCCAGGATGTCGACATCGGGGAAGGCACTGTACAGTGTCCCGAAGGCAACGCTGGAGTTGTCCCGCAGCGACCGACTGTGGAAGGCGCTCGCGGTCATGCTCATATCGTCCCGGAGCCGATGGTCCAGGTTCAATCGGAACGAGTTACGCTGGTAGCCGTCGCTCCCCGGGAGGGTACCGGACTCGAGGTTCCGATTGAGGCTGATCGCGAAGTTGGTTGACTGCGTGTTCTGGGCGATGGTGAAGGTATGCTGCTGGTACCGACCGCCTTTGAACGCGTTGTTCAGGTTGTCGTACGTCGGCGTCGGGTATGGGTTGTCCATGAACTGCCGCGCGGGCATGGACTGATTCTCCAGCACCCGATTCTCACGGCCCACCGGGTTGCCCTGCGCATCCGCGTAGCTCGACCCGTCGGCGGTCAGCATGTACGCATGGTGCGTCGGCAACTCCAGCCCCGTGAACGCCTGCTGAAACCCGAGTTCGGTACGGGCCGAGAAGCGCGTAGTCCCGATTTCGAGGTTTGACCCGCGGTTGGTGCGGATATTGATGACACCGTTCGCCGCGCGCGACCCGTACAGGGAAGCCGCGGACGCGCCCTTTACCACTTCGATGCTTTCGATGTCCATCGACTCGATGTCGACGCTGCCGGCACCGAGAATCACGCCATCGACGACGATGAGCGGGTTGGTGGCGAGACCGGGTGAGGGAAGCAACGTCGCACTGCGCAACTGAATCGCCGCGGAGGTGCCTGGCTGGCCTGAACTCCGAGCTACCGTCACGCCCGCGATCTGTCCCTGAAGGTTCTGGATCGCCGAACCGGCCGCCGCGACCGGCATGTTTTCACGCGACACGCGCGCGACCGTGATCGGCGAACGGACGCCCTCGATCGGGTCGACGAGTCCTGTGGCGACGATTTCCTGAAGTGACAGCACCTGAGGCGCCAGTCGGATCTCGACCGTGGCCGAGGCGCCAACCGCGACCGTAACATTCGAGAGGCGGCCCTCACTGAACCCGATCCGCTGCGCAACGAGGGTATAGGTTCCCGGCGGGATCTCGGCCAGCGTGAATGTGCCCTGCGGGCTGGACAACGTGTTTCGGGCAGTTCCCTGCAAGTAGACCTGGACCGTGGCGAGCGGTGCCCCGGTTACTTCGTCGACCACGCGTCCGGTGATCGAGCCGCCTTGTGCGTGCAGCGCGCTTGCGCCCATGCCCACGGCCGCTACCGCGATCGCCAAGAGCACTCTTGATGCCCTGCGTACGATGGGTTGGTACATTGATTCTCCAGTGGTGAATACGGTTCCGCCGCGACGCGAAGGCGCCACGGGGACAACTGACCGGGCCAAGCGGCCCGGACGTACTCAATTC
>CAZUVK010000140.1:6516-9678 GCA_964623785.1 uncultured Gemmatimonas sp. | reverse complement strand
CCGCGGGACGAGCAGAACCGCGGTTCGGCGCGATGGGGATGGCGATGTCGGTGGTCGCATCCGAGATGACCGTATTCGCGGGGCTCGCGGTGCTGGCCTCGCTGCACGGGAGGGAGACGTGGAGGTCCGCGCTCGGGGTCGTCAGGAGATCGGGGGCGCCGATTGGCGGCGGGGCGATCGGGGCGGGGGAGCCGGCGGTGGCGGACGAAGTGGATCAGCTCGGCGGCGGGCCGGCGCCGGGGCGCGGGCGGAAAGCGGGATCCGCGTAGGGATGGGAGCCGAGCGCCTGTCCCTCGACTGAGCATTCGCGGGCTAAATGGACCTTCTTCTGGCGTTGTGGATTGCCGTGCTCGGCCTGACGCGGGTCAACCTTCTCGGTGGCTCCGCCGAGTTCCTGTTGAGCCCGTTCCTCGCGCTCTCGCCAGTCATCATCGGTCTTGGCGTTGTAGGCGCGCTCGGCAGGGGCGGCGCGATCCGGCTACCGCGTGGCCTGACTCGATTCGTCCTCCTGGTAGGCGCGCTCCTCGCCGTCGTCCTGGTTTCCGCCTTCCTCAGCTTCGACCTCCCGACGTCCGCGCGGCGGACGCTCCTGCTCTGCGTCCAGATCACCGCGGTGGCGCTCATCGGGATCATCATCGCCAACCGTCCGGACCCGCGGCGGATCCTGCTCGTCGGCGCGTGGCTGGGACTCGCCTTGTCGGTCATCCTCAACATTCTGCAGGTCGGCTACTGGTTCCTCGGGGACTGGCTGCCGGGCCCACTGGCGAGCGTCGTGTCGATCGAGCCGGGGAACTACGCGGGGGTGGTTCCGCGACTCACCGCGGCGTCGCACGACCCGAATCACGGCGGGATCCTCGTCCTGATCTACTGCTACTTCGTATGGATGTTCGGCCGGCCGGGCCGGTGGCGGACGGCGATCCTGTGGGCGGGGGGAATCTCGATCGCGCTGACCCTGTCGCGCTCCGTGATTCTGGCGGGCGTCGTGATGATCGTGGTCACCTGGTATCACCGGACCGGTCTCGTCCTGACGCGGAGGGTCGCGCTCGCGGCCGCAGGGGTCGTGGCCGCGGGGTGTACCGTCCTGCTTGTGTTCCCGGCGACGATGGGATTTCTGGAGGCCGCCTGGGAGGTGTTGAGCGCGCGGTTCACGCTTGGGGAGGGGAGCTCGCGCGAACACGCGAGCGTGCTGGCGCGCGGGTGGGAGGTCGGAACGCGGGACCTCAAGCGGATGCTATTCGGCGTCGGTTACGGGAACGCGTTCACCGAACTGCAGGACATCTTCCCCGGCAACAAGTACGGTAACTTCCACTCGCTCTTCGTGACGCTGTTCGCGGAGTCGGGGGTCGCGGCGGTCGTGCTCGGAGCCGTGCTCTTCGTCCATCCGATCATGCGTGGCGGGCTCTATCAGCCGATGATCGTGGGGATGTTGGTCTTCAACCTGTTCCAGCAGTCGCAGACGGAGCCGATCTCATGGCTGGTTCTCCTGCTGGGGTGGACGGGGATCGGCGTGGCGACGGCCGGATTGCGCGGGGAACGGGAGGGTGGCCACAGGAGGCACGAACAGCTCAAGATCGAAGCGCGGCGGGAGGTGGCGGGGTGACGGGGGTGGTGGGGTTTCCGAGGCATTGGTGTGGGAGCCAACCGCTTAACGCAAAGAGAGCCAAGGACGCAAAGAGGCCGGACGATATAGAGGGGGCGTGGCGTGCCCTTTTCCAGGAAGAGGGATGGGTTCAGGCGAACTCCCACGTACCCACCCGCTCGAATGTTGCGGCACCGTCCTCAGAGGGGGAGAATCAATCCCGCAATCTCCCCCCGTGCTTCGACTCTGTGCCTTTGTGCGTTCTGTGGCTATCCGCCCGTCTGGCGCGACGGAAGCTCCATCACTCTGGTCGCGCGCTTCCGGTGCGATTTCCGCAGGCGCGATCGTTCGGGGAGGTGGGTCTACACGTCGATCGTGTCCGCCGCGGGGGCGCGGTAGGGATAGGCAAGGGCAGGGGCCTGGCCGTGGTCGGTGAGGACCACGCCGGCGAGGCGGGCCCGCGCCCGGCGCAGGTCCGCCGCGGCGAGTTCGACCGACTCTCGTCCCGTGACGCCGCTCCGGACGACCAGGATGACGCCATCGGCGAGCCCGCCGAGGGTGGCGGCGTCGAAGGCGGCCTGGAGCGGCGGTGCGTCGATGATGACGGCCTCGTAGCGGCCGCGAAGGTCGGCGAGGAACGCGCGAGTCGCCTGGGCGCCCAGAATCTCGGCCGGATGCGGGCCGAGCGGGCCGGTGGGCAGAAAGTGCAACGGCGGATGTTCTCCGTTCGGGCCTGAGGTCATGTCGCGCACTACCTCGCCGAACGGGATCTCCTCGCGGAGGAGCCGGGGCCACCCGGGGTTCGCGGGTGACCCGAGGAGCGAAGTGAGTTCCGCGGCGCGGAGGTCGGCGTCGACGAGAATGGTGCGGGTGCCGGCGCGAGCGAGCGCGATCGCGAGGTTGGCGGCGAGGCGGGATTTGCCTTCGTCGGGCCGGGCGCTGGTCACGACGAGCACTCCCGGCTCCGCGGTGGCCTCCCCACGAAGGGTGCTGGCGAGTGCCCGATACGCCTCGGAGGCGGGGTGCCACGGATCGCTGCGGGCGACGAGTCCGTCGGTCGCGACCCGCCCCGCCCCGCGCAGGGGGAGCGGCCCCACCCTGATGCGACCGTTGAGCGCCCGAGCGATCGCCGGCCCCGCCCCGACCGGCGGGATGACACCGAGCACCGGCGCGCCCGGCGCCGCCCGCTCCGCGTCCTTCTTCGACCGGACGTGCGGGTTGGCCGACTCGTAGCCGACGACCGCGAACAGGCCCGCCATGAGGCCCAGGACGCTCGCGAGCACCAGGCTGACGAGGGGCCGGGGGAACGCCGCGCGCTCCATCACCTGCCCGTAGTCGATGACCCGGACCATGGCGTCGTCGATCGCTTCCTGCACCCGCGCCTCGCGCAGCTGGGCCTGCAGGAGAAGGTACAGCTCGCTCAGCAATTCCTGCTCGCGCACGAGTCGGGCAAACTCGACCTCAACGGCCGGAATCGCCTCCAGTTCGGCGCCGAACCCGGCGAGCGCGGCCTCGGCGGCGTCGATCTGGTGGTCGAGCCCCTGGATGAAGTTGGCGCCGATGTTGTAGAGCTGATCCTGGAG
>CAZUVK010000140.1:2757-6506 GCA_964623785.1 uncultured Gemmatimonas sp. | reverse complement strand
GCAGGTGGTTGTTGTTGCATGTGGGCGTGAAGGCGCCCGGTACGCCGAACAGCACGACCTTCTTGGCGGAGAAGATGTCGGCCGTGGTCAGTTCCTTGGCGCCGATGTTGTAGAGCTGATCCTGGAGGTCCGAGATCCGACCTTCCAGGACGAGCACGTCTTCGTTGCGCTCCGTCCGGCGACCGAGCAGCACGGCGCGCTCGTTCTCCAGCGCCATCAACGTCTGGAGGACGTCCTGCACCGCGCCGTTCGCGATGAATGACGGGAACGACGCCAGCTGCCTGTAGGGCGGCTCACCGGACGGATCCGCCGAAGAGGAGGCGATCCGCGTCAGCAGTGTCGAGAGCGCCGCCCGCTCGACCCGCATCGCGTCATGCGCCGCCTGCACCTCCGCGATGCGGCGAACCTGCTGGGTTGCCTGCTCCTCCGGCGCGATGATGAGCTCCCGCTCCTGGAACGACTGCCGCCGTGCCTCCGCCTCGCGAAGCTCCTCGCCGTAGCTCGCCACCTGCTCGCCGAGAATCCGGACCTTTCGGCGCGACTCCGCCTGCTCGGCGCTCCGCGAGAAGTCGAGGAAGTAGTCGATCGCGGAATTGACCACGCCGGCCGCGACGGTCGGGTCGGTGTGGCGGAAGGAGACGTCGATGAGCTGCGACCGCGCGTCCTGCCGCGCGACGTGGAACCGGTCGCGGAATCGGGTCACCACGCGCTGGAACGGGCGGACGCGGATCCGCACGAGGGATGGTGGATCGTCGCGCAGGGTCGGCATCAGCGCGAGCATCATGTTCCCGACCGCGAACGGATGGCCGAGCCGGATGCCCGACGGCAGGATGGCGGGCGGACTGTCTCCATCGAAGCTCGTCGAGTACGTGCCGTCAGGTCCGCGACGGAACGAGTAGACGCCCCGGACGGCGTTCGGGCCGGCCGCGATGACGTCGATCACGTCCGAGCGCTTCGTGCGCCAGGGCCGGGTCAGCTCCACATGGAGCGCGACCGAGTCGACGACGAGATCGGCGATCCGCCGGCTCTGGAGGATGCCGACCTCCGTTTCCACGTCGGCGTTCCCGAGCCCCGGTAGTGACAGGCCGGCGATGGGCAGCAGATCCTCGAGCATCCCACCCGCCTCCTCGCCCGCACGGACCCGGAGGATCGCCTCGCTCTCGAACACCGGCGTGATGAGGAGTGTGACCCCCATGACCAGGGCCGTGACGAGGACGGACACGCCGATCAGCATCGCCCAGCGGCGCCGGAGCGTTCGCCAGAGATCGGCGATGCTCACCTCGGGGTCGTGCGAGGCTCGCCCGACTGGAACCACTGCGTCCGGGTCTCGGTTCATCTCATTCGAATCCGGATCGGGGGCCGGCGCCCGGGCACTCCAGAGTGACGACCCCGCGTCGTGCACAAACCGCGCGAGGAAGGTTCGGGGCGCGCGGGACGGGGTCCTCGTCGCCCTTTCGGCGCGCGTCATGCGAAGCATGCGCCGGTCGCCGCCGTACGCGGCGTTCTGCGAACCGGGACCGGAGGTCGATGGCAATGACGAGGGCGAAGCCGGCAAGCGCGGAAGCGGAGTCGATCGGCGAGGGGTTCTCGGCGGTGATCGTGAACTGGAACGGCTGGCGCGACACGATCGAATGCCTGGAAAGCGTGTTTCGCGGAGATCCCGTCCCGGAAACGGTGGTCGTCTGCGACAACGGGTCGACGGATGGCTCGATCGAGCGGATCCGCGACTGGGCGGCGGGCCGGCTGGTGCCGCTCCTCCCGGCGGACCACCCGCTCCGGCCGTTCATCCACCCGCCGGTCGACCGCTCCGCATCGAGCGTGGAGCGCGTGGACTACGTGGAGTACGACCGCGCAACGGCCGAGCGCGGCGGCGACCCCGCGGGGAATCGGGCGCGTCTCGTGCTGATCCATACCGGAGGGGACCTCGGCTACGCTGGCGGGACGAACGTCGGGCTCCGGTACCTGCTCGCGGTCGGCGGCGCCGGGCCGGTGTGGCTGCTGAACCCGGACACGATCGTCGACCCGGCCGCCGGGGGCGAACTCCTGCGGCGAACCGCCGCGTCGCCGGGAATCGGGATGTGCGGGTCGAACGTTCGGTACCATCAGGCCCCGCGTATCAACCAGGCGCTTGGCGGCGCGCGGCACAACTGGTGGTTCGCGCTGCCCCGCCACATCGGCGCGGGCACACCCGCGGGCGACGGCCCCGGCGAGGCGGAAGTCACGTCGCGGATGACCTATGTCTACGGCGCCTCGATGATGGTCACCCGGCGATTCCTCCAGGAGGTCGGGCTGCTGGACGAGGGCTACTTCCTCTACTTCGAGGAACTCGATCTCGCGATGCGGGGCCGGCGAATGGGATTCGGTCTGGGCTATGCCTCCGGCAGCGTGGTCTATCACCGCGGCGGGGGAACGCCTGAAGGCGAGGGGACACGCAGTGTGGAGGCCGACTACCACTTCCTCCGCAACCGGCTCCGCGTCACCCGGAAGTACCGCCCGATCGCCCTGCCGGGCGCGTACGCCGGCCTGGTCGTGGCGATGCTCCGCAGGGCGGGTCGCGGGGAGTGGGCACGCACGCGGATGGTCGCGAAGCTGCTGGTCGGGAGATGATCGGGAAGAGCAAAGTCCGGGGAAGAGTCAGGGGAGGACCGACAACGGGCGGTTGGCGCATGGAACACGGAACCGATGGGGTGGGGGAGGGATGAGTGACGGATCGACAACGCCGGTCGTCGCGATTCTCGCGGGTGGTCTGGGGACACGGCTCGGCGATGAGACCGTCAACCGACCGAAGCCGATGGTCGAGATCGGAGGCCGTCCGATCCTCTGGCACATCATGCGCTGGTACTCGCGGTACGGGTTCGACGAGTTCGCGCTGGCGCTCGGCTACAGGGCCGAGGTCGTCAAGGACTGGTTCCTCAACTACGTGCCGCGCCACAGCGACCTCACGATCGAGTTCCGCACCGGCGCGACCACGGTGCACGACGGCGAGCGGCCCGACTGGCGGGTCCACATGGTCGATACCGGCATCGGGACGGAGACTGGCGGGCGGCTGCGGCGGCTCGCGCCGTGGTTGGGGTCGGGGACCTTCATGGCCACGTATGGCGACGGCCTCGCGGACGTGAACCTCGAGCGGCTGCTCGCGTTCCACCGCGCGCGCGGAAAGCTCGCCACCGTCACCGCCGTCCGCCCGCCTGCGCGATTCGGCGCACTCGAACTCGAGGGCGATTCCGTCCGCGCGTTCTCCGAAAAGCCGCAGTCCGGGGAGGGGTGGATCAACGGGGGGTTCTTCGTCTTCGAGCGAGAGGCGCTCGAGTACATCGAGGGCGACGGCACGGTTCTGGAACGCCGTCCGCTCGAGGAGCTGGCCCGCGCCGACCAGCTTTCGGCCTACCGCCATGGAGGGTTCTTTCAGCCGATGGACACGCCGCGCGACAAGCAGGCACTCGAGAACCTGTGGAAGACGGGCAGTGCCCCGTGGACGGTTGGCGTCCGATGAACGCGGAGTTCTGGCGCGATCGTGGCGTTCTCGTCACCGGCCACACCGGCTTCAAGGGCACGTGGCTCGCCCTCGTCCTGAAGGCGATGGGTGCCGACGTCACGGGATTCTCGCTTCCGGCCCCCACGGACCCGAGCCTCTTCGAGCTGACCGGCCTCCGGGAGCGGGTTCGGAGTGTCGATGGTGACATCCGCGACGGAGCCGCCCTGGTCGACGTGATGGCGCGCTACCCACTGACCCAGCAAATTACCGCCAC
>CAZUVK010000140.1:0-2747 GCA_964623785.1 uncultured Gemmatimonas sp. | reverse complement strand
TGGCGGAGACCCGTCCGGAGATTGTCTTCCACCTCGCCGCGCAGTCCCTCGTCCGCCGATCGTACGAAGACCCGGTGGAGACGTACGGGACGAACGTGATGGGCACGCTCCACCTGCTCGAGGCGGCCCGCCAGGCCGGCGTTGTCGCCGCGGTCGTGGTGACGAGCGACAAGTGCTACGAGAATCGTGAGTGGGAGTGGGCCTACCGCGAGAACGACCCGGTCGGCGGTGCCGATCCCTACTCGAGCAGCAAGGGATGCGCGGAGATCCTGGTCGATTCGTATCGCCGGTCGTTCCTGGCACCGGCGCGTCACCGGACGGCGGTCGCGACCGCGCGCGGGGGGAACGTCATCGGCGGGGGCGACTTCGCGGCCGATCGGCTGATCCCCGACCTGATCCGTGGCTACCGCGCCGGGTCGCCCACCCGGCTCCGCAACCCGGCGTCCGTCCGCCCGTGGCAGCACGTCCTGGACGCGCTGTCGGGCTATCTGGTGCTGGCGGAGCGGCTCCACCGGGCCGGCGCGCTACACGCCGAGGCCTGGAACTTCGGGCCGGCGGCGGATGCCGCGCGAACCGTCGCCGACATCGCGGAGCGTGTCCACGACCTCTGGCCCGATGGTCCGCGCTGGGAGCGCGACGGCGGGGCGCACCCCGCGGAGAGCCACCTCCTCACGCTCGATTCGTCCAAGGCGCGGAGCCGGCTCGGCTGGCGGCCGCGCTGGACCGCGGACGAGGCGATCGACCGGACCGTCCGCTGGTATCGCGACTGGGCGGCCGGCGGCGCCGACGGCGAATCGGCGATTCGCGCCATTCGGGCGGATTTCCTCGAGTACGGCGTCTCCGACCCGTTTCCGGTTGATGAGCGTGCGATTCCAGCTGTCTGAGACCCCGATCCCGGGGCTCCTCGTTGTCGAGCGCCGCCGGATCGGCGACGCTCGCGGCCACCTCGAGCGGCTCTTCTGCGCGGACGACCTTGCCGCAGCTGGCTGGACCGGCCCCGTGGCCCAGGTCAACCGGACGTGGACCGCCACCCGCGGGACGGTTCGGGGGATGCACTTCCAGCGGGCACCCCACGCCGAGATCAAGCTCGTACAGTGCCTCAGGGGCGCCGTGTATGACGTCGCGGTCGACCTGCGCCCCGAGTCGCCGACCTGGCTCCGCTGGCACGCCGAGGAGCTGTCGCCCGAGAACGGGCGGGCGATGCTCATCCCGGAGGGGTTCGCCCACGGATTCCAGACGCTCTCCCAGGGTGTGGAGATGCTCTACCTTCACTCGGCGCCCTACGTTGCGGCGGCGGAGGGCGGCGTTCACCCGAACGACGCCTCGGTCGGCATCCGCTGGCCACTGGGCGTCGTCGGACTCTCCGATCGCGACGCGAGCCATCCTCCGTTGACCGCCGAGTTCGAAGGGATTCTGGCATGAGGTGCCGCCACTGCCAGACCGAAGCCGGCCTCGTCTTCCTCGACCTCGGCTCCGCGCCTCCTTCCAATGCCTACCTCACGCCGGCGGAGGCGCGCGGGCCGGAGACGTGGTTTCCGCTCCGGCTCCTCGTCTGCGAGCGGTGCTGGCTGGTGCAGACCGAGGACTTCGCCGACCGCGAGACGCTCTTCACCCGAGACTACGCGTACTTCAGCTCGGTCTCCTCCACATGGCTGGACCACGCGCGCCGGTACGTGGCGGAGTCGGTGGACCGGTTCGGGCTGACGGGATCGAGCCGGGTCGTGGAGGTGGCGGCGAACGACGGGTACCTGCTCCAGTACGTGAGGGAGCGGGGGATTCCGTGCCTGGGTATCGAGCCAACCGCCAGCACGGTGGCGGCGGCCCGCGCTCGCGGGATCGAGGTCGTCCAGGAGTTCTTCGGGCGTTCACTCGCGCGCCGTCTCCGGGACTCCGGCGTCGAGGCTGACCTGATGGTCGCGAACAACGTTCTCGCCCATGTGCCCGACCTCAACGACTTCGTCGGCGGATTCCCGATCCTGCTCACGCCCGGCGGGATCGCGACGTTCGAGTTTCCCCACCTTCAGCGGATGGTCGAGTCCACGCAGTTCGACACCGCGTACCACGAACACTTCTCGTACTTCTCCTTCACTGCGGCGTGCACCGTCCTGGAGAGCAACGGACTGCGGGTCCTCGACGTGCGCGAGCTGCCGACCCACGGCGGCAGTCTGCGCATCTACGCCGGCCGCGCCGACACGTCGACCGCGGCGCCGACCACGGCCGTGGGCGCGCTTCTCAAGCGCGAGGCGGAGGCGGGTATCGTCACCGCCGGCTACTACGGCGGGTTCCAGGGCGCGGCCGAGCGCGTCAGGCTCGACCTGCTGAAGTACCTGATCGCGGCGAGGGAGAGCGGCCGGCGGGTGGGGGCGTACGGGGCCGCGGCCAAGGGGAACACCCTCCTGAACTTCGCGGGCATCCGGGCCGACCTCGTGCCGTACGTCGTCGACCGGAGCGCGTTGAAGCAGGGCCGGCTGCTCCCGGGAAGCCGGATCCCCATCGTTTCGGAGGATGATCTCCGGCGCGACCGCCCCGACATCATCCTCGTGCTGCCGTGGAACCTCGAGGATGAGATCGTGGAGCAACTGGGGTACGCGGCGGAATGGGGAGCGGAGTTCGCCTTTGCGATCCCGGAGCTGCGGGTGCGGGCGGCGAGTTCGCCGCCGCACGCGCGGGCGATGGCCGCCGGGCGGACGAGTCACGCGCCTGGTGGCCCAGGCGATGAACAAGTCCCTGGGGCAGCCGGTCATTGT
>CAZUVK010000139.1:0-9789 GCA_964623785.1 uncultured Gemmatimonas sp. | reverse complement strand
GCCCGATCACCGACCTCGCCGCCAAGGTGCTCACCCTCGCCGCCCCCGACCTCGGCGAGCGTTGCCCCCCAGGCGAACAGCTCGGGTTCGGGCATCCCGAGACCCGACACCATTCCCACGAACCCCGGCTGGGGCGGTACCTTGCCAATCCCGTGGAAGACCAGCAGCGCGAGACCCGCGAATACCCGCACGATCAGCAGGCCGACATCGGTGGTCCTCGCGTTCACCGGCACCGAGAACAGAATATCCCGCATCATTCCTCCTCACTCATGCGAATCTCCGCCCCCAAGGCACTCGATGACGGTCCATTAGAACGGCATCCCGAGACCCGCGTAAAGCCCGCCCCTCTCGCCATTGGCGTACACGAGGTGGGCCGTGAGCGCCCGATCCAGAATCCCGAACCAGAGCCCGCCGCCCGACCCGTAGTGCCACGACCCATCGTCTTCTCCGGCCGCGTATACACGTCCCGCATCCAGGAGGGCAATCCCGCCGACCTGCGCTCTGAGCAGACCGAAGTTGATCCGCGCGAGACGAGCCCGCAACTCGATACCCGCGTTCAGCGACGTGTCACCGGTGTACCTCCGGTTCCGGAACCCTCGCAGGGTCGAGGCACCGCCGACGGTCGGCGAGTACTGGAACGGCGCGTCACCCTCGATATGCCTCGCGCCGGCCCGCACCGCGATGACCGGGTCGAGCGGCACCGGAATCGGCAGATAGCCGGCGGCCCACACGCCGCCCCGCGCGAACGCCGACTCCACGTCGCCCCAGGTGACCGGGTATCCATCGGCGGAGAGTTCGAGCTTCACGCCACGCGTGGGATACGCGCCAAGGTCGCCGCGGTCATACCGTAGCGACGCCTGCACCCCGCCGACGCCGAACGGCGAGCGCCCGATGGTCCCGGGAATCGAGCCCGGGCTACCCGCGACGGGGTCCGGCTGTGTCTGCCTCACGATCGGCCCGATCGTCAGGTCCACGCCGCCCAGGTCCTCGACCAGCTCGGCCGCGATGGCGTACTCCGTCGCCCAGACGAGATAGTCGTCCGCGTCGCCTGTCGACGCCGTGTTGTTTCCGAACCCGTGGAACCGCGTCACCTCGATCCCCGAGCCCAGCGCGGAGAGTCGGATCTCACTTCCCGACCTTGTCCGGGGAAGCCGCCAGTCGGCGTCGACGCCGACCCGGTTGTGCAGCGGAGCGTAGCGCAGCGCGACATTGATCCGCTCCGCGTAGAGACCGCGCCGGAACCCGAACCGCACCCATCGCGGTCCGACGCCGATCACCGGACCGACCTCGCTGGTCCATCCGAACCGCGGCGTGATGAGCGAACCCTCGACGCCCCAATCCCGCGCGGGAGGCGCGTGCTCTTCGAACAGCGCGCGAATGGACCGTTCCCGCGGCGCGCGCCGGTCCACGTGGGTACTCGCCGCGGCCACGATCAGGTCGTCGCCGCTGTGGTCGTAGAAGGCCGTGACGGCGTCGCCAGTAGTATCGGACTCGTCGACAAGGCGGTCGTTGCCGTCACCGCCGAGCACGCGTACAGTAATCTCGCCACCCCGCCCGCGAACGATCGCGCGGTCAGCCCCCGCGTGCAGATCGACCCGGACCTCGCGGGTTTCCGACGGGTGGAAAACGCGATCAAAGTAGACCACGCCACCACGCTCCAGGGATGCGAGCCGCACCCGGACCGACCCGTCCAGCATGCGCTCGATCGTCGCCTCGTCCATCCCGTCCGTGCCGTGGACGTCTACTTCGCTTGTCATCATGTCATACAGGCGACGCGCGACGTCCGGAAGCGCGTCGCGCCGTGATCGAAGCTTCGTCGCCAGGGATGCGCCGTCGATGGTCTCCCATTCGTCCGGCAGCCGACCGACGGCGTCGGCAATCACGTCGTCGGTGAGGCGGTTGCGCAGGTCCACCGCAATCGAGTCCCACACGGCGCGCGGCACGTGCGGCAGGATCCGCCGGTCCAGCGCCTGGGCATTGTGCACCAGACCGTACAGCTCCGGGTACTCGGCCTCATAGCGGACGAACGTCGGCTGGAAGTACTTCGCGACCATGGAGATGGCGCCGCGGACATCCGAGAACGCGTTGTCGCGGTCGCGGGGGATGGCGCGCCAGTAGCGGATCCCGTCGCGCTCCACGAGTGCCCAGCGCCACTGGTCCGGATGGCGGTCCCAGTCGCCGATCAGCAGATCCATCAGCCGCGCGGCGAGGTATACGCCCGCGTCGACCCGATCGTCCGACGACCTGCTCAGCCGCTCGAACAACCGTTCCGAGCCGATGATTCGTTCGTACCCGCGGAATCCCCTCGCGCCATCGGGGCCCTCCTCCGGGCGTTCCTCGAACATCCCGACCAGACCGGCGATCCCGTCGCGGTGCTCGCCGAGCGTCGGGTGGTCGGCCATGACCGCCAGCCGGGGATTCGGATGCTCGACGCCCGCGGCCCGCAGGAGCGCGGACGCGACGACCGCGGCCCCGGGGTGCTTCGCGGAGACCATATCCTGGATGACCTCCGCGACGAGGGTTCCCCGAAAGTCGGAGTGCAGCGTACTCGCCTGGTTCTTGTCGACCGATCGGAAGAAGTACTCCAGGCTGTCGGCACCCATGAACAGGAGCGACGCGGTCTTGTCGCTGTTACCCCTGCGCAGCGCGACCAGGCCGCCAACGGCGGTATCCGGACGCAGTACGGGGAGCGCGACGGGTGTCATCCAGAGCGAACGATAGCCCGAGCCGAGCAGCATTCGCTTCGCCGGTCCCGCGTCGTAGCGGGCACCGACGACCACCGTCGTCGAATCCTCCGGTTGCCAGCGATGCTGCCCCGCCGACTGCGCGGGCCACC
Source organism: uncultured Gemmatimonas sp. (assembly GCA_964623785.1). GTDB lineage: Bacteria > Gemmatimonadota > Gemmatimonadetes > Longimicrobiales > Longimicrobiaceae > WHSP01. The sequence continues at coordinate 6,953 of CAZUVK010000139.1, read as the reverse complement.
CGACGACCACCGCAATGGTGGCGGCGACCGCGGCCACCAACGACCAGTCCCCGGAGGCCGCCCCGCGGCGGGACCGAAACTCTGCCCGCCCCATCCTGCTCAACGACCGAACATACCGATATCCGTTCACGAGTACCTCCGTGATAAACGGTCCCGCGACGATGCCCGCCCCACCGGCTGACGCACCGCGATGCTTCGACTCCGTTCACCTCATCTGCAACAGGACGGCCACCACCGCCTCGCCCTCCGTGGATGGGTACACAAGAAAACGCCGGCTCCCCAGTGGGGGCCGGCGTCCTCGTACTTTCTATTGATCCGATTCGGATCTACGACTTCAACTCGGAACCGACACGGTCATACGCCTAGAACTCGTCGTCGCCGTCGTCGCCTTCTTCCCATTCGTCTTCGTCGTCGTCCCAATCGTCGTCATCGTCGTCATCATCCCAATCGTCGTCATCTTCGTCTTCTTCCCACTCCTCGTCCTCTTCCTCCCACTTGTCAGACTCCTCGCCGGAATCCCAGCCGTCTTCCTCGTCCTCGAAGCGCGACTGAAAAAGCTCCGTCGACGGGTAGAGCGTGTCGCCGGTTCCGGGTACCGCCGTAACTTCCGTCATTCCGAAGTCTCCTATCACGCCGGAAAAAGTGGGACTCGCGAAGCCATCGGCCACAGCGGGCTTCGCGGGGGCTGTTCCGCCGCAAAGTAAGGGGCGGTCGCGAAGTGTCAAGGCCCGCAATCCAGCAAAGTTTTTCGCGGTTTTTCGGTCAGGAAAGGCCGCTCGTGCCCCTCATCCCGTCCCATGCCCCGGCACACCGTCAGGCGCTGACGCGCGAAGCCTTCTTCCGATCGCTCGCGCCGAGCAGCCGCTTCCTCAGCCGGAACGCCTTCGGGGTCACCTCGATCAGCTCGTCGTCCGCGATGTAGCCCAGCGCATCCTCGAGCGACATCCGCCGCGGCGGCTCCAGGAGAATGTTGTCGTCAGAGCCCGAAGCCCGCATGTTCGTGAGCTTCTTCCCCTTCGTCACATTGACCTCCATGTCGCCCGGCCGGGAGTTCTCACCGACAACCATCCCCTCGTAGACCGGGTCGCCCGGCGCCACGAAGAACGTTGATCGTTCCTGAAGCTGGCCGAGCGCGTACGCCACCGTCTGCCCGTCGATCATGCTGACCAGCACGCCGCGCTGACGCGTCGACATCGGGCCAACGTAGTTCCCGTACTCCAGGAACCGGTGATGAAGCTGCCCCTCGCCACGCGTGTCCGTGAGGAACTCCGACCGGTATCCGAACAGCCCCCGGGCCGGGATGCGATAAACGAGCCGCACGAGCCCACCACCCGGATTCTTCATCTCCAGCATCTCGCCACGCCGCTGGCCCATCTTCTCGATCACCGGGCCGGTCAGGCTCTCCGGGACGTCGATCGTGGCTTCCTCGTACGGCTCCTGACGCTGCCCGTTCTCCGTCCGCAGGATCACTCGTGGACGCGAAACGGAGAACTCGTAGCCCTCGCGTCGCATCGTCTCCATCAGGATCCCGAGGTGCAGCTCGCCGCGGCCGGATACGGTAAGCGTGTCCGGAGAGTCCGTCTCCTCGACCCGCAGCGCGACATTGCTCTCCAGTTCCTTGAAGAGCCGTTCGCGCAGCTGGCGGCTCGTGACGTACTTCCCCTCGCGACCGGCGAACGGAGAGTTGTTCACCATGAAGTCCACCGAAACCGTAGGCTCCTCCACGCGAATCCCCGCGAGCGCCTCCGGCACCTCGATGTCGCAGATGGTGGCGCCGATCTCCACCTCCGGCAGACCCGCGACGGCCACGATGTCACCGGCGTTGGCGGTCTCCGTCTCGACCCGCTCCAGACCGTCGAACGCATACAACCGGCTGATCTTCGCCCGCGTCGCGACCGCCGTGTCCTCGCCCTGGTGCAGGGCCACCACGGGCGCCCCCACGCGCGCCGTGCCCCGCTCGATCCGACCGATCGCGAGACGGCCGAGGTACGGGGAGTAGTCGATCGTCGAGACGAGCATCTGGAACGCCCCCTCGGCCCGCGAAGGAGCCGGGATCCGCTCCACGATCGTCTCGAAGAGCGGCGTCAGGTTCACCCGCGGATCACTCATGCCGCGCACCGCGACTCCCTCACGCCCGATCGCATAGAGGAACGGACAGTCGAGCTGATGATCGCCCGCCTCCAGCTCCATGAACAACTCGAGCACCTCATCGTGGACCCTGTGCGCGTCCGCGTCCCCGCGATCGATCTTGTTGACGATCACGATGGGCTGAAGCCCCAGCTCGAGAGCCTTGCGAGTCACGAACCGCGTCTGCGGCATCGGGCCCTCCGCCGCGTCCACAAGCAGTACCACGCCGTCAACCATCCGCAGGATCCGCTCGACCTCGCCCCCGAAGTCCGAGTGGCCCGGGGTGTCCACGATATTGATCTTGGTGTCGCCCCACCGCACCGACAGGTTCTTCGAGAGGATCGTGATCCCCCGCTCCCTCTCGATCGGGTTCGAGTCCATCACCCGCTCGGCGACATGCTGGTTCTCGCGAAACGTACCCGCCTGCCGGAGCATGTGGTCGACGAGAGTCGTCTTGCCGTGGTCGACGTGCGCGATGATCGCGATGTTTCGAATCCCCATATATGCCTTGCCTCCGGGCTCGCACCCGGGCGCTGATCGGTTTTTGGCGACGACCCACCCCAGAATGCCTGGTTCCGGATCGTCTACAGCCCTATAACATAACGAATTCGCACAATCTCAACCACTCCCCGGTGGAATGGCGAGGAGTGAAGGATGATGGGTGGTCACGAACGAGCCCTGAACGAAAAACTTCTGTCGCGGGGTTCACGTACTTACCTTATACTTCCGTACGACTCGAACGAACGTCGTTCGGCCCTTCATCCTTCCGATTTCCGGAGACTCATCCATGCCAGTCGCCAAGAAGATCGTCTCGTCGTTCGCCGTTGTGTTCGCCGTCCTCGCCGCGGCCGCATCCGCCGTATCGGCGCAGAGCATTCCGGTCGCGGAGGCGCGGGCCTTCCTCGGCACCTGGACGGTCTCCGTTGAGGGGACGCCACTCGAACTCACGATCCTCGACGCCGACGGTCAGGTCGCGGCTGACGTGAACGTGATGGGAACCACTTCGCGAGTCACCCAGGTGACCAGGGCCGAGGAGTCGATCAGCCTCTCCTGGCTCGCCGACATGCAGGGCCAGGAGGCACCGATCACCATCCGGCTTACGCCTCAGGGTGACAATCTGGCCACGGTGATCAACGTCGCGGACGGCATGTTCACGGCGAGCGCGACCGCGACCCGCAAGCCATAGCATCCACCGGAAGCGTCGAGAGGCTGGCGCGAGCGGCCGGGTTGTCCGAACGGTGTTCGGCCATGGACTGACCAGCGGGTGTGTCGCATATTTCCCTCAGGAATATCCGCTGGGGACGCTCGGCCGCGTCGCCAGCCTCGCGACAGAACCCAGACAGGAGGGAATGTTCAATGCTCACTTCGATCCGACGGATTGTCGCGGTCGTGTTCGCTGTATCCGCGGTCGCCACGGGAAGCCTGAACGCGCAGGTCGCCGCGGCCGATGCCGCGCCGTTCATCGGCGACTGGGACGTGGCGGTCCAGGACGAACTCGGCCAGCCGTTCCGAATCAACATCACCAGCGGCGACGGCCAGGTGGCCGTGGCGATCACCGGTGCCGAGGGCGGTAACTTCACTGGTCAGAACGTCCGCAAGGAAGGCGAGAGCCTGCTGTTCAACTACACCACCAGCCTTCAGGGGCAGGCGCTCCCGGCGGCGATCGTGCTTACGCCGGGTACCAACGGCCTCGGCGGGTCGATCGACCTGGCGGGCGGAATGTTCACGGCGCCGCTGAGGCTTACCCCGCGGCAATAGTGCCGCTCCGGTTCGCGGCCAGCACGCCTCCGAGCTTCGCGGAAGCGGGGTGATTCGGGGTTGAATTCCGTAGCGAAGCGGTGCGGGCCAGGGAGGGAGTCCATCGGCGGTCGTACGGACCGGGAAGGCCGGATCCGGCGAGGATCCGGCCGAGGGGAATCGCTCAATTCAGCATTTCAACGGGACAGGTCAGACCGTCATCGGGCACCTGGACGCCCTGCGCCTGGCAGGTACCACAGAGCCCATAAATCTCCAGCCGGTGCCGGACCGGGATGAAGCCGTGCGACCGGGCCGTCTGCTCCTGGACGCGGACGACCTCCGGGCTCTCGAACTCCACCACCTGGTGGCAGTTGATGCAGATCAGGTGTTCGTGGACGGGCGTCTGCCCGAAAAGATGCTCGTACCGTTTGAAGCCCTCCCCGAAGTCGTGCTCCTCAACCAGACCGCTGCGCACCAGGATCTCGACGGTACGATAGATCGTCGCCTTCCCGATTCGTTCGCCTGTCCCGCGCAGCGCAAGCTCGATGTCTTCCACCGACATGTGACCGGGTGAACTGAAGATCGCGTCGGCCACCGCTTCTCGCTGAGGGGTGACGGGCAGGCCCTGTTCCCGGAGATATCGGCGGAAGAGCTGAATGTAAGGCGACATGGAGACTCCTTCGCGAAGATACGGGCGCGATACGAACGGTGCGCGCTGCCGGCCGCCGGACTCGTTAACGATAATGATTCTTGACTGTGGGGGTCAAGTCGTGGGCGGCGGGTCAAGGCCGGCGCGACCGAGGAATTCCTCCCAGCGGGTCGGGTCACCGCGAATCTCCTCCAGGATCGGCTCGCCGGCGTCGGCGCCGCTACGGGCCATTACCCCGGCGATCACGCGCTCGATCCGGTCCGGCGGAGCACTGCCCTCCTCGGAAACTCTCTCCTCTCGCCTCACGCGCCCCTTGATCGGCTCGGATTCGTACCGAACCGTGAGGAGCGTTCGGTGATGTGAGGGTTCGGTCTCGGGAAGGAGCGTGATGACGATGAAGCCGGACTCTCGCGCCTTCACGACGTGCGGCGGGAAGAGCCAGAGGCAGTCGATTCGTTCGGGAGGAAACCGCCCGGGCAGCCCCTGAACGGTGACTTTCTGGGCGAGCGTCAACTCGGCCTGGATCATGGACTTGCGCGAGCACGGAGCAGGAAGCGCGGGCGGACGCGGACGGGTGAGCGCCGCGTGAAGATAGCGCGAGGGCGCGGTGGAGGACAGACGACTACGTACCGGAGTACGTCACCAGCGCGCGCTGACTACGTCATCTGCCGTATCCCCATTGGCCGCGGTCTCATCTATCCTTGTTTCCGAGCGTGGTGGCGGACGAAACGGGCACCAGGGAGATCGCGATGTCGACGGAGAACACACGGCTGGGGCCCAGGCTCGTCTCCGACGAGACCGAGTCGACGAAAGCCGCCCGGGAAGTGAAAGTGCTCGCGTTCGAGCCCAACGCCCGACCAGGCGAATGGCAGGCGCGACAGCTGGCGCTCCGGCGGATCTCCGCCGCGTCGCCGAACCCGCCGACGCATACGCTGCCGCTGGTGACCGCGCCGCGGCCGCGACGTGGTGGACTCCGCGGCGACGCGCGGATCGCACCTCTCCCGGTACGTCTGCCAGTCGACGCAGAGAACACGGTCGAGGGGCCCTCCCCCGGCCGGGGCCGCAAGGTGGGGGTTGAGATCGCTCCCGTCGAATCGATGCCGGTGGAGCGCGCTCGGTACTTCCTTACGCTCGCGGAGCAGCGGTTGCAGGTCCCGGAGCGGAACACCATCTGGACGATCAAGGAAGCGGCGTGGAAGGCGCTTGAGTGTGACGGCCCGACACCATTCACCGCGATGGAACTGCGCTTTGACGACTACGGTTCACTCCGGGAGGTGTCGCTGGAGGGGAAGCTGTTCCCGGCCGGGGCTCTCGTCCTCAGCCCGTGGCCCGCGTACATCCTGGCCGTTGTCTGGATCGATGGAAACGCCCGATGAGCGGAACCTCACTCCTCGGCATTGCCTACGCATTTCCGACCGAGTCGCGCACCGTTGATGAACTCGCGGTTGCCGGACAGCTGCGGAGTGAGCCGTCCGTCCTGCGCGGCTTCGGATTTGGCCGCGTCCACGTGGCTGAAGCGGAAAGCCCGTACGAGTTAGGCATCAAGGCCGCGAACTCGCTCCTCGATGAACTCGAGGTGGAGCCGGACTCGGTGGGGCTCCTCCTCTATTCCGGCGCATCGAGCGGCGCGGCGTTCCTGCCCGGCTCGATCGGGCAGCACGGTCGCTGCCCGATCCGCACCTCCGAACGCTTTCGCTTTCCGTCCACTCGCCTCCAGTACGACCTGGGTCTGGGCAACGCCTCGGTAATCGCGCTGGACCAGCTCGCATGCACCGGACTGTTCGCCGCGATCCGAATCGCGCGGTCGCTATGCGCCACGGAAGGAATCGAGCGGGCTCTCTGCGTGAGCACCGACTTCTTCCCGGTGGAAGCCGGGCGTGAAGCCATCTTCAACTGCACCTCCGACGCCGCGTGCGCCGTTCTCGTCGGGCGTGACGCGGGGAGGAACCGGATCGTGGCATCCCGGCACGTCACCAAGGGCTATTACTGGGACGGCGACGGAATGCACGATGAGATCGTCGGTTCCTACTTCCCCACCGCCCGATTCGTCATCGAGAACACCCTCGCCGACGCCGGCTGGGGGGCCGACGAGGTGGACTGGGTGATTCCGCACAACGTGAGTCTGCGGAGTTGGGAGATCCTGCTGGGGCTCAGCGGGCTCTCCAGGGCGAGGCTGTGGTCTCGCAACATCCCGCGAGACGGCCACACATTGGCGGGCGACAACTTCATCAACCTGCGCGACGCCTTGCAGACTGGCTCCGTTCGCTCCGGAGAAAGGGTGTTGCTCTTCTCCTACGGCTACGGCGCGCACTGGACGGCGATCGCGATGGAGGCCTGAATTGAACTTCCCAAGCGTCCTGATTACCGGCGCGACCGGCCTGCTCGGCGGTCGGGTTCTGGCGCGGATCCTCGATGACAATCCTGACCTGCACGCATACGC
>CAZUVK010000138.1:0-9837 GCA_964623785.1 uncultured Gemmatimonas sp. | reverse complement strand
CCGTGCCGTCGCCGACGCGCACCCGGCTGGACTCACCGACGAACTCGCGGGCCGCCAGCTTGTAGGGCTTCATCACCGGGGTGACCGACTCCACGCCGGGCAGCTGCAGCAGCGGCGCCTCCCGCAGCAGGCCTTCATCCCCGATGCAACCGATGATGGTGCGGTGCTCGCCGCGCGATATGTGCGTCTGGAAGCCGAGAGCCTCGATCCGCTCGCGGATCGTGTCGACTTCCGCTTCCGTCACGCCTGGCCTGGTTACAACGATCATGTCAGTTTCCCATCCCGTGGAGTGCAAAAAAAACGGCCCGTGAAGTCACGGGCCGCATCGTTCGTCGACATTCGCCGCGCTCAATGGCGCATGCGTCTCCGACCACGGCCCGTTGAGGGGGACGCGTAATAGCCGTAGTAGCGAGCGTAGCCACGAAGCGAAGTCGTCATGCGAATAGTTTAGGAGTCGGCCGCAGTCGATGTCAAGGACGATCGTGGCGATATTTGGCCACCTGCCTGTCCGCCGACGAATCCGCCTACTCGCGCGGCCTGCTGACCGACCTCCGGACCATGATCGCGGTGACGATGGCGGCGATGGCGATCGCGAACATCAGCCAACCCGCCATCGACCCATCGCGGAGCAATGAACCGCCGGCGGCCAGGAGTGCGACCGCCGCAATGATCGACACCACCAGCATGACGTTCGCGGCACGGATGGCGGGGTATGCGGGGGGGCGGTTCATCTTCTCGTTCTCGCGCAATACGGGGGAATCGGGCGGTCGCCGAAGCCGGCGTTTCGAAGGCACCGCCGTGGTCGCGGGCCGCGGACTTCCGGGGAAGTTTCGCGCGCACGATCCAGTCTCGGAATCCGGTGTACAGTAGCACTCGGAGCCCGCGGCGACCATCCGCTGGCGCGATTCCCCGCAATCTCGCGCGAAACCACCCCGCATGTGCGTTCTCTGCGACAAGGAAAATCTGCGACTGCTCTCCGCTTCCCTGGCGAGCCTTTCGCATCGCCAGCTCGCCGACGCGATCTCGATCGCGCGCGAAGCGGCGTGGCAGCTCGTGCTCGATACGGCCGATGCGATCACCGAGGCGGAGGAGGCGGGTGGCGCGGAGCCGGTCGGGCCCGACGGGTACCTCGACTACGTGATTGATCGCGCCCGTCGGGACGGCGCGATCCGAGAGGTCGACCGACTCGCATGGGTCTCGGCGGTCCGCGACGACAGCATCCTCCGGGATCCCCGTGTCCAGGGGTTCCTGTCGTCGGCGGCGGAAGGGCTGGCGACCTACATCCTGCAGATCCGCGAGCATAAGCGGGCGCTCGAGCAGTTCCTGGAGGAGCGGAACGGAGCCGTCATGTTCGCCGGGGTCGGCGTGAACGGGGAGATCGTCTTCGACAGGGGGTTCGAGCGCTACGTCGTACTCAGCGATGACGAAGCCCTGCGGATCGCGATGGATCGCCTGGCCAGCAACCTCACGAACGAGGATCCTCGCTGGCTGCTCGAGTACACGAACCTGCCCGTCGGCGCGACGGACGTGCTTGCGGCGATGCAGCAGGGCCCGGCGGACCGCGCCAACGACATCCTCGCCGGTATCGTCGATCTCCAGGCGCTCACCGAGGACCGCGTCAAGCAGATCGGCTACGCCCCGTTCGTGGCCGAGGGCGTGACCGAGGAGTTCAGCGAGCAGCGGTTCGGTGACCGGATCATCATCCGGCTGCGGCTGCCCAACGAATCCTGACCGGAGGAGGCGTGGATGGGGAGGGTGTTCACCACGAAGAATGCAGAGAACACCAGGTCCCTATGGGATAGTTGGTTGGGAGACATGCCCCGGGCGCCTCGCCACCTCTTACCGCGTGGAGTCCCACCGCGACCGTTCCAGGTCGACCCTGCGTCCGGATCGAAAGGCCACGCCCTCCTCGACGAGTAGCACCCGCTGAAGCTGGCCGCCGTACGCCGACAGCGCGATGTCGCCGCCGCTCCCGACCACACGCCACCACGGCGTGGTCGCGCCATCGGGCAGCCCCCGGAGCGCCGTCCCGACCGCCCGCGCCGCGCGGGAATTGCCGGCGAGCGCCGCGATGTCGCCGTAGGTCGCCACCCGGCCGTAGGGGATACGATCCACGGCCCGATATACCCGGCCCCGGAAGGTCGCCATTCTCAATCCTCCGGCGTCCTGGATGGTCCACGAGTCGCGCGCCGCGGCCCGCCGCCACGCCACCCACACACGGGTTCGCCACTTGCGCCGCGCCATCGCGCGGTCGGAGTTTGAGTCTGTACGCCGTGACAGTTCATCGGCGGTGCCGAAGTCGAGTTGAGATGATCCACGGACGGAAAAGGAGTCGGGATGTCGGAAACGAGTGAAGGCGCCGAGGTCGTAATCGTGGTCCGCGAGAACGGGCCGTATCGGGTGCAGGGGCCGGCGCGGATCGTCGATATCGATGGTAACGAGTATGACGTCAGCGCCCGGAAGACGGTATCCCTGTGCCGGTGCGGGGGGTCCGTGACCAAGCCATTCTGCGACGGGACGCACTCGAAGATCGGATTCATCGCGGCGGAGCGTGCTGTCAGGGCCGAATCGGGCGAAACCATCGCCTGATCGGAAGATCCGTTCCCGTCCGTTCCTGGAGACCAGAAGGGGCGAGGCATTCAGCCTCGCCCCTTCCATCAGGCATATAACGGACTCCGCGCCACGAGCTACCGGCGATCGAACCTGACGTTGCCGCCGAGGTAGAACGACCGCCCTGGTCCGGATTCAAAGAACCGCTGGCCGAACGCGTTGACCGCCAGGGACGTGTTGTAGTCCGCGTCGAACACGTTCGACACGCCGAAATACGGCTCCAGGGTCAACGATCCGATCTGCACCTCGTTCAGTCCGGCCCGGACCTCCGTGATGTTGTACGACGGCGAGTGCGCCGTGTTGGCGTCGTTCACCGCCACTTCGGAGAGATTCCGGTTCTCGATCGCCGCGTACGCCGGGAAGTTGCGGGGCGACACGGTCAGGACGGTCTCGAACCGGTGCGGTGCGACGCCGGGGACGGAATTACCGGAGTGATCGGCGCCGTTCCTGTCCACGTAGTCATCGAACTTCGCGTCGGTGTAGGTATACGCCGTCTGGATCGAGACACCGGGGAGGGGCACGACGGTCGCGCCGACCTCGAAGCCCTGATGGGTCGCGCTGCCCGCGTTCTGGAAGTAGTCGCGGCCCTGGGAGTTCGGCACCTGGAACGGGATGAGCGAGTTCGTCACGTCCGAGTGATACGCGGCGACCTGCAGGGCGACCCGCTGCGCGAAGACCGCGCGCCCGCCGATCTCGTAGGAGAGCGCTTCCTGCGGCTCCAGTTCGGGGTTGAGGCCCCCCGGTGAGTCCGGCCGGTTGCCGAGTTCGACGGTCGTCGGCGTCTCGAAGGTCTTGCCGATGTTGCCGTAGAGGTGCAGGTCCTCGCTGAAGGCGTAGGTGAGGCCGAACGACGGGCTGATCGCGTCGAGCGTCCGCGATCCGGAATCGTCCGGGTTGCCCTCTTCGATGAAGTTGTCGTCCGCATTGAACGAGAACCAGTCGTAGCGGAGCGCCGCGAGGACGGAGAGTTCAGGCGTCAGGTGGGCCGTGGCCTGACCGAAGACGCCGAAGTTGTTCACCGTCTCCAGCTGGTCGAGCCCGAGCTCGCCCTTGCTGCCCGCCACATTGGCGAACTCCCGGCGGTCGTCGCGCTGCCGGTCCGCCTCCGCGCCGACGGCGAACTGGAAGCCGTACGAGCCGATGCGGTCGGTGCGGTAGAGACCACGGACGCCGGCGCCGATCCGTGCCAGGTCGATGATGTCCGCCGGGATCGGGTTCACCACGTCGCGCTTGGTGACGTAGCTGGAGAACTCGAGCGCGCCCGACGAGAGGTCACGGAACCAGCTTCCGCCGAGCAATCCCTCCTGAATCGTCTTGCCGGTCTTGGCGTTCACGTTGTTCTGGAACGCCTGGAACCGGTCCACCTCCTGCTGGGCCGTCGAGAGCGACCCCGGGTTCAACGCGTCGGTGTCGCCGGCGCTGAAGACCAGCCGCAACCGATCGCGCTCGCCGTCGAAGCCCACACGGCCGTTCAGGTAGAGGACCTCGGAAGAGCTGTGCGCGCGGTACCCGTCGGTGGCGAGGCGGGTGAGGTTGAGCTGGTAGTTGGTCCGGTCCGCCTGACCGCTGGTTGTGCTGCGAATCCGGAGAAGCCCGTCCGACCCGCCGGTCACGCCGAACTCCTGGGAGATCGGGAACGGCGGTGGTTGCCTCGTCTCCATCTGGATCACGCCGCCGGCGGTGTTCCCGTAGAGCGATGCAGCCGGACCGCGCACGACCTCGACCCACCCGAGCGAGTGGACGTCGACGTAGGTGAGGCTGCTCTGGCCGTCGGGTAGGGTGGCCGGCACGCCATCGACGAGGACGCGGACACCGCGAACGCCGAACTGCGCGCGCGCGCCGAAGCCACGGATCGAGATCCGCTCACCGAGCGCGTAGTTGTGCCGGTTCTCCACCTGGACGCCGGGGATGATGCGAAGCGCCTCCTCGATCGAGAGGCCCGGTTTGCCAAGCTGGATCTCCCGCTCGGTGTTGACCGAAACCGCGTAGGGCACCTCGGTCATCTGGAGAGGTGATCGCAGAACGGTAACGGATACCGGGGCGATCTGGATCACGGTGTCTGGTGCGGCTTGGGGTTGCTGCTGCGCCAGAGACGCTTGCGCACCAAATACGGTCAGCGCCGCGACCATGCCTGCGCGTGCGCCGAACAAATGCTTAGCCATCGCGTTACCTTCTCATTTCGGGGTGAGGGTTTCGTCGTGCGGCCGGCCCGGGTGGGCAATCAATATAACGCATTGTGGCGCCAGTGGGTCAGGCAGCCATTCAAGGCCCGCGACGCCGCCTGAAATTCCCGTGGCGATCGCGGCCGACATCCCGGCCATTTCGGGCCAGGTTGGCGCCGTCATTCCCGCGTGATGACCACGCGATCTCCGACGCCGATCCCCTGCCGCGCGAAATACCCTCGATTCACTTCGAGCGCAGAAGTGAACGGGACCCCCGCGGCGTAGTTCGGACAGTATTGAGGATACGGACTCGGACAGGGCTCCATGTCCCGGATGCTCCCGATCCGCCCGTCGTCGTCAATGAACGCAATGCTGAGCGGGATCAGCGTCTGGAACATCCAGAATACGCCATCCGCTGGTTGCTCGCTCGGGAAGAGGAAGATCATACCCGAGTCCGCCGCGAGCGATTCGCGCCGCATCAGCCCAACCCGTCGCTGTTCGTCCGACTCCGCGACCTGAACGTGGACGAGGAACGTGTCGGCCTCCGTCTCGATGCTCGCGGTTCCGCCCTCGAACGTCATCGGCGTGATCTCGAACGGCTCGGGAAGCGGCTCGTCCCCTCCACAGCCCGCCAGGGCGATGGCAATCAGGGCAACGATCAGCGATTTTGGGCGGAGGCGGTTCACGAATCCGGTCTCTGTTCGGGGCTGCCGAGAAAGGTGACGATGCGACGATGCCCGCCGACAGGGAGCGACTCGCGGTGACGCGCGGAATCCGACGCGTGGAATGAATGTACGCGGAAGTGGGATCATCGTTCCAGCCCTTCGGGCTCTTGACTCCGGCGCGCGAAAGGGTGAACTTTCCCGGCGAGGCCGCCCGATGGGCGTTCTCACGGCTGGTCTGGGCTGCTAATCCCCGCCCGATGTTCCACGTCAACGAAGGAGGTGATCCCTTGTCTAATGGTAATTCTGACCGCGGTCTGACACGGGCAAGCGATCGCCGGAACGGCGTCTGACGCCGGACTGCAGCGACAACTTCCGCGTCGGCGCGCTGCCTGGCATCGCGTCGGACCGCGGCGGAAAATAAAGCGCCGTCGGAGCGAATCGCTCCGGCGGCGCTTTTCAGTCGGGCTCCGGAGTGGTCGACACGGCCGGCGGGTTGGCCCGCTCCGCGCTGGCAAACAATTCGCGGGGTGGGGGGTAGTTCCATTGATCGACCGCCGCATCGGTGGTGCCGCCCACGATCCCCAGCTGGGCACGCGATGACTCGTTCGCTTCTCACGGCCTTCCTTCTCTTCGGACTTCTCTCCGGATGCCTCGCCATGATTCCCGGGCGAGGCGGGCCTGAGTATCCGTTTGGTCGGGTGTCCGATCCCGCTGTCCTTACCGGCACGCTCGAGAACGGCCTCACGTACTTCGTGCGGGCCAACTCCGAGCCGCGGGGCCGGGCGGAGCTGCGGCTCGTCGTCAACGCCGGCAGCATCCTCGAAGACGCGGACCAGCTCGGGCTCGCGCACGTGGTCGAGCACATGGCCTTCAACGGGACCCGCAAGTTCGCCCGCCAGGAGATCGTCGATTATCTGGAATCGATCGGCATGCGGTTCGGTCCCGATGTAAACGCCTATACGAGCTTCGATGAGACGGTCTACATGCTCACGGTCCCGACGGACCGCGACTCGACGCTGGAGACGGGGATCGAGATCCTCCGCGAGTGGGCGAGGGAGATCACCTTCGACTCGGTTCAGGTAGAACTCGAGCGGCATGTGGTGATCGAGGAGTGGCGGCTTGGGCAGGGCGCCGGGTCGCGCCTGCAGTACCGCCAGTTCCCGACGCTCGCTCACCGCAGCCGGTATGCCGAGCGGATGCCGATCGGCACGCGGGAATCGCTCGACTCCTTCGATATCGCGGCACTACGCCGGTTCTACGACGACTGGTATCGTCCCGACATGATCGCGGTCGTGGCGGTCGGCGACTTCGACCCGGAGGCCGTCGAGGCGATGATCCGGGAGCGGTTCGATGACATCCCCCCGCACGAGAATCCACGGGAACGGCGCGTGTACTCCGTGCCCTCGCATCGGGAGACGCTCGTTTCGGTCGCCAGCGACCCCGAGCTCACGTCGAGTTCGGTGAGCCTGTACTTCAAGCGGCGTCCCGAGATCTGGCGGCGGGAGTCAGACATGCGGAACTGGATCGCCGAATCACTCGCGAGCGCGATGCTGGTGAACCGGCTCAACGAGTTTACGCAGTCCCGCGACTCTCCGATCCTGGACGTTTCGTCGTATCAGGGGCGCTTCGTGCGGACGCTGAGCACGTTCGGTCTCACCGCGCGCACGCCCGAAGACGACGTCGGCAACGGTCTGCAGCTGCTCCTCCGGGAAGTGGAGCGCGCCGCCCGGTACGGCTTCACCGAGAGCGAGCTGGAGCGTGAGAAGCGCGAGATGGTGCGCATCTACAACCAGCGGTTCGCCGAGCGGGACAGGGTCACATCCAGTTCCTTCGCGGCGGAGTACGTCTCGTTCTACCTCTACGACGGCACCGTGCTGGACATGGAGACCGAGCACCGGCTCCAGCAGGAGTTGCTCGCGCGGGTCACGCTGCGAGACGTGAACTCCGTGGTCCACGACTGGACGAGGTCGGCGGATCGGGTTCTTCTCGCGAGCACGCCGGAGCGACCGGGTGTCAGGCCACCGAGCGAGTTGTTGCTGCGGACGATCGTGGAGATGGCCCATCTGATCCCGCTGACGCCGTATCGCGACCTGGAATCGGACGCGCCGCTCCTGCGCGACCCTCCGGCGGCCGGAGTGATCGAGCGCGAGATCGAGATCCCCGAGATCGGGGCCCACGTGTGGACGCTGGGGAACGGGAGTACCGTCATCCTCAAGCCGACGGACTTCCGCCAGGACGAAATTCTGTTCGCCGCGCGGAGCCCGGGCGGCACTTCGCTGGTGGATGACGACGACTACATCGCCGCAATGACGGCGGCGGCCGTGGTGCAGTCGGGCGGGCTGGGCGAGCTGAGCGCGAACGATCTCCGGAAACGGCTGACCGGCAGTGTTGCTGGCGTGGGTGCGGACATCGGCGAGCTGTACGAGGGGCTTTCCGGCGCGGCGGCGCGGGCGGACCTCGAAACGCTCTTCCAGCTCGTGTACCTGAAGTTCACGGCGCCGCGCCCGGATTCATCCGCGTTCCTTGCGTACCGAAGTCAGGCGCGCGCGTCTCTCGCGAACCGGTCCGCCAGTCCCGACGTCGTGTTCATGGACACGGTGCGGGTGACGCTCGCGCAGGGGCACCCGCGTGCGGCGCCGCCCTCCCAGGCGATGTTTGACAACCTCGACATGGAGCGGTCGTTCGCCATCTACCAGGATCGCTTCGCGGACGCGAGTGACTTCACGTTCTTCCTCGTCGGCACCTTCGACGTGGACGAGGTGAGGCCGATGGTGGAGACCTATCTCGCGTCGTTGCCGGCGATCGGCAGGGATGAGGTCGGGCGCGACGTGGGGATCCGCCCACCGGTCGGCGTGGTCGAGAAGGTCGTCCGGCGGGGGATCGAGCCGCGGGCGGCCACCCAGATCGTCTTCACGGGGTCGTTCGATTTCGAGCGTGAGAATATCGTCGCGATCCAGGGGCTCGCCGACGTGATGGGCCTGACGCTGCGCGAACTGCTCCGGGAGAACCTCGGCGGCACGTACGGCGTCGATGTTCGAGGCAGCGCGGCCCGGGACCCCATCCCCCGGTTCCAGTTCTCGATCGCATTCGGTTCGGATCCCGACCGGGTGGACGAGCTGGTCGAAGCCGTGTTCGGCGAAGTGGCTCGCCTTGCCACCGAGGGCCCCTCGCCGGACGATGTCGCGAAGGTCCGCGAAATGCAGTTTCGGACCCGTGAGATTGAGCTTCGACAGAACCAGTTCTGGCTCGCCCAGCTGCTCAATCATGCTCAGTACGGCTGGCGGCTGGAAGACATCGCCACGAGCCAGAACCGGATCGACTCGATCCGACCCGACGTCATCCGGGAAGCGGCGCGGGCATACCTCGACGTGGAGAACTATATTCTCGTCTCGCTCCTTCCGGAGCAGGCGCCCGTTCAGGCAGGAGGACGATGACGCTGGAACACCCGATACTGGACTCGGTAAGAGGACGTCTATAGAATAGCGCGTCGCGTCGGTGAGTCGTGTGACCGACGGGCGTGTTTTTTTCGGCATTCACCAGGAGGTGCTTTTGGGAAAGCATGCCAGAACAGACCTCGATGTCGCCCGTGACGAGTTGATGAGTCACATCCACAGATGTGGCGTCTTGAAGGCTTCGCAGGACCAGCAGGATCAGTGGCTGGACGACACGATGCAGTACATGTCCGAGCGCTATCCGTCGCTCTCGGAGGAGGAGCTTTCGGAGCTCCAGCAGATCGGCAAGCGGTTCTGTCAACCGGTGATCTCGCGGGTAGAGGCGCTGGATGCGGATGGCGATGACGACAGCGCGACGGATTCGGAGCAGGGAGAGATGGCGGGAGCGGCGTAAGGCGGCGGAACGAGACAGGGGGTGGTGGAAGTGGCGGGCGATGCCCCGCCATTTTCATATCCGGAGATTGGAGGAGCGCATGAGTCGGAGATTCGTGGCGGCAGCGGTGGCCGTGATGATGGTGGTGACGGGTTGCGCGGAGATCGATCCCACGCGAGGTGAGGTCGGGGGACCGGCGCCGGAGTACGCGGCGGTGACGCTCGACGGCGACACGGCGCGCCTCAGCGACCTGGCGGGGCAGGTGGTGCTCCTCAACGTGTGGGCGACGTGGTGCGCGCCTTGCCGGGACAAGATACCCGCGCTGCAGGCGCTCTATGACGCGCATGCCGGCGAGGGTTTCGAAGTCGTTGGCGTGAGCGTTGACGGGCGAGGCGAGCGCGAGGGGATCCGCCGGTTCGCGGGCGAGTTCGGAATGACCTACCCGATCTGGCACGATCCGGAAGATTCGTTCGGTGTGACCTTCCGCACGATCGGCGTACCAGTCACCCTGCTCGTCGACCGGGAGGGGATCGTCCGGTGGCGGCACATGGGGCCCGTCGAGCTGACGGATCCGA
>CAZUVK010000137.1:8306-9916 GCA_964623785.1 uncultured Gemmatimonas sp. | reverse complement strand
CACCCACCACCCGCACGGGGACGAGGCTGTCCGCGGTGTTGCCGTTGCCCAGCCGCCCGGAGCCGCCGTTCCCCCAGCACCAGGCCTCCCCCGCGATCGTGACGCCGCAACCGTGGGCCGAGCCCGCCGAGATGGCGGCAAACGCATGACCACCCACCACCCGCACGGGGACGAGGCTGTCCGCGGTGTTGCCGTTGCCCAGCCGACCGGAGCCACCCTGCCCCCAGCACCACGCCTCCTCCGCGGTCGTGACCCCGCAACTCAGGGTACTCCCCGCCGAGATGGAGGCGAACACATGACCACCTTCCACCTGTACGGGGACGTTGCTGTTCGTGGTGGCGCCGTGGCCGAGCTGGCCCGAGGGGCCAATCCCCCAACACCATGCCTCGCCCGCCGCCGTGAGGCCGCAACTGTGGCCTCCGCCCGCCGAGATGGAAGTAAAGGCATGGTTGCCCGCCACCTGCACAGGCACATTGCTGCCCACGTTCGCACCATTGCCGAGCTGGCCCAGGGAGCCTATCCCCCAACACCATGCCTCGCCTACGGTCGTGAGGCCGCAACTGAAGCTGTTGCCCACCGAAATGAAGGCAAATGCGTGGCCACCCTCCACCGCTACGGGGATGTTGCTGTCCTCAGAAGTTCCGTCGCCGAGCTGGCCAGTGGTGTTGAGCCCCCAGCAGTAAGCCTTCCGGATGGTCGTGACGCCACAGGTGTTCCCGCCGCCCGCCGAGACGAAGGCGAAGGCATGCCCGCCCGCCACCCGCACGGGTACGGCGCTGAGAACGTTGGCACCGTTGCCGAGCTCGCCGTTGCCACCTGCCCCCCAGCACCACGCCTCCTCCGCGATCGTGACCCCGCAGTTATGGTTTTCGCTCGCCGTGATGGAGGAGAACTCGTGGCCGCCCAGCACCGCCACGGGCACCGAACTCTGGCCGCCGACGCCGCCGTACCCCATGGATCCTCCGTTGCCCAGCTGGCCCTGTGCCCCATTCCCCCAGCACCAGGCTTCGCCTTCGGGCGTGATGCCGCATGTGTGCAGATCACCCGCCAGGACCGGTGACGGTGCCCACACCGGCTCAGTCGGCGGCTCCACGATCATGAAGGGCAGCGCCGCCGATGTCCCTCCTCCCGGGGCCGGGTTCACGACGGTCACCTGGGCCGTTCCGGACTCCTCGACATCCGCGGCCGGGACCTGGGCCGTGAGCTCCATCGCGGACACGAAGGTCGTAGGGCGTGTCGCGCCATTCCAGCGCACCTCGGAGGTCGCGACGAACCCTCCCCCGGTCACCGTCAGCGTGAAGGCGGGGCCGCCCGCCGTCGCCTGAGTCGGGGCGAGCGCGGTAAGCGCGGGAACCGGATTGGGTTCCGGCGCAGGAGGCGAGACGATCACCGTGGCGGTCGCGGTCCGCTCGGCCACTCCCATCACGGTCGTCGTGCCGCGGAAGGTCGCCTGGACCTGTCCCGCTCCCGCATCCGCGGTTGCGCTCAGCGTCAACACGCCCGACCCGCTTCCGCCCGCGACCGTGATCGCCGGAGCTGTAACGCCCGCGGGAAGGCCTTCGGCCGCCACGGAGACCGTCCCCGCGAACCCGACGCTCCGAGAGACGTTG
>CAZUVK010000137.1:0-8296 GCA_964623785.1 uncultured Gemmatimonas sp. | reverse complement strand
GTCTCCGCAGACCGCCCAGGTGTCGACGAGCATCTCCCCGCTATCGCCGATCTGCATCCGCACACTGTCCTGGCGGACCGAGGTCACCGTCCCCGCGAACCCGCCGCTCCGAGAGACGTTGATCGTGAGCTGTCCCGAGGTGCCCGGCTCGATCGTCACGGTCGACGGCGCGGCAGTCAGGGTGAAGCTGCCGGGACCCGCCGGATCGGTTGGATCCGAGCCGCCGCCGCAGGCCGCGAATATCAGCGACAGCCCCATACATATTATCTGGCTGTGTCTGGAAATCATTCTCGATCTGTGGTTCGGGCAAATGCCGACGTTATACCTGTCCAATATGGATACGCGCGAAGACCGTCACCGACGGATCATCTGATCTCGAGCGTCGCGATCAGCGTGTACCCAACGGGCGAACCGAGCGATCTGGATCCACGGGGCGCCGCCAACCAACCGGAACCTCCGCGAACATCGTCATTGACTCGGTTGTGTCGATAATGATAACTCATTATTATGTGGACAGAGGTTCTGGCCCCGGTCCTGGCCCCGCTGCCCGACGGCGCGTATCGAGGAGCACCTCCCTTGCATACGCGAGACTCACCGGTTGCCTGCGCACCGCCACCCGGTTCTGGACGACGCAAGCGCGATCATGATCAAAGGGACCCAACGTGAGTAGAGCGACCGACGATGAGATGTCGGAGTCCGCTGTCGGTCAACGAAGTACCCGTCAGCGCGACGCGATTCTGGAGGTGATCCGGGAAGCCACCGGGCCTTTGACCGTCCAGGAGATTCTTGCTCGAAGCCAGGAACGGGTCGCGGGATTGGGCGTCGCGACCGTGTACCGAACGCTGAAGCTGTTGCGGACCGGAAATCTCATCCGGACGGTCACCCTGCCTGGTGGGGAGCCTCGATTCGAGGCGGCCGAACTCGGACATCATCACCACTTCCATTGCCGTTCCTGCGACAGTGTCTACGACGTGGACTCATGCTTCATCGAGATCCCGCGCGAGACACCGTATGCGGGTGGATTCCTCGTCGAGGACCATGAGATCACCCTGTACGGCACCTGTCCCGCATGCGCCTGAGGCCCGTTCGCGACCAGCATCGTGCGACGTAGTTTGAGTCCGAAGCGCCGCCTTCCGGCTCTATGGTGCCTGACGCTCCACCTGGCACTTGCCGGCGCGGGTCCGATCGTGGACGCGCGGCTGGAAGCCGAGGCCAACGCCCCCGAGAACAGGGTTCTCCACGTCCAGGACGCCGGGACGCCCGTTTGCGGTGGCGGCCATACGCACCAGGTCTGCCTGATCCGGGCGCTGGAATCGATGGACACCGGGGTCGCGGTCGACTCCGTTCGGCACACCCACACCGTTGTTCGCCGCGTTCCGCCACCGGTTCCTTTCGATCTGCCGGCGACCTTCATCCATTCCGCTCTTGGCCCCCGAGCTCCACCAGCCGCCTGACCCGCCACGGGACTTCCTGAAAACAGTCTGATTGATCGCCGCTGGTTCGCGCTGAACCAATGGCCGTCAATTCATCCGGGTCAACCGGCGTCTCCGGCGTTTTCACGCCGGGCGACGTTATTACATACCATTGTGGAGTATTCTCATGCCGTCAGGAATTTCGAAATCGCTCCGTATCCTGTCACTGTTCGCGGTTGCCCTGGTCGGCGCCTGCGACAACCCCGTCGATCACGACGACGACCATCAGGACGAGGTGACGGGTGTTCAGATCACGACCATGGCCGGGGCGGTAATCGCGACGTACGGCGCCGGGGGCTGGACGTTCGCCAGCGGCGACGCGCTGCACCTGCACGCTGGAGAGGAAGAGGAAGTACGAATCTACTTTCTCGCGGAGGACGGAGACCGGTTCCAGGCTCCCCCCTCGGGCGCGGAGCACACGCTACGAGTGGAGATTGCCAACCCCGCGATCGCCGCCTATGAGGGGCACTCGGACCATGGTCACTTCGAGGGGAAGGCGGTCGGTGAAACCACCGCCGTGATCCAGCTCTATCACGGAAGTCACGCGGACTTCCAGACCAACCCGGGGCTCCCGATCGAGGTGGTCGACCACCATCACTGACCGCGCGCACGCCTGACGCCTTGAACCTTTCGCGCCGGCCGGGCGGGCCACCCAACGGCAGGCTGCCGGCGCGCACTCAAACCGACACCACACGGGCTCCCTTCTCGCGCGGGAGCCCGTGTCTCGCTGTCGCCGACTGACCCGCCGCCCGGGCCGGTCGGCGGGTCAGTCGGAACGATCCGTCACCGCCGCTTTCACGGGCGGCGCATCTACTTCCGTGGTCATCCGGAGCCCCACGATCGCGATGACGAGCAGCGCGAGGAAGAAAAGCCGTCCCGGATTACTCGGTTCGCCGAAGAGAAAGATCCCGAGGATCGCCGCCCCCGCCGCGCCGATTCCGACCCACACCGCGTAGGCGGTCCCCACCGGCAGTGTCCGCATGGCCAGCGATAGCAGAACCATGCTGGCGACGATCGCCGCCCCGACGACCAGGCTCGGCACGAGCCGCGTGAATCCCTCCGTGTACTTGAGCCCGACCGCCCAGACGATCTCGAGCAGGCCGGCGATGACGAGGATGCCCCAGGCCATGAACGTTCACCAATGATTGAAGGGGTCGTCCCCTGGAAGTCCATCGGCGGCGGGTCGTCCCGCCGCGGGCTCACTCGGTTTCGTGCAACGCGCGCGCGCGGCTCTTCGCGCTGTACCTGGCTGCGCGGTCCAGAAGCCGGCTGACCACCGCGGTTGCCTCGTCGACCGTCGATTCCGCGCCTTCGGGCAGGATCCGCTGGACGACTTCCTCCGTCACGTTCTTCAGGATCTCGAACTCGCGGTGCACCGCCTCCTCCGTCCAGCCAAGCCTGCCGCGTTGCGCGCCGTGCAACTCTGAGATCGTGCGCTGGATCTCGGCGCCGTCACTGAGCACCGTGTCCTGCCCGCCTTCGTCCAGGGTCAACAGCGCGACCCCGATGTCCACGAGGAAGGTAGCCGTGTGATCGATGAGCTGAGCCCGATCGAGATCCTTCGCATTGTCGATCGCCGGGTCCTGTCGGATTCGCTTGCTCACCTCCGCGACGATCTCGTCCGCCGAGCGAACGATCGCGCTTCCCACGTCAGCCAGACCGGGAATCTCCCGATCGACACTCCCCTCGATGCGACCGTGGCCTTCCTCCGACTCGAGAGTCATCGGCAACCAGACCGTGAAGCGGGACCCCTTCCCCTCCTCGCTCTGGACCGTGAGATCACCTCCCATCAGGCGAGCCAGTCGACGGCTGATCGAGAGGCCGAGCCCCGTACCTTCTCCCTGGCGGGTGTACCCGCTGTCGACCTGATAGAAGGGGGCGAATATCTCCTCCAGCACATCCGGGGGCAAGCCAATCCCCGTGTCTTCGACGTCCACGCGGAGCCATTGGCCCTCGACGTCCAGGTCAAGATCCGACTCGGCGGGATCCGCGACACCGGCGGCGACGCTGACCCGTCCACCCGGCCGTGTGAACTTCACCGCGTTCGTGAGGAGATTCACGAGGATCTGCCGGACGCGGTCCGCGTCTCCAAAGAACTCCAGCGGCTCCTCGCCCGGCACCTCGTTGATGATCTCGACCTCGTGCTTCTCCGCGGCTGTATCCACCATCGAGAGCGCCTCCTTCACGACATCGCTGATGCGCAGGCGGTCGCGGGCGACGGTCAACTGACCCGACTCGACCTTGGCGAGGTCGAGCACCTCGTTGACCAGCGTGAGGAGGTGATCGCTACTCACCTTGATCCGTTCGAGATGCGTCTGCTGCTTCTCGGTGGTTGGGCCGGTTATGCCCATCGCCATCAGGTCGGCGTAGCCGGAGATCGCGTTGATCGGCGTCCGTAGCTCATGGCTCATGTTGGTGAGGAAGATCGACTTGGCGCGGTTCGCCTCCTCCGCTTCCGCCCGCGCGACCTCGGCCTGGCTGAGCAGGAGTTCGCGCTCGGCTTCCGCGCGCTTACGTGCCTCGATGTCGACGTTGACACCAAGCATCCGCACCGGTCTTCCGTTGCGGTCGTAGGTGACCCGTGCCTGCAGCGAAAGCCACCTTGTTGAGCCGTCCCCCAGCAACGCGCGGAACTCATCATTGAAATCACGCTGCCCGCTATCCGTCACCGACTTGATCGTGTGCCTGATCCTCTCTCCATCCTCCGGCACGATATGGGCACACCAGGCATCGAACCCGCCGTCGAATTCGCCGGGATCCAGACCGTAGAGGCGTTCCAGGTCCGGTGACCAGATCACCCGGTCAGCCTGGATGTCCCATTCGAACACCCCGACTCGGCCCGCCATCTGCGCCAGCCGCAGACGCTGCTCGCTCAGCTGAAGTTCGCGGAGCGCCCTGGCCCGCTCGATCGATTCCCAGCACCGGCTCGCGACGGCCGTCACCAGCTCGACCTCGTCCTTCCGCCACTTCCGTGGATGATCGTCGTAGACGGACATGATCGCGACGAACCGACCGTCCTTGTGCAATGGCGCCGTCGCCGCGGATCGCAGCCGGAAGGCCTCGTACATCTTCCTTTCCCGTGGCGTGAGTCGCGGATCCGTGCGCATGTCGTCCACGACGAACGGCTGGTTGAGCCGCAGCATGCGCGCCGCCTCCTCTCCGAAGCTCGACGTGGTCAGCTCCAGGTTCGCCCCGCCCGGATCGGGCTCAGCCATGACAGGGCCGACGACGAATGTGTCCTCGTCCGCCTGAACCTCGGCGTAGGCGCACCCCATCACCTCCAGGACGTCCTGCAGCATGTGAGCGGCGGTCTCCGTGATCTGGTCGGGGTCGACGAGCGGACGCAACGCCTCGCTCAACTCGCTCGTGAAGTGGACCCTATGTTCCCGGTGGATGCGTTCGCTGATGTCCCGAACCACGAGCTGTACGGCCGACTCTCCGTCCATCCTCACCAGTCGGGCGGCAACCTCGACGTCGATCATCCGGCCGTCGTGACGCTTCCATTGGAAATGGGTGCCCGCGTCGGGACCTCCTGATTCGCGGAGTCCGGCGATCTCCTCGTCAACCCTGTCGCGATACTCCGGCGCGACGAAATCGGTCAGGCGGCGGCCCGCGAGGTCGGCCGGCCCGGTATCGAGGAGGCGGACGGCCATCTCGTTCGCGTAGAGGATGTCGCCGCCACGGTGGACGATGACGGCGTGGGGCGAGAGCTCGACGAGATGTTGATAGAGACCGTCGCTCTCGACGAGGTCGTGTTCACAGCGGTTGAGGATCAGGCGGTCGGAGATCGCGCGCGCGACGAGGCCCAGTGCGACGTACTCGTCGCGGGTCGGCGGGTCGGCGTTGCCGAAACGGAACTCCAGCAGCCCGGCGACTTCGGACCCGCGCCAGAGGGGGAATACGGCAACGCCGCGAAGGCCCGCCTCCGCCGCGGCCTGATCACGCGGGGATCGGCCGTTCGCACTCGGGTTCCAGATCGGTGAGCGCTCGTCGATGACTGTACCAAACACACCTTCGGCGGCCAACTCCGCATCCCGGCCGAGCACGACCGTGGCGACCCCCGACGCCGCGCGTCGTCGCCACTCGGCCGCGCATTGAAGCCGGTCGCCGCGCGCGGCCAGCTCCCAGCGCGCACCGAAATCCCATCCGAGGTGGTCACAGATCGTGGCGAGTACGGGAGGCCCCACGTCAGGATCAGTATCGAGCGCCCGTTGGACGTCCTGCTGGAGGCTGAGGTACCGCATACTTCGCGGGGACGGGAGGATTCGGCTCGGGCGCTCCGACGGATTTCGGCCGCCGCCCCTGGCACCGACGATCTGGGCCAAGCCCATATCTGGAAGAAGCTTGCCAGATCCCTGACTCGAACGACCAATCCACCTCCGACCGGCCCTCGCTGGCGTCTAACCAGCCACCTCAAGCCGCAAGCGTGGGGCGCGACTCAGCCCGAGTACCGTGTGTCTGAAGTCCCTAGTGCTGTGTGTCTGAAGTCCCGTGGCCATGCGACAGACGCCGCATCCCGCCGCGCCACGTTGTTCCTCCTCGGGGTAGCGGTGCTACGCCTTCGTCGTCTCGCCTCGCGCGGCGAGCGCTTCGCCAGCCGCATGGCCACGGGACTTCAGACACACAGCACTAGGCCATTCGAATCCAGCGGGAGAGTTCGCGAAGTGAGGGCCGCTTGCCCGTCGAGAGGATCCCGATCCGATAGATCCGGCCCGCCACCCACGACATTCCCACCAGCGCCACGGCGAGGAGGATGAGAGACAGGGCGACCTGGGCAGGCGGCACCGAAGCCGCGGCGAGCCGCATTGGCATCGCCACCGGCGAGGTGAGCGGGAAGAGACCGAGAATCGTCGATGCGCGCCCGAGCGGGTCCGTGGTCAGCGGTACCAGGAAGAGGAGGGGCGCGACGAGCGGGAGGATGAGCATCATCTGGAACGACTGCGCCTCCTGCTCGGACGTTACCGACGCGCCGAGGGCCGCGAAGAGGGACGCGTACAGGAAGAATCCGAGGAAGAAGAAGGCGAGCAGGAGGACGAGCGTGAGCGGCTCGATCTGAATCGCCGCCAGCATCTCGGGGTCTGCCCCCAGGCGTTCCGCGATCTGGTCGGACCGTAGAACGAGGAGGCCGATCACGACGGCCCATATCGCCACCTGCGTGAGCGCGGCCCCCGCCACACCAAGGATCTTCCCCGCCATCAACTGCGTCGCGCTGAGCGAGCTCACGAGCACCTCGGCGATCCGGCTCGTCTTCTCCTCGAGCACGCTGCGCATCACATGGACGCCGTAGAGGAACACCATGAAGTAGATGACGAACGCGAGCAGATACACCACGATGAACGTCGACACCGCATCCCCGCGGTCCTGACCCCCACCACCGATCCGTCCGTTGTCGACAATCACCGGCCGGATCACCGCGTTGATCGTTGCCGGCTCGATCCCGGCCAGACGCAGCCGCTCGCCACGTATCGTCTCCGACGCCGCCGCCTGGATGTCCGCCATCATCCCGGGGCTCGCGATGTTCGTCGAACGATACCTCAGGATGTTGGCGTCGAACACATCCGCGGGAACGACGAGAAAGCCGTCGATCTCTCCTGACTCGACCCTCGATTGCAGGCCGGATATCGCTTCGGAGGCGGGGCCGGTGAGCACCGTGATCCGGTACTCGTTCGCGCCCTCGTCGATCTCGGCCGGGTCACGCGTCAGGCGGGCCGCGAGCGCTTCGCCCACGCCGGCCGCGGTCTCATCGACGACCACGATCGACCTGCGCTCGCCGCCGTCGAACATGGTCGGCAGGATCATCATTCCGCCCATCAGCATCGGAAAGAGCAGCGTGCCGACCAGGAACATGCGCGTCGCGACCCGTTCCAGATACTCGCGCCGGAAGACGAGCCAGATCTCACGCATTCGCCACCTCCGCCCGGCGACCGGGCCGCGTGGCGAGCGCTCCGACCTCGGTCACGAAGATCTCGTGGAGGGTCGGCTCCAGATGCTCGAACCTGCGCACCGCAAGGCCGGCCTGCCCGAGCGCGGCAAGCAGCTGGCTTCCCACCATGTCGGGCGCGAGCTCCACATCCCACCCATCGCGGATCTCCCGCGCGACGACGAACCGCGTGCTTCGGTGGATGAACTCCTCCGCCTCCGGCGTACGTTCATCGAACTCGATGCGGTATCGATTGCCGCGATAGGCGCGCCGGACCTCGTCGAGCCGGCCATCCACCACCTTCTCGCCGGCGGCGATGATCGTGATCCCTTCGCAGAGCTCCTGCGCCTGCTCCATGTTGTGGGTGCTGAGGATGACCGTTCGCCCCGCGAGGCGCGCGTTCCACACCGTTTCGCGCAGCACCTCCTGGTTGACCGGGTCGAGCCCCGAGAAGGGTTCGTCGAGGATGAGGATCTCGGGCTCGTGCAGCACGGTGGTGATGAACTGCACCTTCTGCTGCATCCCTTTCGACAGCGTGTCGACCTTCGCGTCGCGCCACTCGGCGAGCCCCATGCGCTCGAGCCACTCCGCCCCGCGGGCTCGACTCGTCTCGCGCGAGAGGCCCTTCAGCCCGGAGAAGAACTCGATCACGTCGAGCACCTTCATCTTCCGGTACAACCCCCGCTCCTCCGGCAGATAGCCGACCCGGCGGAGGACGGTGCGGTCCGTTTCCGGGTCGGCGCCGTCGACGAGCACGCGCCCGGAATCGCGCGCGATGATGTTCATCACCATCCGCAACGTGGTCGACTTGCCGGCGCCGTTCGGACCCAGGATGCCCCAGATGGTCCCACGGGGGACCTCGAGGCTCAGGTCGCGAACGGCCGTATGACCGGCGAACCGCTTG
>CAZUVK010000136.1:0-9929 GCA_964623785.1 uncultured Gemmatimonas sp. | reverse complement strand
GGGGATGCGGATCGGCGGCGCGGTGCTGGGCGAGGCCCACGGACGGATCACCCGCCCGCCGGCGTCGATACGGATCTCGATCTCGTCGCCCTGGTCCTTCTGCGGCGATACCTGGGTCCAGGCCGTCTCCACTCCGCGGGCAGCCGCGACGTGCTGCGCGTTGACGAGGTTGATCGCGCGCCGGTCCAGCACGTTGTTCATCGCGCCGATCAGCGCCGCCAGCAGGAGCGGACGGGCCGCATCGGGGCGCGATCCCGTGTATCGCAGCTCCATCGCGCTGAGCCCGGTCGGCAGGAGCGCCTGGCCGAGCCGCCCGAGCCGTTCGGCGAGTTGCAGAAGTGGCCGAATCTCACCGAGCGACGCGCCGCCGACGCCGGCCGCGTTGATCGCGGCGCTCAGGTCACCGGTGAGCAGTGCGTCGCGAACCGCCGCGCACGCCTCGATCGCCACATTCCGTTGCGCCTCGACGGTCGATGCGCCGAGGTGAGGCGTGAGCATCACATTCCGCAGCGATCGCAGCGGGTGGTCCTTGACCAGCGGCTCGTCCGCGAATACGTCGAGCGCCGCCGCCCCGAGTGCCCCCGATTGGAGCGCTTCCAGCAGCGCCTCCTCGTCGATGATCCCCCCGCGCGCGTAGTTGAGGATCATGGAGGACGGTCGCAGAAGCGCGAGCTCCTTTCGCCCGATCATCCCGCTCGTCTCCTCCGTGAGCGGCACGTGCAGCGTGACGATGTCCGCGGCGGTGAGCGCGGCCTCGAGCGTGTGATGCCGCTCCACGCCGAGTTCCTCGAACCGGGAGTCGGCCACATAGGGATCGTATCCGGCGAGCTTGAGCCCGAACACCCGTCCCCGGCGCGCGACCTCGCTGCCGATGCGACCCATCCCCACGATCACAAGCGTGCGCCCGCGCAGCTCCGCCCCCCCCAGCTTTGACCGACGCCATTCGCCGGCCCTCATCGAGTCCACCGCGACATGGATGTGGCGGAGATACGAGATGACCACGCCGTACACCAGTTCCGCCACGGAGACGGTGTTGCCGCCCGGCGCGTTGATCACCGCGATGCCCAGCTCTGTGGCGCGCTCCAGGTCGACGTTGTCAACGCCGACCCCCGCGCGACCGATCACCTTCAGACGTGTGCCCTGGTCGAGCAGCTCCCGTGAGATCCGGGTCGCGCTCCGGCCGATCAGCGCGTCGTAGTCCGCGATCTCGGCGATCAGCTCGGGCAATGGGCGGGTCGGGCGCTCCACGACCTCGATCTCCGGCGTCTGGCGCAGAAGCTCCAGACCATCCGGGTTCACTTCATCGGTGACGAGGACGCGGAACTTCGGTTGTTCGTCGGTCATCCCTCCAGAACCTCCTCCAGCTCGCGAAGAAGCCGGTTCAAACCGTTTATGTCGTGATCGCCCATGTGGCCGATCCTGATCGTCTGGTCCTTCAACTTCCCGTAGCCGGAGCCGATCGTGTAGCCCCGGGCCTTGAGTCGGGCGGTCACCTCGCTCCCGGCGTGCTCCGGCGGCACCCGGATAGCAGTTACCGTCAGCGCCCGGAGCCCTTCCGGGGCGAAGAGCGAGAGGCCGAACCGCGCGCCCACGGTCTCCGTCCACTCCCAACATCGCTCCGCCATCGCCCGGTGGCGTTCGGCGCGCGCCTCGATTCCCTCCGCCTCGATGCGCCGGAGCTGCTCCTCCAGCGCGAAGATCAGCGTCAACGCCGGCGTGTTCGGGGTCTGGTGTTTCGCCCAGTTCCGATCGAACTCGATCAGGTCGAAATACTGCCCGCGACCCGGCAGGTCCTTCGCGCGGGCCAGCATGCGCTCGCTCGCGGAGCCGAACGCCAGTCCGGGCGGCAGCGCGAGCGCCTTCTGCGAGCCCGTGAGCACCCAGTCCAGCTGCCATTCGTCGGTCTCCACGAGCCCGCCGCCCACGCTGGTGACGCCGTCCACCAGAGTGAGGATCTCCTCGCCGGTCGCCGACTCCGCCGCGCGGACGGCCTCGGCGATCTCGCCCAGCGGGTTCAGGACGCCGGTCGAGGTCTCCGAGTGAACCACGGTCACGGCGTCGAACCCGCCCGCGCGCAGACGGCGATCGACCTCGTCGGGCGAGTGGGCCTCGCCCCATTCCACGTCGTAGACCTCGAGCTCGCGGCCGCAGTCGGTGACCAGGTCGGCGAAGCGCTTGCTGAACGCCCCGTTCACGAGCGCGAGCGCCCGGCGGCGCACGCCGTTGCGGACCCCCGCCTCCATGAACCCCGTGGCGGATGACGACGAGATGTAGACGGGCCGAGCCGTCCGGAAGACGCGCCGCAGCGGCTGGTCGATCCCCGCGAGGAGTGAGGACATCTCACGGCCGCGGTGGCCCATCACGGCCCGGGCCTGCGCCGCGAGTACATCGGGGTGGACCTCTGTGGGTCCCGGAAGAAAGAAATGCCCGAAGGACATCGGAAGCTTCAAACGTTCGATAGTTGGTCAAGCAGCAAAAGGCCGCGGCGGTACAATTCCGCCCACGGCGACGACTCGAGCCGGCGCCCATCTTCCTGGCCCGCCGCGAGCGCGAGCACGGGCGACAGGCTCTCCGCGCGGAGGACGACATCCGCGGCGGCGGCGATCTTTGGGCGCTCCGCGACGCCCATGTACGCGACGAACAGGTCGGTCTCGCCGCTCGCTTCCAGGTCGGTGGATCCGTCCCCAACCATCACGGACGGGCGGGGGAGCGACCACTCGCGGATGACGGCTGATTTTCCGCGGCTACCCGCCAGCGGCGAGCTCCGCTCGAAGCCGGTGAATGCGCCGTCCGCGTCGAAGTTGATCCCGACGGCCGCGACCCGGGCGTCGGGAATGCCGAGTGCGGCGGCCAGCGCGGCGACGGGGGGAAACAGCCCGCCCGAGACGATCCGGACGTCCTTTCCCAACCAATGGAGCGCCGCAACGGTCTCCCGCGCATCTTCCACGAGGCGCTCGATGTACAGGTCGGCCAGCGCCTCCACACGTTGCCGGGCCGGCTGGATGATCTCGAGTCGCCGGCCGTAGACCTCCTCGAGTGGAACCGTCCCGTCCATCGCTGCATCGGTGAGCGCGCTGATCGCCTCCGCATGCGGGCCGGCGAGCTCGTCGATCCCCTCGATGCTCGCGAGCGTCGAATCGCAATCGAAGACGACCGATGCATATCCTTCCGCCCGGATCGCGGGGCGCGGCGCGGGGTTCAGCGCCACTCCGTCGCCCACCGATCGTACAGGATTGCCTCGATCCCGCCGTCCCGAAGCACGTCGAGACCCGCCCCGTCGCGGTATGCGTCCCGGTAGAACACATGCGTGACGCCGCTCTGAATGATCAGCTTCGCGCACATCACGCAGGGGCTGGTTGTGACGAAGACGACCTTGTCGCGCACCGAGCCCGGCGCCTTGACGAGCGCGTTCATCTCCGAGTGGATGCACCCGCACCGGCCGACATCAGTGGAGTCGCACCGGTTCGGGAGCCCGCTCGCGTTCCCGTTGTATCCGATCCCCAGGACATTGGAGAGCGCCGCGTCGGTGATCACCGTACCGACGCGGGCCCGGTCACACGTCGACCGCTTCGCCAACTCCTCCGCCATCCGCATGTACACCTCGTACAGCGGGATGCGGCTGACCGGCGCATCCAACCCGATATCCACCCGCCGGATGTTCAGCGGGTGGGTGTTCTCGACCACCATGTCGAGATGGACGATCACCGTGAGGCCGCGAGACGCCGGACCGCTTCGATGAGAGTCTCCTCGGAGTATGCGAACGACATCCGGAAGAATGCGTCGTCGCCGAACGCGGAGCCCGGCACCAGCGCGAGACCGGCCTCGGCGAGGAGGCGTTCGCACAGGGTCATCGAGTTCTCACCCGGCCGCGCGAGCCCCTGCGTTCCGATGAAGAAGTAGAACGCGCCATCCGGATCCACGAACGGGACGTCCGGGAGCTTCTCCTTCAGCTCACGGGCGACGGTGTTCTTCCGCTGCTCGAACGCGGCCCGCATCCGCTCGACCTCGGCATCGGCCTCCTCGGTCCGCTGGTAGGCGGCGAGCGCGGCGTACTGGGTTGGTGTCGCGGCGTTGGACGTGGTCTGGCTCTGCAGCGCGGTCAGCTTCGCGGCGAGCGCCGGCGAGGTATACGAGAAGCCGAGCCGCCAGCCGGTCATCGCGTACGCCTTCGACGCGCCGTCGATGATCACCGCCCGCTCGAGCAGCTCCGGCGGCAGGTCGAGGAGGCCGGGCGCGGTCGCCCCGCGGAAGTAGATCCGGCGGTAGATCTCGTCCGAGACGACCCAGATCTTCCGCTCGGCTGCCCACGCGGCGATCGCTTCGAGTTCATCGCGGGAATAGACGGCGCCTGACGGGTTGCTCGGCGAGTTCAGCATCAGCCCCTTCACGCCGCCCCCCGCCGCGGCGCGCTCGAGGTCATCCACAGTGACCTTGTAGCTCCGCTCGGCGGCACCTTGTACGAAGACCGGCTCCGCGCGGGCGAGCTGCACCAGCTCGGGATACGTCGTCCAGTAGGGAACCGGCACGATCACCCGGTCGCCCGGCCCGAAGAGGCTGAAAATGACGTTGAAGAGGGCCTGCTTCGCGCCGCTGGTGATCACGACCCCGCGCGCGTCGACATCGATGTCGCGCGTGCTGAGGCGCTTCATCTCGGCGGCGACGGCCGCGCGGAGCTGGGGGATGCCGGCCGCCGGCGTGTATCGCGTCTTCCCGTCGCGGATCGCCTGGATCCCCGCTTCGGAGATGAATGATGGCGTGTCAAAATCCGGTTCACCGACGCAGAGGTCGACGACGTCGTTCCCCGCCGCGATCAACTCCTTCGCGCGCGTCGCGATCGCCATGGTCGCGGACGGCTGGAGGGCGGCGATGTTCGGAGATAGCTCCATTTTTCCTGGTTCGGTTGCGGGTAGAGCGGACAGGACCAGTCCTGCGCTCTCCATGCCGCGAGGGCGACAAACGACCGCGTAGACCCCATCGGGGATCTACGCGTGGTTCGGCTCCTCCGCTGCGCTCCGAGAGAGCGGATAATTATCGGGCCCCGGCGGGCAAGTCGCAACCGCCCGGGTCAACTCCGCTCAGGTCGCCCGGGCGCGCACCACGGAGGATGGGATGGAGAACCGGAACGTCGCCCCCGCGCCCGGGGTGGATTCGACATGGATGTCGCCGCCGAGCGTGCGCGCGACGCCGCGCGCGACAGCCAGGCCCAGCCCCGCGCCCCCGTACTTGCGCGTCGCCGAACCGTCCGCCTGGCGGAACTCCTCGAAGATGATCTCCTGGTTCGACTCGTCGATCCCGATTCCGGTATCCGAGATCTCCCAGACGGCGAGCGGACCCCGATAGATCGTGTCCTCCGAGCGCTCGGGCTCCTCCGATCGGACACGGACGGTAACCGTCCCTTCGGTCGTGAACTTGAGCGCGTTCGAAATCAGGCCGAGCAGCACGCGGAGCACGAGCGAGGGGCTTGTGTGCAGCGGAACCCGCTCCGCCGGCGCGTCCAGTTCGATGGCGACATCCTCGGGCGGTGCCCCAGCCTTCTCGATCGCCGTTCGGGCGAGGTCGCTGGCGTCGCAGAGCTCCGGATCCACCTCGAGGTTGCCCAGCTTCAGACTCGAGAGATCGAGCAATCCCTCGATCAGGTGCAGGAGCTGGTCGCCGGAGCTCTCGATCTTGGCGACCGTATCCCGCTGCGCCTCCTCGAGCGGCCCGTGGACGCCTTCGCGAAGAAGGAACGCGTAGCCCAGAATCGCCGTGAGCGGAGTCCGCAGCTCATGGGACACGTTGGCGAGGAACTCGTTCTTCAGACGCTTTGCTTCCTCCGCCTCCTGGAATCGCTGTTCGAGGGAGACGTTCTGGTCGCGCAGGCGTTCGTTCGCGCGCTCCAGATCCTCCATCAGATGCGCGCGCTCCGCCGTGGCGGCGAGCTGACTCGCCACGAGCTTCAGCAGGCTGCGGTCGGCCGCCGCGAATGCCTGCCGGTTCCGGAAGTAGAAGGTGATCGCGCCCACCGGAATCGCCTCGAACGAGAGCGGGAGCGCGATCGACGATGTGAACCCCAACTCGCGGGCCGATTCCCACCAGTCCTCGAGCTCCGGATCGGCGAATACGTCGTCCACGTCGACCAGCTCGTTGTTCAGCACCGCTCGCCCCGTCGGCCCGTTCCCCGGGAGGACCCGGAGCGTCGCGAGGTAAGTCGCGTATCGTTGCGGCCAATTGTGTGCCGAAACGATACGGAGGAGCTCCGATTCTCCGTCGCGGAGGAACACGCAGGCGAACGAAGCGCCAACGAGCGGCGCCACCCGCTCGAGCGCAAGTCGATACACCTCCGTCGGTTGACGCGCTGTCAGGAAAGCCCGGGCAATCTCTCCCGCAACGTGCAGCTCCGGTGGGGACTGACCAGCCGTTGTGACTTGGCTCATGGGGGGTCAAGGAGTCGAAAGAATTTCTCTTGACGGGATCGGATGCCCTCCATACTCTACCAGAAGACGGCGATACCATCGTGATTTGCTGCGTTTTCCTACATCCAGAGAAGGAGGTCCGCGGTGAACAAATCGGAACTCACTCAGAAGCTTGCGGAGCGCACCAGTCTCAGCAAGGCCGATGCGGCGCGAGCGGTGGACGCGCTCTTTTCGGTTGAGAATGGCATCATCTCCGGCGCGCTCAAGAGTGGGCAGAAGGTCCAGATCACCGGTTTCGGCAGTTTCGAGACTCGGAAGCGCGAGGCACGGACGGGTCGGAACCCTCGCACTGGCAAGGAGATCAAGATTGCCGCATCGACCAGTGCCGCTTTCCGGGCGGGCAAGGGCCTCAAGGATTCCGTAAGCTGAGATCCTCGGTCTCGTCGTCTCTACGAGAAGCCACGGCTGCTACGGCCGTGGCTTTTTCAGTCTGATCCGTCATGAGCCGTCGCCGCAAGCCATCATCCGACCCCGTCAAGCCTCGCGCGATCGAGGATGCGCTCTACCCCACGCTCGACCTGCACGGGATGACCGCCGCCGAGGCCACCCGTGCCGCCAAAGGCTGGATCGAACAGCACCGGCTTGCCGGTGAGTTGGTCGTCCGCCTCATCACGGGGCGGGGGATGCACTCGATCGGTCCGCCGGTACTGCCCGAGGCGGTGGAGTCGCTGCTCCGCGACCTGGCCGGGGGCGTCGTGCGATCGCATGAGCGGGAGGTCGGCGGCGGCGTCTATCGCGTGTGGCTGAACCGATCGGCACCGGCACCTCGGCCCCGCGCGCGAACGCGCGACCCACTTCCGCGGGATCTCGTTCGATTGGCGGAGGAATCACTAGCCGAGCTGGGGATCGATCCGACTCCCGCGCTCGTGGAGGCCGAAGTGAGACGGATCATCGCGCGGCGGGGCGAGGTCGCGGACTAGTGCCGTGAGTCGGAAGTTCCCGGGCCATCGACCAATCGCGGCAGTCTACCATGCCCGGGTGCGCCGGGCAAGGTCGTAACCCGCGCCCGGGCAACGGGAAACCGGTGGGAAGCGGGCCGGGTTATATCGCGGGCGGCCCGCTGGTTCGGGTCGCCCGCGAACGTCATGGACCGGTTAGTCGCCGCGGCCCGGACCCGGAGGTGGCCTCGAGGTTCTTCGGGTGCCGCCGGGCCGGGCGGTCGGGCGGCGTGCCGGGCCTCCACGGTCGTAGTCGACACGCGCGCTCCGGCCCTTGATCGTCGTGCCGTTCACGGCGCCGATCACCTTGTCGGCGACGTGCGCCTGGACCTCGACGATGGAAAAGCTGTCGCGGATCTCGATCTTCCCGATGCTGGTTCCGGGGATTCCAGCCTCGCCAGCGAGGGTCCCCACGAGGTCGGCGGGCCGGACGTCATCACGGGACCCGATGCCGACGAAAAGTCGAGCCCAGGTAACGGGTGCGGGACCGACGGGCGCGCGCGTTTCCGCCGGACGCCCCTTTTCGGGCCGGGTCGTGGGCTCCGGGGAGGGCGCCTCCGTCGATCCCGGCCGGCGCGAGCGGAGGAGTGCCGAGGCGGCCGCGGCGACTTCGGCGGCTGGGAACTCCTCGAACAGCGGCGCGAGGATCAGCATCTGCGCGCCGATGTCTTCCTGCGCGATCGCGGCGCGCAATTCGTCACGGAACGCCCGGAGGGCCGCTTCGGATGTCGCCGGCGCGGCGCCACCGGCAACCGGATCGAGCCGGAGCTGCGCCTGCCGCGCGATCTCCCTGAGATGTGGCAACTCGCGCGGTGCGACGATCACCGTTGCGTCCGGATCGCCCCCGTGTCTGGCGATCAGCGTGCCTGCATCAGCTGGAACATCGTAGCTGATCGTCTGATTCGGCTCCCCGATCTCGTCCCCGTCCCCGTCGGTGAGGTCGGCGCGACTGGTGTTCGCCGCCACGATGGCGATGTCTGCCTCCGGGTCGTCGAATGATCCGACCATGAAGCCGCGGGTCGCGAGTTGTTCGGCGAGATCCGCGGCTCGCTCGTCAGTGGAGAGGAAAACGACGGGTGGCCGCGCGCCAGTCTCGGCCGCGGCGAGCTGGGCCGCGAGAACCCGTGGCTTGTCCGCATCGCCGACGATGAGGTAGTTGATCGCGGCGGTCGGTTCGGCCACGACCCTCGGCGCGATCGCGGGTTCCGCGGGATACCGCAGCGCCCGCTTGACCCGCCGGTCGATGGCGTCGTTGATCGCGGGGGCGAAGCTCGCGGAGAACACCACGCGCTGCGCGTCGCGGGGAACGAGGTCAAAGAGCGAGTCGACTTCGTCCCACTGGCCGAGCGCCGCGATCGAGTCGGCGCCGTCGACCACGACTGACTCCAGGTCGTCGAGCTTCACCGTTGCGCCGCGCACCGTGGCCATGATCTGGCCAACCGTCGTCACGAGGATGTCCGCCTCGGAGGCCCCGACGCCCCAGGCGGATCCCGGGGCCGCCACGGCGTGACCCGTCGCCTGTGCATAGGGGATCATGGCGAGCGCCAGCCACTCGGCCGCCTCGATCGTCGGCGCGAGGATCAGCGCGCGCGCTACGGATTCTTCCTCGTCCTCCTCTTCGCGCACGCCGAGCGCGTCGAGGATCCCGAGGGTCCACGCCAGGGTCTTCCCGGACCCCGAACTCGCCCGCGCCACGACGTTCGCACCGCGCCGGAGGGCCGGGATTACGGCCTCCTGCAGGGCCGTCGGGTTTACGAGGTCTTCCTCGTCCAGCACCCGCAGGAGCTCCTCGCGAAGCCCGATCTCCTCAAAAGAAGGCATGTTCCTCAGTGTCTTGTTGGAATGCGCGGAACGAGTCCGGACTCGTTCTCCGCGACACTGGCATCGCCCGCCACCGGGCCCGTGACGCCAGTGTGTCGCACAATCAGTACTCGCGCGGCGGGTCGCCCGGCTGGTAGGGCAACTGGTTGAGCAGGTGCCGAACCACCACGTCGAGCTTGGAAGTTCGCAGCTGGTTCGTCCGCGCGGTCACGACGGTCACGGAACCATGGCGATGCGCTTCGAAGACCGCCGTGCCTTCGGCGCCTGTGTACGTGGCGCCATGGTGGCTCGCCCGCGTTCGCTCCACACCCGCTCGCTCCGGCATCAATTCATCGGCAAGCTCAAGTACCTTCGATACCGACAGAATCGTGTTTCTCTCGTAGTCTGACATTACTCGCTCTCCGGACCAGGCTCGATCGCTTCGTTCACCATGCGCCGCAACTCGCCGGCGGGTTGCGCGCCGAGGACGACTCTCGCCGACACCCCGACGCCGAGAAAGATAGCGGGCGTGCCCGGTATTCGCAGCCGGTCCCCGAGGCGCTGGTCGTCAGCGACGTTCGAACCGTACCGGTCGATGTCCAGCGCGATCCGCATTTCCTCCGCGTCGAGCCCGACAGCCGCCGCCGCGCCGGTGAGGACGTCGATGCGGGCGATGTCGGCGCACCGCGCCAGTAGAGCGCATGAACCTCACGCCGAAAGTCGATCTCGAGACCGC
>CAZUVK010000135.1:0-10113 GCA_964623785.1 uncultured Gemmatimonas sp. | reverse complement strand
GACGCTCAGCTCGACCATCTTCGGATCCACCATCAAGAGGCGGAGCGTGCGCGGCGAGTGCCGGTAGATGAGCGATGTGATGATCGTGTTGATGCAGACCGACTTGCCCGAACCGGTCGCGCCGGCGATCAGCAGGTGCGGCATGCGAGATAGATCGGCCACGTAGGGGCGGCCCGAAATGTCCTTGCCCAGCGCCAATGGGAGCACGGCCTTGCTGGATTGGAACGCCGGGGACTCGATCACCTCGCGGAAGTAGACCATCTCCGGCTCGGGGTTGGGGACCTCCACCCCCACGGCTCCCTTCCCCGGGATCGGCGCGACGATCCGGACGGACGGTGCGCGCATCGCCAGCGCGAGGTCGGCCTCCAGGTTCGCGATCCGCGCCACCTTCACACCCGGCGCCGGGCTCACCTCGAACTGCGTGACCACAGGTCCCGTCGTGGTCCCGATGATCTCCCCTTCGATCCGGAACGTCGCGAGCTTGTCGACGAGTACCTGGCCCATTCCGTCGAGCTGACGGCGGTGACGGAGTTCGTCGCGCGGCGGAGCTTCGGTCAGCAGATCGGTGGTCGGCAGGTCGGTGGCCAGCGGATCGCCCGAATCCAGCATCTCGGACCGCGAGGGGCGCTGACTGGCCTTTCGCGTGCGTTCCTTCGCGGGCCGCGACGTCGGCTCCTCGGTGGGAGCCACCACGTCGTCCTCGGCGGCGGCCGCCGTTGTGGCCGCGGCCGCCGCGGCGGCTTCGTACGGGCTCACGTATGCCGCGGCCGCTTCCAGCGACCGCTCGGGATCCGCCGCGTCCTCCTCGCGCGCGAATCTCTCACGGAGAGACTCGAACAGCGTCGCGAGGGAACGCGAACCGGAGGACACGAGGACCCGGCCCGACGCGAAGCTGCGGATCGGATCCCAGCCCAGGGTCGCGGTGAAGATCGCGGCGAGCGAAAAGGCGACGACGAGAGTCGCGCCAACCCATCCGAACGCCGACGCCAGCGGCGATCCGAACGCCCCGCCGAACCAGCCGGCCGATCCGGGTGTGTAGGCGAGCGGCATCGCGAGCGTGTAGATCCCCATCGGCACGAGAAGAAGCAGGCCGCCGAAGAGAATCGCGAGGCGAATCGCCTGCGGGCGGGAGATTCTCCCGATGATGAACGCCGCGAACAGGGCCGGCAGCACGGGGATCAGGAACGCGGAGATGCCGAACAGGCCCCAGGCCGCTCGGGAGATCAGGGCGCCAACCTGCCCGACGATGTTCCCCGTCGGGAATATCCGCTCGCCAACCCCGCCCAGCGCCGAGAGCGGCACGAGGCTGAGCCCCAGGAGAATCGCGAGCAGCAGGAGCGCCAGCGCCCAGACGACACGCTGCAGGTGCTCGTCGCCGAGTACCGAATCCTTCCGAGCCCGCGACCTGCCTGGCATATGTGACTACGTGGAAGGGGTGGCGAGAGACTGCGAAAGGGTGATGCTGCGCTCGTGCAGCACGGGCACGATGTCGTGCACGTCGACCTTTGCGCAGAACGGGAGGTCCTCGTTCAGTCCCGCTTCGATGATCCCCTGGCCGCCGGCGGCGAGCTCGAACATGGGCACGCCGATCCCGAACTCCTCGGCGAGGGCGATCGAGGCCCGGGCTCCGTCGTTGAGCGTCCAGTCGCCGGGGCGCGCCTCCATGAGGCTGGCGGCGAAGTGGCCGGCGGAAGTCACATCCTCGAGGGCGAAATGCCGTTCCCGTCCCGAGCAGAGGATCACGGGATCCGCCTCCGAGCGGACGAGTGTATCGATGACGGCCGCGCGGTTGGAGAGCGCGCCGATGTAGACGCGGTCGGCGTTGACGGTCTGCATCATCGCCGCCGTACCGTTCGTGGTCGTCATGACCAGAACCTTGCCGGCAACCCGCTCCGGGGTGAACTCGCGGGGTGAGTTCCCGAGGTCGAACCCTTCGATCGGCA
Organism: uncultured Gemmatimonas sp.; assembly: GCA_964623785.1. GTDB lineage: Bacteria > Gemmatimonadota > Gemmatimonadetes > Longimicrobiales > Longimicrobiaceae > WHSP01. Next base: position 8,170 of record CAZUVK010000135.1, on the reverse strand, counting down.
GGCAGCGGCGTTCCCCGGCCAGCAGGACCTCGTCACGTCCGAAGTTGTTCGCAAGCCGCAGCGCCTCCTCAATTGAGCCAACCGGGAAGACGGACCTGGCGCCGGCGCTGAGCGCCTGCACGATCGATGTCGTCGCGCGAAGGATGTCCAGGACCACAACCGTCCTGCCCGCGAGCGCGGCGGGGGTCGTTTCTCCCGGAGTCATGAATACGTCGATTTTCATACCGCCTGCGTCTTCTCCAGTACCATCCGCTCGAGGAACTTGGTGTCCACGTTGCCAGCCACGAACTCCGGATGGTCAAGGACTTCGAGCAGAAATGGAATCGTCGTGTGAACCCCCTCGAGCACGAAGGACGAGAGCGCGTTGCGCATCCTCGCGATCGCTTCCGGCCGATCCGTCCCGTGCACGATCAGCTTGGCGAGGAGGGAATCGTAGAACGGGGGAACCTTGTAGCCCGCGTAAACATGGGTGTCCAGCCGCACACCCGGTCCGCCCGGAGGGTGGAAGATCTGGATCACACCCGGCGACGGCGCGAAGTCCCGATCCGGGTTCTCCGCGTTGATCCGGCACTCGATGGCGTGACCGCGGAGCTCGACCGGTCCCTCGGCGACCGAGAGGGGGAGCCCGGCGGCGGCGCGGATCTGTTCCTTGATCAGGTCGTACCCCGTTGTCATCTCGGTGACCGGGTGCTCGACCTGGATCCGCGTGTTCATCTCCATGAAGTAGTACGATCCGTCCTCGTCGAGCAGGAACTCGATCGTTCCGGCGCCCACGTAGCCGATCGCCTGCGCGCCCCGGACCGCCGCGTCGCCCATCGCGGCGCGCAGTTCCGGGGTGAGCACGGGCGACGGGGATTCCTCGATGAGCTTCTGGTGGCGGCGCTGCGTCGAGCAGTCCCGCTCCCCAAGGTGCGTCACGCGACCATGCCGGTCACCGAGCACCTGGAACTCAATGTGACGGGGGCGCGCGAGGTACTTCTCCAGGTAGACGGTATCGTCGCCGAAAGCGGCGCCGGCTTCGTTCCTGGCCATCCCGTATTGACGGGCGAATTCCGCCTCGTCGCGGGCGACCCGCATCCCCTTCCCACCACCGCCAGCCGCGGCCTTGATCAGCACCGGAAACCCGATCTCCCGTGCCGCGTGGATCGCTTCGTCCGCGCTTGCGATCGCGTCGGTGCCCGGTACGATCGGCACCCCGACCTCGAGCATGGTCCTGCGCGCCGCGGCCTTGTCTCCCATCAGCCGGATCTGCTGCGGGGAGGGCCCGATGAAGGTGATCTCGCTCCTGTCGCAGATCTCCGAGAACTCGGCGTTCTCCGCCAGGAACCCGTAGCCGGGGTGGATCGCCTCCGCACCCGTGATTTCCGCCGCGGCGATGATCCGCGGGATGTTCAGGTAGCTCTCGCGGGCGAGCGGCGGGCCGATGCAGACATCCTCGTCGGCAAAGCGAACGTGCAGCGATTCTCGGTCGGCCTGCGAGTACACCGCGACCGTCCGGATCCCCATCTCGCGGCAGGCGCGGATGACGCGGAGCGCGATTTCACCGCGGTTGGCGATCAGTATCTTTCCGAACATAGGCGTCAGTCGCTCACGCCTCGGGCTCGATACGGAAAAGCACCTGCCCGTATTCCACCGGTTCGGAGTTATCCACGCAGATCTCGCGGACGATGCCCGCGACCTCGGACTCCAGCTCGTTCATGAGCTTCATCGCCTCGAGGATGCAGAGCGTCTGGCCCTTCACGACTCGTGACCCCAGCTCCACGTACGAGGGCGCCTCTGGCGCTGGCGACCGATAGAAGGTGCCGACCATCGGGGAGGTCACGTCGATCAGTGCGGGACCCGCGTCAATCGGTTCGGCGAGCGGCTGCACCGGCGTCGCCGAGGGCGTCGTGGCCGGCGGCGGTGTTGCCTGAGCCTGAGCCTGAGCGGCGGCGGGTCCCTGCCCCCGGTCGTACACCGCGGTCGCGGGCCCGAGCTGGCCCGGCGTCTTGTGGATCCGGATCCGGGTGCCACCCCGCGCGATCTCCAGCGAATCGATCCCGCTCTCGTCGACCGCCGCGATCAACTCGCGGACGAAATCAAGGTCCACGATCTGATTTCGGTCACGCCCCTCGGAATCGGCGCTCATCGGCCTACACGCTCGATGTACTTGTCCTCGCGCCGGTCGACCCGGATCACCTCTCCGGTTTCGAGGAACAGCGGGACCTGAACGACCGCTCCAGTCTCCAGTTTCGCCGGCTTGGTCCCGCCAGTCGCCGTATCACCGCGGAGACCCGGATCGGTATCGACAACCTCGAGCTCGACGAAGTACGGAAGCTCCACGGAGATGATCGTGTCTCCGTGCACCAGGCCCTCGCACTCCATGTTCTCCTTCAGGTACCGGAGCTGATCCTCACCGATGACGCTCTTCGCGAGCGGGATCATCTCATAGGTCTGCTGGTCCATGAAGTAGTAGAGATCGCCGTCAGTATAGCTGTACTGAACCGCCCGGCGCTCGAGCCGCACCTCGTCGACCTTCTCGCCGGCCCGGAACGTCTTCTCGAGGACGGCGCCCGTGAGGACGTTCTTGAGCTTCGTTCGGACGAAGGCGCCGCCCTTACCTGGCTTCACGTGCTGGAAGTACGTGATGGTCAAGAGGGCTCCATCGATCTGGAGTGTCATGCCATTGCGAAAATCGGCGGTACTCGCCACGGGATCTCCTGTAGTGAATTAGGCTTACGTGTGATTCAGAGCGGCGGCTCGGTCCGGAACTCCCGCGAATGCAGGAAGTCGACCAGCCCTCGAAGGCCGAGAACATAGCTATCGGGACCGAACCCGACCACCACGCCGATCGCGCGGTCCGAAAGATACGAGGTGTGGCGGAACGGCTCGCGGGTGAAGACGTTCGAAAGGTGGACCTCCACATACGGGATACCCACGCCGAGTAGCGCGTCGCGAATTCCGATGCTCGTGTGGGTGTACGCTCCAGCGTTGATGACCACGCCGTCCGCCTCGCCGGCGAGACCCTGCACATGGTCGATCAATTCTCCCTCGCCGTTCGCCTGGAAGGACGAAACCGAGACCCCGAGGTTGCGACCCAGCTCCGCGAGCGACGCGTCGATATCGGCCAGCGTGAGCCGGCCATAGACGCCGGGCTCACGCTCGCCGAGCAGGTTCAGGTTCGGGCCGTGGACGACGCGGATTCTCAACGCTTCAGACTCCGAAGCCAGGCCTGGAACGACTCGATGTCGTCTTCTTCGTCGTCATCGACGTCCGAAGCGACGGAGGGCGCAGTCGGGGCGACGGGTCCGGAAGCCACCGGTGGGACCGCGGCGACCCCGTCGCGCGTGGGTGGCTCGGGAGGGCTCACCCGGGTGGCCTCATCGAAGGCGAACGGCGAGGAGGGCTCCGTCGGGGTGGAAAGGCTGGCCAGCGGTGTGGCCGGAGCCGATCCCGCGGTTTCCGGAATCTCCCATGGGAAGAGGTCGTCGCCGGCGGGCCTGGCCGGACCGTCGACCTTCAGCGGCGCGACGCCTTCCACGGAAGGCGCGGCGGCGGGGAGCGGTGGGCGCTCCGACTTGCCGGGACCGACGGCGGCGGACGAATCCGCGACGTCCGTCCGAACCGGCTCGCGCCGCTCCAGTCGAGCACGCCCAACAGGTAGTCACCGATGCGTCCGGGTTCGGGGCTCAGGGACTCGGGGGACGCGGTCGACGCCGCGACGGGCCCGGATGCTTCGGCGACCGGCGGCCCCTCAGCCGACGGGTCGATGTCGGTCGACCCGCGGACGACGCCGCCGGTTGCCACGATCTCGACATCGCTGATCTCCACGCGGGGGAAGCCGGCGGCGAAAGAATCGGCGAACGGATCCTCGGAAGCGTCGGATTCAGCGGGCGCGATCGAGCTGGATTGGGCCGGCGGCGTGAGCGACGGCCCTCCCTGACCGACCTCGTCGGCGGGCGCGGAGGGCGTTTCCGCGGCGGTACCGGCGAGGGAATCCCCGCCGAGCGCCAGCCGCTCGACGCGGTTCAGCCGGTCCCGAAGCCGCGCGTCCTCACCGTGCCGCCGCAATAGCTCCCGGTACACATGCGCCGCGCGGGTAAAGAACCCCTGCCGCGTATAGAGCTCGGCAATCGTTTCGGTGACGACGATCTCCTCGCCGTCGTAGTCGACGTCGCCACCCGGAGCAACGCCCTCGGCGTCTTCCCGTTCCCCGGACGGGGCCTGGAACTCCGGGGCCGACAGTCCCCCGGTCGTCGCGGCAACCGTCACTTCGGCGGGCTCCGGCACTTCCGTGCGCGGGAAGTCGGGGATCACATCGCCGCCACCGGGAGCGTCGTCCTCGTCCGCCTCCATTTCGGCGGCGCGCGCGAAACCGGCGAGCGACGACCCGTGGGAGAGCATCTGCAGGCCCACGCGCGCTTCCTCGTTCATTGGATCGACGGCCAGGAGTTGCTCGTAACGCCGGCGCGCCTCGTCGTCGTTCCCGGCCGCCGCCGCCAGCTCACCGAGCGAGCGCAGAGCGACCAGGTTGTGCGGGTCGAACGAGAGAACATGCTGATACTCGGACCTCGCGGAATCAACGTCCCCCTGGTCGGCGTAGCAGTGGCCCAGAACGATCCGCGCGCTCAGGTAGTCCGGATGCCGCCTGATTCCCTTCCGCAGCACGGAAATCGCGTCGCCCATGCTGCCGGAACGGCGATAGGCGTTCGCGAGCGGCACGAAGTAACGGCCCTCGGGGTTCTCGCCGTGCTTCCGCTCAAGCTTTTCGATTTCTGCCCGTATTTCGGCGGGAATCGCTGTCATGGCGCCAAACACACCGTGGACGCGTCGAGGTGATGGGAGAGGGACGATTGAGAGGGCTCAAGTTACACGGCGCGTCGGCGCGGTGTCAACCGAATCCCGAGCACCGCCGAGGCCCGGAAAGGCCGGAACAAGTCACGTGGCCGTGAGTACCGCTACATCGTCCGCCAACCGTGCCGGGATGGCCCGAGGCTCCCAAAACGTTGCCTCCGGGCTTTGGCGCATCTATCTTTAGGGGCTTTTTCCCCGAGTCAATCGGGGTACTGCATCCGCTTCTGCTGGAGTGTGTTTCGACAATGATGCGAGAGCTGCGGGAAAGAACGAAAGTGGTCATGCTCATCGTGGCCGTGGCTTTCATCGGGCTGATGGTGTTCGAGTGGGGTATGGACATCTCCGGAACGAGCGTCGCGACGCAGACGGGGGAGCTCGGGCGAGTGAACGGTGAGCCGGTGCCGTACGATCGGTACTCGATCGCCTATCAGCAGCTATTCGACCAGGCCCGTCAGCAGTTCGGCACGCTGCAGCTTTCGCGGGAACAGATCAAGGAACTCGAGGATCGGGCGTTCAACGAGGTGGTGAACGAGATTCTCATCCAGCAGGAAATGCGGCGGCTGAACATCCGCGTGTCTGACAGCGAGGTCGTCCAGGCGGCGCAGTGGATGCCGCACCCGGATCTCATGCAGAACGAGATATTTCTCACCGAGGGTCAGTTCGACATCAGCAAGTACCAGCAGTTCCTCTCGGGGCCGACGGCCGACGAGAACCTCCTGCTGCAACTTGAGGCGTACTACCGGTCGGCGATCCCGCGGTCGAAGCTGATCCGCCAGGTGACGTCCGGCCTGTTCATGAGCGACGCGGAGCTCTGGCAGTACTGGCGCGACCGGAACGAGACCGCGACGGCGGAATACGTTCCGCTGAATGTGTCGGTGCTCGTGCCGGGCGACGTGGAGGTGACGGATCGCGAGATTCGCGACCACTACAACCGGAACCGCGACCGCTTCCAGCGGCCATCGACGGCCCGTGTGTCGCTCGCATACATATCCAAGGCGGCTACCGCCTCCGACACGGTGGCTGCGTACGCGAAGGCGGTCGAACTGCGCGAGGAGGTCCTCGCCGGCACCCCGTTCGCGGAAGTCGCCCAGCGCGAGTCGGACGACACCGGCTCGCGTGACCAGGGCGGGAACCTGGGCTCGTTCCGCCACGAGGAAATGGTCACGCCGTTCGCGGACGCGGCGTTCGCTCTGCCGGTCGGTGAGCTATCGGAGCCGATCGCGACTGATTTCGGATACCACATCATCCAGGTGACCGCTCGCGAGGGCGATCTGACGACGGCGAGCCACATCCTCGTTTCGTACCAGCCCAGCGACGCGGCGCTCGATCGGCTCTACGTGCGTGCTGATTCGCTCGAGGCACTCGCCGAACGCGGCGGCGTGGAGCGGGCGGCGGGAGCGATGGGCGCGCAGTATCGCACCGGTGTGACGATCACGAGCGACGCGTCCTATGTACCCGGAGTCGGCGGCGCGATCGAAGCGCTCGAGTGGATCGAGGACAACAAACTCGCGCTCGAGCCGGAAGCGGTGAGCCCGGTCTTCGAGACTCCCGAGGCGTTCTACCTGGTCGCCGAAGAGGCCTATGTCGCGCCGGGCCAGATCCCGTTGGCCGAGGCGACCCCTGAGGTGCGCAGACAGGTTATCGTCGACAAGAAGCTTGCCCAGGCGCGGGCGATCGGACAGCAGATCGTCACGGAGGTACGGGGCGGCAAGTCGCTCGAGGACGCGGCGCGGGAACGCGGCCTCACGATCGAGACTGCGGGGCCGTTCACCCGCGTCGGATTCAACCCGGCGTTCGGGCAGGCGAATGCGGTCACCGGCGCGGCGTTCGGTGTTCCGATCGGCGAGGTGAGCGATGTCGTCGGGACGCCCGGCGGCTACTATATCATCCGGCCGACCGAGCGCCAGGAAGCCGACCGCGCGGCGTTCGAGGAGCAGAAGGAGGCATTGCGGCAGGCGAGCCTGTACGAGCTGCAGCAGGACGCGCTGGCGCGATGGATGGAGGGTCTGCGACGCGAAGCCAACATCATCGACCGGCGCGGTGAGGTGATGGGCGCCGCCGCCCAGACGCAGATCTAGCGGAGCCCCGCGACGAGCACGGATCCGGGGGACCGCGCATTTCTGAATTACCACTCCGGTTCCTGAACCGGATTTGACGAAAGAGGGCTCGCCATGGCGAGCCCTCTTTCGTTGTCCGTTCAGCCTGCCCGGGAATCTCTCTGGCCGTTGCCCGGCGGAGCGTCAGAGCCAGGATCTGGCGGCCAGCCAGATGACCAGGAAGCCCACGACGCTGAGTGCATTGAGATGGAAGACGAGTGGCCCGACCGTGAGGCCAAGCGCGACCATGTCGATGACCAGTGGCCCGAACGCGGCGGCGACGGACGTCGTGAAGAACTCGCGCGTGGTGCTGTCCGGCATGAAGCGAACGGCGAGTTCGGTCAGGAGCGCGCCCAGGACGAGCCCGGCGAGGAGGACGACGATGATGCGGCCGATCCGCCGTCGAAAAGTGACGTTCATCGATTCTCCAGGCCCGGTTTCGTGTAGGGCCGCGGTTCAGCGGCGCCGTTCAACGGCATATGCGATGCTTTGCCTGAGCGAGGTGAGCGCCGGGCCGGGCGGAAGGTCCTCCAGCGCGTTGGAGGCGTTGCTCGCGAATTCGAGGGCTCTCGCCCTAGCATAATCCAAGCCGCCGTGCCTGGTCACGATCTCGACGACCGCGGCGATCTGATCTTCGGTGGGTTCGGCCGCTTCGAAGAGTGCTTCCACCCGTTCCGTCTCCGTCGCCGACAGGTCCGGCAGGACCGCGATGAGAGGCAGCGTGACCTTGTGCTCGCGAAGGTCGAGGCCCGCAGGCTTGCCGGTTACCGCCTCTTCGGACGTGTAGTCGAGCAGGTCGTCCGCGATCTGGAATGCCATCCCCAGCTCATGTCCGAACCGACCGAGCGGCTCCCGAAGCGAGGCGTTGCCCGCGAACGCGCCGAGTTCGCACGCCGCGGACATCAGCGACGCCGTCTTGCAGTGGATCAGTTGGATGTAATCGCCTTCCGTGAACCGTAGCGCATCGTATGACGCAAGCTGGCGGAGTTCGCCGACGGACATGGAGTTCGACGCGGCCGCGAGGATTCGAATCGGCTCGATGTCGCCGAGGCTGGACAGCTCGGAGATCGATCGGGAGTACAGGTAGTCGCCCATTATGATCGACACCTGGTGACTCCAGAGCGCGTTGACGGTGGGCATCCCCCGCCGCATGACCGAATGATCGACCGCGTCGTCGTGGACGAGTGTGGCCAGGTGGATCAGCTCGATAACCGCGGCGAGCGTCTCGGCCTCGGGCCTGC
>CAZUVK010000134.1:0-10122 GCA_964623785.1 uncultured Gemmatimonas sp. | reverse complement strand
CGCGTCCCGGATACTCTCGAGCGTCGCGCGGGTCTGGTCCTCGATCTCCGGCCCACCCCCCGTTCCCAGCATCCCTGACAGATAGATCGTGTTTCCAGCGACGACGATCCGCGAGAACGCCGAGTTCGGGTTGCTGCTTCCGATGAACTGAACCCCATCCTGGGCCAGCGCCGGGGTAGCGGCCAGAAACACGAGCGCGGCCGCTACAAGAGTCTTCCTCAGCATACGAGGTCCTTGTTCGATGTGGTTGGACATGCCGCGTTCATGCCTGCAGCACGCGTTGATGGATCGATTCGACGGTCCGCCAGGCAGACTCCACAGCGCCTTCCATCCACGCCGGATCGGGGCTCGCCGCGGCGGATCCAATATAGAAGCGGCCGTCGGGCCTGCTGAGCTGCTCCAATCTGTTGCCCGGATTGCCGGCCCATGCACCGTTGCTGTGTTCCACCTTGTCCCACCAGACCGCGTACGCGTTGTCGAACTCGTCCGCGATCTGCGGATGGACGTTGCGACCGTTCGTCAGGACATGCTGGATCCGCTCGCTGACCGTCGACGCCGACAGCGGAACGCCGTTCGCGCCCACGATGTTCGCGTTCCCGTAGAATCCGAGAAGCACGCCGGATCTCGAACCGTAGTCGTTCGAAGGGTAGGAGAACTGGGGAAGCGGATTTCCACCACCACCACCTCCTCCGCCACCGCCGCCGCCGCCGCCACCGGCGGAGTCCGGGTTGTACGGCAGGTAGACCAGGTGCCCTCCGTAGATCCCGTCGTCCTCCTCCCAGAAGCGGCGTTTCATCTGAAGCCCGAGCTTCGCCTGGGAGCTGTGGTTCGAGTTCGTCACAGCATCCCGCATCTCGGGCGACAGATCCACCTCGAGCGTCTTGAGAATCGACATCGGAAGACAGGAAACGACATAGTCGCCGGTGAGTTCACGCGCCTGCCCTGAGGCGCGGTCCTTGTAGACGACCCGAACGCCGTCTGGCGTCTGGTGGATGCTCTGAACCAGCGCGCCGTGTGTGATCATGTGGCCGATCTCGCGCTGGAAGGCGAGCGGGATCTGCATCATTCCGCCGGTCGGCTGGAAAACCGGATCCGGGCCACCGGTCCCCGCGGAGAGGGATCGGATCTGGTTCGCGAACGGCGACCGCAGGAGGAGACTGAGGTCGTACCGGTCTTCCGACCCGCGCAACCTCGCATCGGGCCGATAGATCCGGTCGGGGCTGTCGAGATACCCCGCGCGCACGAGGAACTGCAGCAGCCGCTCGCGGTCCTCGGTGGAAATGCTCTCATCGAGCGCGTCCTGGTCCACCGCCTTGGCCAGCAGCTCGGATGTGTGACCCCACATGTCGGAACGGACTTCCCGCAGGTAGACCTTCCGGTTCGATAGCGGGCCCAGCGTCGGGTCGGGAGTGAAGAGGACCAGGTTGTCGTCGATGTACTGCTCCAGCCGGACGCCCAGCTCCTTGCAATACCCGATGACGCCGTGATGCGTATGAGGGATCCTCCACGGCCCAGCGTTCAGGTAGTTCCCCTCATCGTACCGGCAGACCTGGTGCTCGCCACCGTCGCCCAGCTCGGTGTGTTCGGTCCCGCGCTTTATCGTCCAGTTGAGACCGCCAACCCGGTCTCGCGCTTCCAGGATCCTGTAATCGTATCCGAGCTTCCCCAACTCGTAGCCCGCCACGAGTCCGGACATGCCGGCACCGAGAATGATCACCCGGGTGTCCGCCTGGTTACCTCTGAGGACCGGACGTTGGCCGCTCGGTTGACCCAGAAGCTCCCAGGAGTTCATCACGCTCATCACAAAGGAGGAGCCGCCAACCATTCCCAGCCGCTGGAGCAGCTGGCGCCTGGTGATTGGCGGCCCTCCTCGACCTCCATTGTTCCCATCCCTGATCATGTGGTTCTCCCATGCTGAATTGCGCCTCCGTCAGCGCGATGGCGATCCAGACGATCGCCGCGTGTCGGCGGAGCGACTGAGGTCTGTGCGGTGATAGCGATGGCGCCGGGCAGTACGATCCCGGCCGGCGCCATCGTTCTGAAGTCAGGGAAGTGTCGCCGGTGAGTACGTCGCCGTACTCGGCTGCCCCACACCGCCGAATGTGTACTCATCCAGCTCATAGAGCTGAAGGACGTTGCCTGGAACGGGGAAGCTCAGCAGGGACCCGCTCGCCAAGATCCCGAACCCGCGGGAATCCGCGTAGCCGCGAATCATGTCCATGCCGGCGAGCTCGATCATCCGCTCATAGCGCACGGCGGCGAGAAGATCCCCGCACGTTCCGGCGTCGGTCCTTGGCACGCACTGGCCGTCGACGGTCGGTACTCCGGCGGCGGTCACGGGTGGAAGGCCCGGGTAGGTGACACCATCGATGACCTGTTCGCGCGTCCGCGTGACGTTGATCAACGTCGCCGCGCCAGCCGCGTCACCGGTTCTGAGGAGGGCCTCCGCCCGCAACAGGGTGTTTTCGTCAGCCATGATGAGGGGATGGACGCCGATGTTGTTCCCGCGATTCGTGCCCGTCAGTCCGTTCCGGATTGCGTGGCGCGACCACTGGTACGCCGAAGCGAAGTACGAGCCGCGGTCCAGCTCGAAACCGTTGTTGTCCACACGATACCGCGTGTACGACCCGTCCGATGTCGCGGTCGGTCCGGTCACGCGCCGGTCGGGCGTGATGATGTCGAATCGCTCGCGGTTCGCGTCCGGTGCCCCGATCCACGCCTGGTAGGCGCCCGACTGATCGGCCGGCCCGATCGCCCGGTAATCCCACCGCCCGTTCGAGGTCCCCGTCGCGACATTGTTCTGCACCCGATCGAGGAGCGTACTCGTCCGGTTCGAGTTCAGCTGCATCGCGAAGTCCTCCGTGACGCCATTCGCGGTAAACTGCAGCACCTTCTGCCAGTTGACCTGGGCGCGCTCCGCCGGGGTACGGGCGTTGAGCACCAGCAGCCGGGCGGCCAGCGTGTTGGCCATGCGGATGAACTGGTCGCTGGTCACCGCGCCGGGTGTGCCGAACCAGAGCGGCGATTCGATAACGGACGGGAAGCGAACGACGTCCGGATTCTGCTGCGCGATCGAGATCGCCTCCTCGATCGCCGCCACCGCGGCCTCGACGGCCGGGCCATACGGGGTGAGGCTGCTGAGAATGAGCTCCTGCAGCGCGACCGGATCCTGCGGAAGCCTCGTCGTTTCCGGAACGACATGGATCTCGTCGAAGATCAGGGCCGAATAGCCCCACGCCCATCCCTGCATGAACTTCGCGAATGCCCTGGCGCGATCCGTCACGTCGACGTTCGCTTCGTGGATCTTCATCCCGTCGTCGAGGACGCCGAGACCTTCGTGGGCGATGGAGGCCACCGTCCCGATCTCCGCCCAGTAGTTCCGCGGCCCGTGGGGCCCGTTCGACTGCGGGATCACGGCGCCGTTGTTGTGTTCGATCCTCGGTTCGACCAGATCCAGGTAGTGCAGGAAGCTGTTCGTGCCCGAAAGGCTCGACGTGAATTCGGACGCCGCGTAGGGGAAGAGGTTGACCGCGAGCGACACGTTCATCGCGCTGTGGAAGCTCGGGAAGAAGAGCCCGCCGATGAACGCCTGAACGTCGTTGGGGTTCGCGGTCGCGCGGTCCCTGTCCGGCGCATTGATGTTGTCGACCTGGAGGTCCTGGCAGCTCGCCATCGCCAGGAAGCCCGCCGCGGCCACCGCTCGGAGGATGCCCGATACTGGTTTTGCGTTACGCATTAGTGATTCGATCCCTGGTGAAGTCGATCAGAAGGTCACGGATACTTCGGCCGTGATGTTGCGCGTCGGAGGGTAGCCGCCCGCGTCCGAGTTGACGCGCGTCCCCAGGTTGACCGCCGCTTCCGGGTCCCAGCTATCGTACTTCGACAGGGTGAAGACATTCCGGACCACGAGGCCCAGCGTGAGATTGGAGATGCCGGTGCGTGACAGACCGAACCGGTCGATCGCGTCCTGGTTGAACGTGTAGTTGCCGGAGAGCGTCCGGAGCTTCAGGAAGGTGGCATCATGCACCGTGTAGCTTCCGTCGCCACGCGTGGCCTGCTGGTAGTAGCCGATAGGCTTCTTCAGACCGTCAGGCTTGCCGGCCTGGTCCATGAACTCGGCCTGGAAGGAGTTCACCAACGTGTGCTGGATCCTGTTGTTCGCGTCGCCTCCGATCGAGGCGTGCATCTGCGTGTGGAAGTTGAAGCCGCCGACGCGAAGGTTGTTGAGCCAGCCGAGGTTGAAGGGATTGCTGGTGCCGATCAGCTGCCGGAGGTTCTGCCCCGCATCGTTCTGTTCCCAGAACGGCATTCCCCATTCGTAGGTCCGCCCGCCGATCTCGCCTGAGAACGTCCCCCAGAGGTCCTTCTCGAATCCCTCCCGGTAGTCGTTGCCTTTGCCGACCCAGACGACGAGCCCTTCGTCATTGACCTGGAACTCGTCCATATGTCCGGCGGCGTCGCCGCCGCGGTGCTTCTGCGCGAGCTGGTCGAACGACTCGACGAGCTGGAGGCTGTAGAGGCCGTAGACGGGCTCGCCCGTGCAGTAGAAACGCCAGGAGTTGCTGGCGTCACACGGCAACGGCCACTCCTTGATCTCGGAGTAGGACCGGTCCGCGATCAACATTGTCGTCCATCCGAAGTTCTGTCGCTGGATCAGCTGCGCCTCCAGCTCCATCTCGGTCGTGTGACCGGCGACGGTTCCGGCGTTCACCCAGCGGTTTCCGTATCCCGTGATGACCGACTGCGGCGCGCGCACGAGCTGGTCGGTCGTCTCCTGCCAGGCGTGCGTCAGGACGAGCCCGACCTTGTTGAAGAGGACCGCGTTGAGGGAGATCTCCTGCTCGAGCGTGTGCTCCGGCGCCAGGAACCGGTTGCCAAGGTTCTCCTTGGTCGGCACGCCGCTCGACAACGCCCATGTCTCGTACTGCGCGTCGTACGCTGGCCGTCCGCCGGCGGTGCCGCGCGCGTAGCTCAACTTGAACTCGCTTACGTTTGGCAGGTTGAACCACTGCTCCTCACCGATCCGCCAAGCACCCGCAAGCCGGTAGTAGTTGTGCCACCGGTTGTCAGGGCCGAAGAGCGAGCTTCCGTCGCGCCGGCCCAGCATGGTGAAGATGTACTTCCCGTCGAAGTCGAAGGCCGTGTCCCAGAGGTACCCGGTCGAACGGACCTCTTCGCTCCGCGATGTCGCCGTGATGTCTTCCGCGCGGATGTTCGAGAACTGCGGCACGCCGTACAGCACGAAGTTGTTGCCCTGCCGTGCGCCCGTTTCCGTGTCGGACCGCTCCACCAGGCCCCGGAACGTGGTCCGCACATTCAACCGGCCCAGGTCGCGCCTCAACGAAACCTGTGCCTCACCGTTGAACGTGTCGTTGAAGTTGTTGGCGAAACGGAGCGACCCATCGAGAATGCCATCCGATCCGATGTTCGCCGGGGTGCCCTTCGGCACGTACAGCCGGCTTTCGAAGTCCGATCGGTCATAGCCAAGCGACGCGGAGGCCGTTATCCAGGGCATCGGGCTCCAGTTCATGTTGAGCCCGGCCAGCGTCCGCGTGCCCTGCTGATCGAACTCTCGCGTCGCCTGCGTCCAGAGCGGGTTCTGGTAGGCGACCGTGGGGTCGGGCTGCTGCAGATACTCGCCGTTCTCGTCCTTCTTCGAGAAATCGACGTCGATCGGGGCCTGCAGGGTCAGGTTGAACGGGTTCCCCTGGGCGGTCAGCGACGTCGGGCTTGGGATGTTGTCCCGGGAGTCCCGCGCATGGTACATCGAGACACCGACGCTCAAGGCGTCCAGGAAGCGGTGGTCCAGGTTGAGCCGCAACGAGTTCCGGGAATACCCGTCGTTGTTCGCGAGGGCGCCCAGCTCCCGATAACTGTTCAGCGTCACCGCGAAGTTCGTCGACGCGGTGTTGCCGGAAATCATCAGGTTGTTCGTTCGGAGCGTGCCCGCCCGGAGGATGGCTCCGACGTTGTCGTAGGTCTGGTCGGGATAGGGCTTGTCGTTGAACGCAAGGCTCAGCGGCGGCGATACCCGGTCGTTCCGTTCCACGCGGTTTCCGTCCGCGTCCACGTAGTACGAGTTGGTCGGATCCATCAGGAACCGATGGTGCTTCGCGAGGAAGTTGTTCGCCACCGCCTGACTAACTCCAATCTCCGACCGGGCGCTGAACCGCGTCTGTCCGACATCCAGCCCCTGGCCGCGTGTCGTGGTGATGGCGATCACGCCGGCTGAGGCACGCGAGCCATAGAGAGAGGCGGCCGCCGCGCCCTTGATGACCTCGATGGATTCGATGTCCATCGCCTCGATGTCGGTCGTGTTCGTCCCGGCCAGGATCACGCCGTCGACCACGATCATCGGGGCACCCGCCTGGGTGATGCTCGTGGGCGTCCGCAGCATCATCGTGACCTCGCTGCCGGGCTGACCGTTGCCGCGATTCACGCGCATCCCGGCGATTCGGCCCTGGAGGTTCTGCACAGCGTCGCCGGCCACTGCCACGGGCATCATCTCGCGCGTCACCGAGGCGACCGTGATGGGGGAGCGCACGCCCTGAACCGGATCGACCAGCCCCGTGGCCACGATGCCCTGGATGGCGAGCACCGCCTGGTTCATCGAGAAGTTCAGGGAAACCGTCGCTCCCGCCGCCACCGCGACCCCGGTCTGCCTGGCTTCAAGGAACCCGATCCGCTGGGCGATCACCGTGTACGTTCCGGGTGGAACGTTGGCGAGATTGAATGTCCCCGTCGAGGAGCTGAGGCCGCCGATCGACGTCCCCTGGATGTAAACCTGAACCGTTGGCAGTGGCGCGCCCGTGCCGGCGTCGGTCACGGTGCCCGTGATCTGGCTCGCCTGAGCGGCCACGATGGTCGGTGTCGCTGACAATACCAGAATCCATACAATCGATCTCAACTCCGCCCAACTCTTTCTGAAGTGCATGGCTGCCTCTCAGGTGTGCGGTGACGAAATGGACCGGCGGCCGCGTGCTGCGTCACCGGCGGTCCGGGGGGGAATCCTCAAATGGACGGAATTGCGATTGGGCGAAGGGTTCTCGCGCAGCCTCTCCACGTACAGCACTAGCTCGCGGGATCTGGCGCCGGGCAGGGGTTTGGAACGCCGGGAATACCGACCACGCGGACCAATTGTCCGCGGCTCGAATGTGTGTTTCGCGACATCGCATCGACCTGTCGAACGTTCGATCGACAGGAATGACACATGAGCGGGCCTCTTCTACCATCGAGGGGATGAACTTCGGGAAATGACGCGACCCATGCGGCCGGGAGATGGGACCTTTCCGCCGGGTTGCCGCACGGCCTGAACCCACGTCATCCGACGTGTCCGTTCCGGCCGGTGGAGGCGATCGCGGTTGCGGTACCGGTGCCTTCTCTGGCCTCGTTCCGCCGACCGTGGGGGATCGAGGCGGGCTTGACGCCACCCCAGCCACTCCTATGTTCTGAATAAGGGCCTGAAAATCCTGCGGACTCTTCTCCCTCCTTCTGCGCGCGGTGATGGTTCCTGTTGGGCTCCAGCACATCGACCGCGATTCGGCATCGGTCCGAACTCCGAACGGCGACGATGCCGGCCGGCGCCTCGCCGATGGCGACCCCGGCGCGCTTCAAGCTTTGATGGATCTGCACTGGGCGCCGCTTCTTCGGTATGCCCAGGGGATCGTGGGTGAACGGCAGGATGGCCAGGACTTCGTGCAGGAGGCGTTTGTTCGCCTCTGGAGTACCCGGAAGAATCGTCCGCCCGAGGCGTCGCCCGTCGCGTTTCTCTACCGGGTTGTCCGGAATCTCGCTCTCAACCAGAAGCGCGACGCACTCGGCCGGATCCGACTTGTGCTCGGTCGTCTCTCCGGGCATCATCCCCCGACGCCGGCCACACCGGCGGACGACTGCGTGGCCGCCGAGCTCGCCGCGGCCGCCGATGTCGCGATCCGCGGGCTCCCGGATCGGCGCCGAGAGATCTTCGAGCTCGCCCGATTCCATGGCCTCTCGTACCAGGAGATCGCTGACGTTCTGGGAATCTCTCCGCAGACCGTCGCGAATCAGATGAGCCGTGCGCTGGTGGACCTTCGGGACCACCTCGCACCGTACCTTGCAAACGACTGAGCCGTGGCGCCCATCAGCCTCCGGCCACTCGGCGAAACCGGGTTTCTTCCTCCGGATCGATCGGAGGTTTCCGGATTGGGGAATGTGTCGGGGGTCCGTGCGCAGATCCGATCCAGTTCAGGTAGAGATACCATCTCGTGGACCAACAGATAATCCGGTTGCTCAACGGCACCGCACAGCCTGAGGAAGTGGCGGCCGTGCTGCGGTGGCGCGCGGAATCAGCGGAGAATGAGGAGCGCTATCACGAGTTCACGAGCGTGTGGGCGGCGACGGAACGTTCTGGGGGAGGGGACGGCGCGCGCGTGCCCGATGCGGGGCGAATCATCTCGATCGCGGCCCGTCGCGGGATGGAGCCTCCCGCCAGGATCCCGGTCGGCGGCGGCCTGGTGCGCGCCGCGGCGCTCGCGGCCGTCTTCCTCGGTGGCGCCGTCGTTGGGCGCATGCTCTGGTCAGGACCCGAGCAGCTCGCCGCCATCGAGCTCTCGACCGGTCCGAATGAGCTCTCCAGCGCGCGCCTGAACGACGGTACGATGGTGAGGCTTGCGCCAAACAGCACGCTCCGCGTGGAATCGGATGGTCCCGACCGCCGCGTCTGGCTCGAAGGCCGTGCGTTCTTCTCGGTGACCGAGAATCCATCTGCGCCTTTCATCGTTCGCACTGAAGCCGGGGACGCCCGGGTGCTGGGTACGCGCTTCCAGATGGATGCCACGCCCGACGACCTCCACGTGCTGGTTGTCGAGGGGAGGGTCAGAATGGAGACCGGCTCAGGGGCCGTTGAGATCGGGATGGGGCAGTCAGGCCGCGCGACCCGGGGAGCCGCTCCCGTCGTGGAGGAAGCCGCCGGGCTGCAGCCCGCGCTCGCATGGATGGCGGGAGTCCTCGTATTCAACAACACCCCCGTCCGACAAGCGGCGGAGGAGATCGAGGATCGCTACGGCGTCAGCTTTAGCATCCCCGACGGGCCTATCGGGGATCGGACGGTCTCGGCGACCTTCACGACTGAAGATTTCCCGACCGTCCTCTCGATCGTCTGCAGAGTCGTGGACATCCGCTGCACGCTGGAGGGCTCCGAGGTCATGGTGGCGGAGTAGGCGCGGAGGGGCACGTCCCCCAATTGGGTGGAGTCGGGCGGCCGGTCGCCCAACGCATGACTGGAGACGGCGCATGAGACCGTTGACGAGACTGAACCTGGTGGTGGTCGCGCTTGTTGCGATCCACTCCCAACTCCCCGCCCAGGAGGTGGACTCGGCGGGCGGCCCCGTCTCGTCCGGAATCGATCAGGAGCTTTCCGCGTCCCTGCTCGGCAACCCCGCGCGCGTCACGTTCTCCTCCACTCCGATCCTTCATGCGGTGATCGAGCTTGGCAGGCGCGCCGGCGTGCCGATCGCCTTCAGCCCCTCCCTGCTTCCGTCGGGTACGGTCAGTTGCGTTTGTGAGGAAGCGACGGTCGCGGAGGCACTCGAGACGATCCTCAAGGGATCCGGATTGCGCTTCGTCCAGCTTGGTAGCCAGGTCGTCATCGAGCGCGCCGAATCGTCGATCGCGTCCCGGGTTCGTGATGCGGGGCCACGTGAACGAACGATCTCCGGGCGAGTCGCCGACCTGACGTCGGGTCGTTCGGTCGAAGGCGCCCAGGTCACGCTCGGCGAAACCCGGCGCGGCGTCCTGACTGACCGCGAGGGGCGCTATACGCTCGCCGACGTACCCGACGGGCCGACCACGATTCGGATCCGCATGTTCGGATTCGCGCCGCGGGAGGAACGCGTGATCATGGCCGATGGCTCGCCGATCACGATCGACTTCGCCCTGGACCCGGCTGCCGTCCCGATGGGCCAGGTCGTGGCCACCGTCGGCTCCCGGGTTGCCCACACCGCGGCGGACGAACTCACGGTTCCGGTCGACGTCTACCAGATTTCCGAGATCAAGGGAACCTCCCGGACCGACCTGGCCGATGTCCTGCACGAGCTGTCGCCCGCCATCAACTTCAACCGCCCCCAGATCGCCGACCTTTCCTCC
>CAZUVK010000133.1:3489-10137 GCA_964623785.1 uncultured Gemmatimonas sp. | reverse complement strand
CGGGATGCCGTCCCCCGGCGGACGGCGGTGTTCGGGTTTCTGGAACTGCGCCGGCAATGGCTTGCCCGGGACCTCTTCCTGGACGGCAACACCTTCAACGAGAGCGCGAGCGTTGAACGGATCCACACGACCGGGGAATGGCGCCTGGGAGCCGCCGTCGACTTCAGGGAAGCGAGGATCCAGTTCATCTTCGTGTCGGAGGGTCGCCAGTACGTAACGCAGCCAAGAGAGCATCAGTACGGCTCGCTCTCGCTCGTGTTCTGGCCGTGACGGGGAACTCGCGTCGGTTGCGGTTCCGAATCGGGTCTCCAGCGGCGCTGTTGATCACGATGTTCGTCGCCGGGTGCGCCGCGGGCGCCGCGACCTCGGAGGCGTTTCCGGAGGTGGTTGTGGAGGGCGTCCTCCTGGTCGTCTATGGGGATCCGGTCGGACTTTCGGGGTCGCCTGGCTACCTCTTCACGCTCGCGGAGCCCACCGGCGAGACGCACCGGGTCGTTCCGGATTCGGCCGCGGGGATGACGGCGGAGATTCTGCGAGGGTTTGACCGACAACGGGTCCGCGCCGTGGGGGTGTTCCGGCGCGATTCGGCGGACGGGTTCGTCGTGAGGCTGGTGGAGGCCCTCCCGGTCGGCCTCAGCGAGCCGCGAGTCGTACCGAATACCCGGTGACATCCGCCCGAATGTCGAAATCCGCGGATGCGACCTCGATGATCGTCATCCGCAGGTCCTGCACGCTACTTCCTTCACTTGCGGTGATGGAACCCACCCGGACCTCGCCCGCCCCGAGCGGTGCCGGTGCAACGACCACCAGACCGCTGTGCCCGGGATGGCTCTCCAGGAATCGCTGGAATCCCGCCTCCGCCTGGAACGCCGCCACCTCGCCGTCGATGGAGAAGAGGATCCCCTGATCATTGGTGTTGCCGATCGTGACCCAGACATCCGCCACCCGGCTTCCGGGCTGGGGATCGGTGGGCCGGTCCGAGCAGGCAACGCCGGCCGACAACGCGAGGATCGCGATGACGACTCGCGGCAAGCGGACCCGCGAAGCTCCGCGACCGGATGCGCTACTGGCGGCTGAGCCAGGCAAGGAAGTCGCCCGTGTCGAATCGTCCATTGTTGTTGCCAATGCTGTCGAGGTAGTCGCGTTCCGCCGGGTTCAGCGTCGCTGACCCGAGGAGCGCGGCGGTGATCCGCTGGGTCGTCAGCGACGCAGGCTGAACCAGGCTGAAGACCGCGGTGAGCGCGCGTGAATCGTTGACCTGAATGTCGAAGACGGCGCTCGTCGAGAGCTGCGCGCCCGCTTCCTCCCATTTCGTGAACTCCCACCCGTCCGCTGGCGTCGCGGCAAGGCTGGCGGTGGTCCCCGCCGGGTACGAACCGCCGCCGCTCGTGGTGCCGCCGTGCGCGGGGCTGGAGCCAGTCGTGATCGAGAAACTCGGAATCACCGCGAACGTCGCCGTGACCGCACGGTCCTCCGTCATCTCGACGACGCATGGTCCGCCCGCGTCCTGGCTCGTGCAGCCGGTCCATCCTGTGAAGGACATACCCTCGCCCGGGGTGGCCGTGAGAGCCACTGTCTCCCCGAGCTCGATTTCGCTGGCGCAGGAGCCCGCGGTGCTCGCGCCGGCGACCTCGCACGAGATTCCCCCCATGTCGGACGTGACCGAGCCGCTCCCCGCGCCGGCCCCAACGATCGTCAGCACGTGCCGCGGGACTCCGGCGGGCGCGAACGAGGCGACCAGGGACCGATCCTCCGTCATCGAAACGATGCAGGCGCCCGTTCCCGCGCAGGCTCCCGACCAACCGGCGAACGAAGCGCCCGGCGCGGGCGTCGCGACCAGCTCGAATGAGGACACGCCGTAGTACGCTTCCGAGCACGTGCCCGCCGATTGACCATTGTTGATCGAACAGGCGATCGGCGTGGGCGCGCCCTGGGTGGCGACCGTGCCGCTGGCCGTTCCGGCACCCGCGATCGTCAACGCATATCCCCGCCTGACCTCGATCGACCAGCCTTCGGATGTCTGCTCCACCACGGTCACACGTATGCCCATCCCGTCGTTGAACGTCTCGCCCGGGAGCCACATCGCTCCCGCGTCGTTCGGGTCGCCATTGCCGTCGGGGTCCATGACCTGGGCACCGCCCCCGTCGTACCTGTGGATCACGATTGCCTCGCCGGGCAACCCCTCGTCGTAGCCGATGAAACGCCTCGCCTCCATCGTGTAGTAGCTACTCGAACCCGGGATAGTCACGGCGCCCATCAGGGGGTTGCCGCTCGACGACGGTGTCGCCGACTGCTCGATCACCATTGACCCCTGCGCCGTGGAGACGACGGAGATGCGGGAGCCGGGAATCCAGCCAAGCGCCGCCTTGTGAAGGGCGATGGTGTATCCCGGAACCCACCCGCCCGCACCCGCGTCGTACCGGAGGTAGGGGTTGCTCATCACGTCCCAGTCGGAGTCGTATACCAGTCCATACGGTCCGGACGAATGCGGTAGGCCGAGGGAGTGGCCGATCTCGTGTGCGTAGACGCCATACCGGCTGACGCCGAGGCCGGCGAGCGGCATCCAGACCATTGGCCAGAGCTTGTTCGGGCCATCGAGCGCCATGAACCGGCTGCCGCCGTAGGCGTACCCTTCGAAGTCCCCGTTGAACTGCATCACGATCCCCGAGAACTGGGAAAAATCCACTGATTCATCGGCTGCCGCCGCGCAGTCGGTCGTCAGCCCGTTGAGCATCGCGGTCGTGTTCCCGCTCACGTAGTGGGACCTGGAGTTGGGAAGCGTGAACCAGCCAAAGGCCTGGCTCCCCCCCACATCCAGCTGCTGGGACGACGCGTTGAGGTAATAGTCACGGATGTTCGGGAATCCGCCGTTCATCAACCCGTCGACGAACGCGGGACTCTGCGGCTCCGTCGCGATGTCGCTGAACCGGCAGAGCACGACGACATAGGGCTTGCTCAGCGGAGCGGCGGACTCCGATGCCGCGATCCCCGACGGGAGGCCCACCACGGTGAGCGCGCTGACGGCCACGGGAAAGTCGGCGGAAGGATCGCCAGCCGCTGCGATGCGCGCGCCGGTCGCGACGACCCGGCGGCGGTCTACGGCCGCGAACCCGCCCGCGCCCGCCAGGACCGCCGCCGGGATGCGCACCTCGAGGGTAGCCCCGTTGTCGTCGGTGAGGAACCAGACCGGGGGGGGCGCACTCGAGTTGGGTACGGTCGGGTCCACCCAGACGGCGGTCAGAACCCCGTCCAGCGTAACCGCCTGGGACTGGGCCCGCCCAGGGGCAAGGAGGGCCAGCGTCAGACCGGCGCTGGCTATCAGCAATCGCGAGCGATGCATCGTTGGGGACCCTTGCCTGGGCGACGGATGACGTATCTGCAATGGACGCGGCCGCGAGGTCGGCGCGTCGCCGCCCCCGAGCCGCTCGATCGTGGTTCACCTCCGATTCTCGACAGGTCGTCGCTCGCGCGTTAGTCGTCTTCCCCGTGGCAACCTACGGTTGCGGGGCATTCGACGCGGTCCCCCGCCGCCAAACGAGACGGCGCCGCCGAACCGTGGTTTGGTTCAGCGGCGCCAGTGGATTCGCCGGGAATCGACAGTCTGAAGACGCGGTGCGCGGTCCGCGGGGCGATCAGCGTCAGATCAGGCTCAAGGCCGTGTCGGGAAGCGTGACCGGTACGGATCTGCAGCACGGCCCGGGGATCCGCTGGCCCTCACCCGGCGGGGTCGACGTCGCCTTGGCCTCCACCTGCGGGGTCAATGTCTGGAGGGGAGAGTGACGCGGTGGTGCCTGGCCCGCCCAGGACCACCAGTTGGCTGCCGGGCCAGCCGGCCGATCCGAACGTCGTGTCGCGGCTGATTCCTCGTTTGCGGGCCGCGACCCGCCGGTCGTCGCCGCGCCAACAGACTCCGTCTCGGGCAGTGCCTTCCCGTCACCCATCGGGGCCAACGCCTGCGGCGCGGGTCGCATCACGTCGGGCGGGACCATCGCGAGGCGCTCGGACTGGTCGGCGGCAGCGTGCCCCACGTCCACCCCGAATATCGCGACCGTGGCCAGAACGATCGCGCCAAGTGGAAATCGGAGTCCTGAGCGTTGGTGTCGCATGGTATCTTCAGTACGGGAGTGACGGACGTCGTTGCGGATCGAGCCTGCATTCCATTGGATGCCGATGCCGACCGTTTCGTTTACCGCGCACCACTACGAAACGGGATCGCCGTCGGTTTCGCAAGGTCCCGACCCCGGCGGTGCCCCCCGCGCACCGCTGCCCATGACTTCCGAATACGGTCTGTAAGTATTTGCGCGCTAACGGAATTCCTCCTGCAGGTCTTCGAGCGCCGCCGCGCCCGGACAGAGCTGATCGAAGGGAACACCCACAAGCGGAGCTTTCGTCGTGCCGAGCCCCGCGTGCAGATCCACCGACTCCGGATCGATGAACAGCAGCCCGGTGACAACCTCGTCGAGACTCGCCCGCTCGCGCAGGTAGGACTCGACGGCGGCCCTGTCTGTTGGATCGTATCCCTCGGGGACCTTTCGGAAGCGGACCGATCCACCGTCGTGCATCACCACGCGGCGGAGCGACCCGGACGGGTAGCTCGTGGTGATCTCGGCCGTCAGCGGTACGAAGTCGGCGATGACGACGGGACGTGCATGCTCCCGCGTATGGGCGTAGCTCTTCGTGGAGCCTTCATGGTCGTTGAAGGCCACGCACGGCGACACGACATCGACGAGCGCGAACCCCCGGTGCCGCAGTCCGGCCTTGAGGATCGGAACGAGTTGCTCCTTGTCGCCCGAGAAGCTCCGTGCGACGAATGTGGCCCCGAGCGTCAGCGCCAGTAGCACAGGGTCGATCGGCGGTTGATGGTTGATGTCTCCCCGCTTCGACCGGCTCCCGACGTCGGCGGAGGCGGAGAACTGGCCTTTCGTCAGCCCGTAGACGCCGTTGTTCTCGATGACGTAGAGCATGTCCACGTTCCGGCGGATCGCCTGACAGAGGTGCCCGAGCCCGATCGAGAGGGAGTCTCCGTCGCCGGATACGCCGAGGTAGATGAGGTCCCGGTTCGCCGCGTTCGCGCCGGTGGCGATCGTCGGCATCCGGCCGTGAACGGCGTTGAAGCCGTGCGCCTGCGAGAGGAAGTACGCCGGTGTCTTGGACGAGCAGCCGATTCCGCTGAGCTTGGCGACCCGGTGCGGCGCGATGTCCAGCTCGAAGACCGCCTGGATGATCGCCGCCGTGATGGAGTCGTGGCCGCAGCCCGCGCAGAGCGTGGACATCGACCCTTCGTAGTCCCTGGCAGTGAGCCCGAGCGCGTTCCGGGGGAGCGCCGGATGGCGAACCCGAGGCTTTCGGATGTACGTCATGCCTTGGCGCGTTTCGGGTGATGGGTCGCCGACTGACCGACCGAGAGCGCGGCGATCATTTCATCGACGACGTCGCGTGCGCTGAGCGGCGTTCCGCCGAACGTGCCAATGCGTCGCATGGCGCTTCGCGGGTAGCCCGTTTCGAGGCTCAGCAGTGACGTCAGCTGGCCGTCCCGGTTCTGCTCGACGACGAAGATCTCGTCGTGCGTCTGCAGGAAGGCGCCGACCTCCGCGGTGAACGGGAACGCGCGGACGCGGAGGTAGTCGGCGTGGATCCCCAGGGCGACGAGCCGGTCGATCGCTTCCAGGACGGCACGGTGGCAACCCCCGAGCGAGACCAGCCCGATGGTCGCGCCGGGAGAAGTACGGATCTCCGGAGCGGGCAGGTACGCGGTCGCGCCGTCGAGTTTTCTTTCGAGTCGCCGCATCACCTCGGCATACTCGGACGGATCCTCGGTGTACCCGCCGAACTTGTCGTGCCCGGATCCGCGGGTGAAGTACGCGCCCTTCGTGTGCTCCCCGGGGAGCGTTCGTGCCGGGACTCCATCGCCATCCGCGTCCAGGTAACGGTAAAACCGAGTCACGGCCTCCAGCTCCGCGGCGCCAAGGACCTTCCCCCGGTCCGGCACATAGGCGTCGTCCCATTCGAGACGCGGAACGAGCCAGTCGTTCATTCCGATATCCAGGTCGCTGAGCACGAAGACGGGCGTCTGAAACCGTTCGGCGATGTCGAATGCCGCGACCGCGAAGCGAAAGCATTCGGCCGGGTCCGACGGGAGCAGGAGGATGTGCCTCGTGTCTCCGTGGGACGCGTATGCGCAGAGCAGGAGATCGGCCTGTTGCGTGCGGGTCGGCATCCCCGTGGACGGCCCGGTCCGCTGGACGTCAAAGATGACCGCCGGCACTTCAGCGTAGTACGCCAGCCCGATGAACTCGCTCATCAGCGAGATGCCCGGGCCGCTGGTCGCGGTGAACGAACGCGCGCCCATCCAGCTCGCGCCGATCACCATCCCGATCGACGCAAGTTCGTCTTCGGCCTGCAGGATGGCGACGCGCGCGTCGTGCGCGGTGCCCAGTCCCCGGAACCGCCGTCCGAAGGCCTGGAAGGCATCGATCAGCGATGTCGACGGCGTGATCGGGTACCACGCCGCCACGGTCGCGCCCGCGTAGACACAACCGAGCGCCGAGGCGGTGTTCCCATCGATCAGGATCGATCCACCCGTCGCGTCCATCGGCGCGGCACGGATCGGGAGGGGACAGTCGAAGTGATCTTTCGCGTAGTCATACC
>CAZUVK010000133.1:0-3479 GCA_964623785.1 uncultured Gemmatimonas sp. | reverse complement strand
CGAGCCGTACGGCGAGGAAATTGGAGTCAAGGAGTGCCTTCTTCCGACCGTACGCCTCGGCGAGCAGCTGCTCGATGATCGACATGTCCAGGTCAAGCAGCGCCGCGAGAGCGCCCGCGCAGGCGATGTTCTTCATCAGAATCCGCTCTCGGGCCCCTTTGAAGTTGTTGTTACAGAGGTTGGAGAGAGGCACGCCGATGAACCTGACGTCGTCGCGCCCCAACTCGCCCGGGAGCGGCCACGTCGAGTCGTGGAGCAGCCAGCCACCCGGCTGGACCTCCGCGACGTCGCGCGCCAGGGTCGCCGCGTTCAGGGCGACGACGAGATCGAACTCCGGAGTCCGCGCCAGGTAGCCATGCCGGTTCACACGGATCTCGTACCAGGTGGGCAGCCCCTGGATGTTCGAAGGGAAGATGTTCTTTCCCGAGCACGGGATGCCCATCCGGAAGATGGCTTTTCGCAGAAGATCGTTTGCGCTCGCGGAGCCCGTTCCGTTGACCGTCGCGATCTTGAAGGCGAACTCGTTCGTTCGGTCTCGCTGCCCGTCGTTCATCCGCGGCTCTCCTCGGCGACGCGCGCCAGCGGTGGAACCCCTCCATTCGCGAGAATCGGCAACGACGGCCCGCGCGGCCGGTAGCCCTCACCCGGCGCCATGCCCGCGTACGGGATCAACAGGTCAAACCTCCGCATGTCCCAGGCGGCGGTCGGGCAGCGTTCGGCGCAGAGACCGCAGTGCAGGCAGATGTCCTCGTCCTTCACCATCAGTCGCGCCGTCTGCGGCAGGGGACCCGACTGGAACAGAGGCTGGTCCGGATTGAGGGCGGGAACCGTCAGCCGCGCCCGCAGTTCCTCTTCCTCTTCGGCCGCGGGCGTGATCGTGAGGCAATTCACGGGACAGATGTCGATGCACGCGTCGCACTCGATACACAGCGCATCGGTGAAGTGGGTCTGGACATCGCAGTTGAGGCACCGCTCCGCCTCGCGCATCGTCTGCTCGAAGTCGAAGCCCAGCTCGACCTCGACCTCCATGCTCGCGAGCCGCTCGGGCAGATCGACGTGACGCATCCGGGCCCGCTCGGCCTCGTCGTAGTCGTTGCTATAGCTCCACTGGTGGATCCCCATCTTCTGGCTCAGCAGGTTCATCCCCCAGGCGGGACGATCGACGAGCGACTCGGACTCGCAGTACTGGTGAATCGAGATCGCCGCCTGATGACCGTGCTCCACCGCCCAGATGATGTTCTCCGGACCCCAGGCGGCGTCGCCCCCGACGAAGACCCCTGGCCGCGTCGTCTGGAACGTGGTGCGATCGACGACGGGCGTCTCCCATTCGTCGAAGTCGATACCGATGTCCCGCTCGATCCACGGGAACGCCGCTTCCTGGCCGATCGCGAGGATTACCTCGTCGCAGGGGATGATCACGGTGTCGACCACCCGGCTCTTCGCCCGCCCGTCCGGGGATTCCGACCACTCGAGCACGTCGAACTCCATGCCGGCGAGGCGTCCATCCTCGACGAGGAATCGCTTCGGGGCGTGGTTCTCGACGATCTCCACCCTCTCCTCTTCCGCGTCCGTCAGCTCCCAGGGCGATGCCTTGAAGTGCGGTCGCGAGCGCCGGGCCATGACCTTCACATCCTCGGCTCCCAGACGCTTCGCCGATCGGCAGCAATCCATCGCCGTGTTCCCGACCCCGATGACGAGAACGCGGCCGCCGATCGACTCGATGTGGCCGAACGCGATCGACTGCAGCCAGGCGATCCCGATGTGGACGTTCTCCGAGTCGTGGCGGCCAGGCAGGTCGAGTTCCTTGCCGCGCGGCGCGCCGGACCCGATGAAGACGGCGTCCCACCCTTCCTCGAGCACCGAGGCGAGGCTGTCGACCGGGTGCCCGCACTGGAGGTCGACGCCCATGTCGACGATCATCCCGATCTCCTCGTCGAGCACCTCCGGAGGGAGACGGAACCGGGGGATGTTGTTCCACATGAGGCCGCCCGCGCGTTCGAGCCGCTCGTAGATCGTGACCTGATAGCCGATCGGCATCAGGTCGTTGGCGACCGTGAGGGAGGCGGGGCCCGCGCCGATACACAGGATTCGCCTGCCGTTCTTCTCCGTGGGGATGGCCGGGAGATGGGCGCGCATGAGCGCGTCGTCCCGCAAGTCGGCGGCGACGCGCTTGAGCCTGCAGATCGCGACCGGTTCGCCATCGACGCGCGTGCGCCGGCACGCGGGCTCGCATGGCCGATCACACGTCCGGCCGAGGATCCCCGGGAAGACGTTCGATTGGCGGTTCAGCAGGTAGGCCTCGGTGTAACGGCCCTGCGCGATGAGGCGGATGTACTCGGGAACGTTCGTGTGGGCGGGGCACGCCCACTGGCAGTCGACCACGCGGTGGTAATAGCGAGGGTCGGATACGTTCGTGGGGCGCATGCCGTCCGGTTCTGGTAGTTGGAACGGATCAGTTCGGCGCGGGTGGCGCGGGCCGATCCGCCCACTCCAGGTCCCCGACACTGGCCATCTCGGCAAAAAACGGGCAGAGAGTTCCCGTGCAGATGCGTCCATGGTCCATGCACGCAACGCTGCCGTGGGGACGGTTGTCGAGAATGATGCGCCACTTCCAGTCCGCGGAACGCGGAACGAGCGACACATTGCGGTCGCTGGCGGAGCAGAACACGGTATGCGCGGTCACGGCATCCTCCCGCGTGGCGGGGAACCGCGTTGGCCCGGATTGGGCCGCAGCGCCGAATCGTCGCGCCGTTGGTGAGGAGACGGGTTGCCGGCGCGTGGAACCCGTCCCTACCCGCCTGACGTGTCGTGGTGAGCGGGTGTATCCGCAATATGCCGTCTCGATCTCCGAGAATAAAGGATCTCGGTGGCCACTTGCGCCGATGTTGATGAAACGCTAGAAGTTACGGATCCCTCGTCGTGCGCTGCACACGACCCCGCACCCTCCGTCGACCCCAAGCCACGTTGGGAACGAGCTCCGAAACCGGCGGTCACCGTCTCCTCCAGGGAGTCGCGGACGCAGTCCAGCTCAGGGTCGTGGGTCAGGACGAGACGGTTCGCGGCCTCCTGATCGCGTTGCTCACTGGCGGCCACCTGCTTCTCGAGGGCCTTCCGGGCCTCGCCAAGACTCTCCTCGTTCGATCACTGGCCGGGGCGCTGAACACTTCGTTCCGGCGCATTCAGTTCACGCCCGACCTGCTCCCGGGCGACATCGTCGGAACACCGGTCTACAACCAGGCCACCGGCGAATTCCGCGTCTACAAAGGCCCGATCTTCGCGAACATCGTCCTCGCCGACGAGGTGAACCGCGCGCCGCCCAAGGTGCAATCCGCGTTGCTCGAGGCGATGGAGGAGGAGCAGGTGACGATCGACGGCACAACCTATCCGCTGCCGTCGCCGTTCCTCGTGCTCGCGACGCAGAATCCGATCGAGCAGGAGGGAACCTATCC
Source organism: uncultured Gemmatimonas sp. (assembly GCA_964623785.1). GTDB lineage: Bacteria > Gemmatimonadota > Gemmatimonadetes > Longimicrobiales > Longimicrobiaceae > WHSP01. The sequence goes on along the minus strand of CAZUVK010000133.1, from coordinate 30 downwards.
GCTCCCGGAGGCCCAGCTCGACCGGTTCAT
>CAZUVK010000132.1:9551-10182 GCA_964623785.1 uncultured Gemmatimonas sp. | reverse complement strand
GATGTCCCCTCACCACCCGAACGGCTCGCGAGACCACGATCCTCCGAATGCGGCATCCCGAAGTTCGTATGCGGGAAACGGTTCGCCCTGCCTGAGCACGTGGGCCATTGTACCGCTGGACCCGCGCGGCGGCAAGCGGGGAGGGGCCGGGCCGCAAGTCATGCGCCGGTCGGTGGCCGACCGTGGTGGCCTCGGCGCACGCGATCCGTAGTCGTCTGGCCTGACCGGCCGGGCGGGCAGGATCAGGTACGCTTCCCGGAATGCCGGATGATCGTCCCTTCGACGAGATAGACGACGTCCTCCGCGATGTTCGTCGCCAGGTCCGCGATCCGCTCGAGGTTACTGCTCACGAGGAACCAGTTCATGGCGGGGCCGATGCTTCGTGGGTCCTCCATCATGTGCGTGACGAGGATCCGGAACGTCGAGTGGTGCAGCGCGTCGACCGTGTCGTCGCGGGCGCAGACCTCGCGCGCGGCGTTCGCGTCGCCCCGCACGAAGTGGTCGAGCGCGTCGGAGAGCATCTCGGAGGCGACCCGCGCCATCTCGTCGACCTCGGGCAGCCTCGCGAAGTAGGGCATTCCCGACAGGTACTTCACCGTCTGGGCGATGTTGACCGCGTGGTCGCCCACGC
>CAZUVK010000132.1:6291-9541 GCA_964623785.1 uncultured Gemmatimonas sp. | reverse complement strand
GGTCGAGGTGGACGATACGTGCATCCACCTCGACCTCCAGCTCGTCCAGCCGCTTGTCGCGGGCGATCACCTGATTGGCCAGTTCCGTGTCACGGTCGCGAAGCGCCCGGACGGAGGTGCTGACCAGTTCCTCGGCCAGGGAGGACATCTCCAGGAGTTTCGTCTTGAGGCCCGACAGCTCCTCGTGGAAGTGGCGGCCGCCGGATCCGGGGTTCAACCGAACCTCCCGGTGATGTATTCCTCGGTGCGGGATTCGGTCGGGTTGGTGAAGATGTTGTCCGTCGGGCCGAACTCCACGAGGTCGCCCATGTAGAGGAACGCCGTCTTGTCGGACACGCGCGCGGCCTGCTGCATGTTGTGGGTCACGATGATGATCGTGTAGTCGCCCTTCAGTTCGTAGATGAGCTCCTCGATCTTCTGCGTCGCGATCGGATCGAGCGCGCTGGTCGGCTCATCCATCAGGAGCACATCCGGCTCGATCGCGAGAGCGCGGGCGATGCAGAGGCGCTGCTGCTGGCCGCCCGAGAGCGACATCGCGCTGGCGTCGAGCCGGTCCTTCACTTCGTCCCATAGCGCGGCCTGGTGGAGCGAGCGCTCGACGAGGTCGACCATGTCGCCCCGGTATCCGTTGATGCGCGCGCCGTAGGCGACGTTCTCGAAGATCGACTTGGGGAACGGGTTCGGCTTCTGGAAGACCATCCCGATCCGCGCCCGGACTTCGATCGGGTCGACCTCGGGTGCGTAGAGGTTGGTGCCCCGGTAGCTGACCTCGCCCTCGATCCGCGCGCCGGCCACCAGGTCGTTCATCCGATTGAAGCAGCGCAGGAGCGTGCTCTTGCCGCACCCCGACGGGCCGATGAAGGCGACGACCCGGTTCGTCTCGACCTCGATCGATACCGATTTCACGGCGTGGCTCGGTCCGTAGAAGACGGACAGGTCCCGCGTCGCGATCACGGGTGCCGAGGGCGATGCATCCACCAGAGCGGGCATGTGGATCCTCTATCGATTCGAGTAGCGATTCCTGAGGAGGATCGCCACGAGGTTGAATGAAAGCAGCACGACGAGCAGCACGATGATTCCCGCCGCGGCGATCTCGTGGAACTCCTGCTGCGGCCGGGAGACCCAGTTGAAGATCTGGATCGGCAGGACCGTGAACTCGTCGAGCGGGCTGCGCGGGACGAAGGGTACGTACGCGGCCGCGCCGATCAGGATCAGCGGCGCCGTCTCGCCCACGGCGCGGGAGAGCGCGAGGATGGTGCCGGTGAGAATGCCGGGGATCGCCGCCGGGAGAACCTGACGCCGCACCGTCTGCCACCGCGTCGCGCCGAGCGCGTACGAGGCGAGCCGGATCGACGGCGGCACCGCGCGAATCGCCTCCTGCGACGAGATGATGATGATGGGCAGGATCAGAAGCGTGAGCGTGAGCGAACCGGCCAGGACGCTGCGCCCGAGGTTCATCCAGTTGACGAAGAGCGCGAGGCCGAGGATCCCATATACGATCGACGGGACGGCCGCGAGGTTCGCGATGTTCGTCTGGATCGTGCGGTTCAGCCATCCCGACGGCGCGTACTCCTCGAGCCAGATCGCGGTCGCGATGCCGAGCGGGAAGCTGGAGAGCGCCGTGAGTCCGAGCGTCCAGAGCGATCCCGCGAGCGCGACCTTGATCCCCGAACGATCGGCGAAGCGCGACGGGAGCGACGTCAGGAACTGCCAGGAGACGTGCGCGGCGCCCGTCCGGGCGATATCCACGAGCAGCACGAGAAGGACGAGTACGGCGACGAGCGTCGCGCCAAAGAACATCCACCGAAACACCTCGCCTTTCCGGCGGCGATGCTTCGCGCGGGGCCGGAAGTCCCCGTTCCGTTCGGGCGCGTTCACTCGTACACCTCCCGGAACCGCCGGAGGATGAAGATACTCGCGATGTTCATGAGGAGCGTGAGGACGAAGAGCGTGAGCCCCACGGCGAAGATCGTCCGGTATTCGACCGTCCCGAACGAGACCTCACCCATGCTGACCTGCACGATGTAGGCGGTCATCGTCTGAACGCTCACGAGCGGGTTGAGCGTGAGGTTCGGGGTCGCGCCGGCGGCGATCGCGACGATCATCGTCTCGCCGATGGCGCGGGAGAGCGCGAGGATGAACGAAGCGATGACGCCCGAGAGCGCGGCGGGCAGCACGGTCCGGAGCGAGACCTCGAGCCGGGTCGCGCCGAGCGCATAGGCGCCCTCACGCAGCGAGTCGGGCACGGCGCTCAGCGCATCTTCCGAGAGCGACGCGACGACCGGGACGATCATGATCCCCACGACCAGGCTGGCGCTCAGCGCGTTGAAGACCTGGGTCTCGGGCCAGAAACCCTGCAGGATCGGCGTGACGAAGGTGAGCGCGAAGAAACCATAGACGACCGTCGGCACGCCGGCGAGCACCTCGAGCGCGGGCTTGAGGATGCCGCGGACGCGGGGGGTCGCGTACTCGCTGAGGTAGATGGCGGCGGCGAGGCCGATGGGAAGCGCGACGATCGCGGCGCCGGCCGCGACGAGCAGGGATCCGGCCAGAAGCGGCAGAACACCGAAGGACCGCGGCACGAGCAGCGGCGCCCAGCGGGTACCCGTGAGGAACTCCCAGACGGACACCTCGGCGAAGAACCCGCTCGCCTCGTAGACGAGGACCACGACGATCCCGACGGTCGTGAGCACCGAGAACGCGCTGGCGAGGAAGAGTACGCCGGCGATCGCGTTCTCCTGGAGCTTCCGGCGGCGCGGGGCGGCAAGCGAGACCGGGCGGTCCGGGACGCGACGGTGGGGCGGCGGGGTTTCCGGATCCGCCGCACGACCCGCCTCGCCAACCTCCTCCCGTGGACTCACCTCCGTCAATTCCACCTTGCCCGCATCGTCACCCGCCGCCGGCGCACGGTCCGCATCCTGGGGATTCAATGTATGCGCCATGAGGATCGCTCCGGGCGCGGTTCCCCGCCCCGCCCGATGGCGGCGGCCTTCGACTCAGGACGCATCGGCCGCCGCGCGCAACGCCGCCTCCGCCTCCTGGTACCCCTCCGCGCTGAGCGGCACATAGCCGACCTGCTCGGAGAGCTCGGGAGCCGTCGCGAGGTAGAAATCGACGAACTCGCGGACCTCCGGGCGCGCCAGCGAGGCTCGGTTCACGTAGATCAGCAGCGGGCGCGAGAGCGGCGCGTAGCTTCCGTTCTCGATCGTCTCGGCGCTCGGCGAAACGCAGCCTGAGCCGGCGTCCAGCC
>CAZUVK010000132.1:1844-6281 GCA_964623785.1 uncultured Gemmatimonas sp. | reverse complement strand
ATTCCCGGAGCGCGGCCTCCGCCTGTACGGTCCGGGAATCCGCCCCGGACCTGCGACCATTGGTTGACCGTGCTCGACGGCTGCCAGATCCGACGAAGCTCCTCGATCGTGAGGCACTGCACGAAATCGTTCGTGGGATGCACCACGATCGCCAGGCCATCGGACGCGACCGGCAGCTCCAGGTACTCGACCCCGGCCGCCGCGCACGCCTCGATCTCGGTCGGGGAGATCGGCCGCGACGCATTGCTGATATCCGTCTCGCCCGCGCAGAAACGGCGGAACCCGCCGCCCGTGCCCGAGAGCGCAACGATCACCCGCACCCCACCGCCGGTCTCCAGGGTGAATTCCTCCGCCACGGCTTCGGTGATCGGGTAGACCGTACTGGATCCATCGATGTTCAACGTACCGCTCAGGCCGCCCTCTCTCTGCCGGTCGCCACCGCCGCACGCGGCGAGCGACAGCGTCAGCAGAAGCGCGAGGGCCGACCGATTCTGTCCGTTCAAGTGGATTCCTCCGCCGAGTGTCAGAAAGCCAGCGACAGAAGGGTAGCCAGCGTTTGTAACGCTTCGGTAACGGAACACGGCCGGGCACGTAACGGCATCTGAGGTCGTTCGGGTGTCCCCGTAACGGCGTGGATGAGGAGCCGTTGCCTTCGTCAAATCGTTACGTGGCGGATACGGAAAGGCCGGCATTGGATGGTTAGATGAAGGTCGTGTGCGGTGTTGTCCTGTAGCCGCACGCTCGCGGAATCCGCGAAATCCTTCGGATAGAAATGGAAATCGATGAACGCCCACATCCTTGTGGTCGATGACGAGCCGGACATCGCGGCCCTGGTCGCCTATCATCTTGCCCGCGCGTCCTATCGCGTGCGGACGGTACCGGACGGAGCCGAGGCGCTCCGCGCGATCGAGACCCAGACACCCGACCTTGTCGTACTCGACCTGATGCTCCCGGGCCTGTCCGGGCTCGAGGTTCTGAAGGAGCTGCGCCGGCGACCGGAACCGGAGTCCGTGCCCGTGATCCTGCTCACGGCGAAGCGCGAGGAACAGGACCGCATCGAGGGCCTCGCGCTCGGCGCGGACGACTACATCGCGAAGCCGTTCTCGGCGCAGGAGCTGGTGCTGCGGGTCGGCGCGGTGCTGCGGCGGCACTCGAGGCAGGAGTCCGCCCAGACGGGGGCGAAGACGATTCGGGTCGGTCCGTTCCTCGTCGACTCGGGAGCGGTACGGGTGGAGGTGGACGGGCGTGACCTGGAGCTGACCCCCACGGAGTTCAAGCTGCTGCAGGTGTTGATGGAGCGGCGCGGGCGCGTACAGAGTCGGCGGAAGCTGCTCGAATCGGTGTGGGAGGTGACCGCCAACATCGCGACCCGCACGGTCGACATGCACGTGCAGCGGCTGCGCGCCAAGCTGGGTCCGGAAGGCGAGTGGATCGAGACGGTGCGAGGGTTCGGCTACCGGTTCAGGGGAGACCGGTAGAAGGGCGGCGGCGGGCGGGCACGACCTGCACCCTGTAGGGGCGGGTCCCCGACCCGCCCGGCCGTCCAACAAACACAGGCCCTTGCCTATTCGCTCGGCGCGCCCCTCGTCAGGCGACCCACACGCCTGCGGGGCCGGGCGAGCCGGCGGCTACGGGTTGCGGCGCATGACCCCTCACAGCCCGTTTCCGTAGCTGACGAACTTGAACGCTCCGGCGAGTTCCATGATCTCCCCGAATAGCGTGATCTCCACCGTGCCCCCCGAGCCATCGGGAAGCTGAAGCACGCACCCTTGCCACAGGACACCCTCGCCCAGAGGCTCCGCCGCCGCCGGGCACCGGTATCCGCCGTCCCCGATCCGATCAGGACCACCGAAGCGCGTGATGGCGCGATTGAGGCCGCGCTCGCCGTAGGAATCGAGCTGGAACCAGACCAGACCCGGGGCCATCTCGTACGGCTTCGCCGTGTACTTCGTGTGCGGATAGTAGAGGTAGGCGAACTCCTCCACGCTCAGGACGAGCGACGCGAGAGCCGCGCGGTCCTCCGCCCGCAGCGCCTGACGGAAGCTGGCCACGAGAGCATCGAGTGACGCTGCGCCGCCGCTCAGTCCGGCAACCGGCGGCCCTATCGCCGCGCGGAACCGGCGGATCTCCTCTTCGATCGGGAAGATGCTGTCGACGTACGTCGGGGCCGATTCCAGTTCGGACGCCGTCGCATTCCCCGATCCGCCCCCGGTCAGCGATATCGTGGAGATGGCGACCAGTGCCGCCAGCCCGGCCACCAGGGAAAGAACGTAGGGTTTCATGGACTCCATCCCGGTTCGTATGCTGAAACGCGCCGCGGTGCGCCCCCCGGATCGGAAGGCGCACCGGGCGCATCTCCTGTCAGTACCCGCGCGAAGCCAGTGCCTTCTGATTCACAACACTAGTTGCGGGCGTAGTTCGTCCAGCCCGCCCACCAGGCCGGCCCAGCCGGATCGGCCGCGCCACGGTAGGTGGTCGGAACGATCGCGCTGTTCGGGTTTGCGTTGCCCGTCGTCACCTCGGCCAACTGCGGCGGGAGCGCCGCGAAGCTGCTGAGCCCGCCCGTGGCGATCGGCGAGCCGGCGGCCGGGCGCCAGTCGAACGAGGCCGCCGTCGCACCCACGGTGTTCGTCGGGAACGCGGTGAAAAGCGAAGCCGTCTCCGCGGTGCCCGCGTCGATCGCGTTCTCGGCCAGGTCGACGACGAACTGCGAGGCGCTGGCCGGCTGGAACACCGCGGCGTTCTCGGTCGTGTAGATGTTCCGGAATCGGAGGTTGCCCTGCGTGTACCGGGTGTTCGTCTCCGCGTCGCGGAAGCTGATCGCTTCCCGCGACGTCCGTGCGATGACGCCGTTCACGTACAGGCCGCCGGAACCGCGGCGGACCATCATCCCGAAGTTGCCCGCCGTCGTCTCCCACGCGCCCGGAGCGGCGCCCACGAACGTGAAGTTGGCCACCACCGGAATGGTGTACGGCTGAGATGACTGCTCCGTCGCGCCCACGCAGTTGTTTGCGGCGCATCCATCGTTCTCGAGAAGCTGCGGATCCGACGCGAGACCGCCGGAGAGCCCCGGCCTCTGCTCAGGCCGGAACGACTGGAGGGCGATCATGAACTGGTTCCGGCCGATGAAGCCCTCCGACATGTCGAAGTGGTCATCGCCCGCTTCGTACGAGACCAGGTAACGGGTGTTCACCGCGCCGCCGAACCACTCGAACGAATCGTCCAGGCCCTGCAATACCTGCACGTACTCGATCCGCGTACCCGCCCCGACCGCGGCCATCGTCAAACTGTTCAGCTCCTCGTTCGGGGCCGTCGGATAACCCGCAAACTCGATCCGGACGTAACGGAGAACGCCGCTGTTGTCGTTGTTGTCCGTCCCGCCATTGTAATACTGGTTGGGGTTGATGCCCTCCGGCGTACCCGTGCCCTCGATCTTGGTCTCTCCGGTCCGGTTGATGATCCCGTTCCCGATGATGATCACGCCGCCCCAGTCGCCCGGCTGACGCTGCCCGGCGGGCCGCTCCGACGTGAAGACGATCGGATTGTCGGCCGTGCCCTCCGCCATGATCTTCGCACCGCGAAGGATGAACAACGACGAGCCCGGGATATCGTAGTCGCCCACGATCTTCGTGCCCGGCTCGATCGTCAGCGTCGCCCCGCTGGCGACCTTGATGAATCCGGAAAGCACGTACGTCGAATCGGCGTAGAGCGTCCGGTTGGAAGTGATGTCGCTCGTAAGGATCGAGAAGACCTCGTTGGGAACCACGATCGCCGCGGAGGGGTTGCTCGCCGAGCTCCGCCGGGTGCCGCTGACCGCGGTCACGCGGAACCGGTACTCAGCCCCGGTCGCCAGGCCCGTGACCTCGGCTGACGGGTCGGTCACGGTCGCGACGAGAGTGAAGGCGGTGCCGGTGGCGCCTTCCGCACGCTCGACTTCGTAGGAGCTCGCTCCGTTCACGGCGCTCCAGGTGACGCGAACCGCGGTCGGCGAGAGTGCCCTGACTTCGATGTTGGCGGGACTCGGGAGCTGCTCCGGCACCACGGGGTCGTCATCACACGCGGAGAGGAGCGGAAGCACCAGCATCGTTGCCAACCCTAACAGTCTTCGGCCTGAGGCTTTCATCGCTTTTTGCACCAGTAGGTGTAGTGTCGAATGAATGATCACGGTCAAGAGGAAATAGAGCCCCGGGGGATAACGAAACGAGCCCGTGACAGGTCACGGGCTCGTAACGGCGAGTCGTCGAAGCCGTCTCCGACTTCGCTCAACCGGCTACTGCTTCCACGACAGCCCCAGCGTCGCTCCTCGCCCGGAGTGGTAGAAGTCGCGGATCAGATCTCCCTGCCTGACCTCATACGGTGAATCGAGGAGATTCTTGAGGTCCACCTTGGCCGAGAGCGTGCCGAACACGGGGAACCGGAGCGACAGGTCGAGTCCCG
>CAZUVK010000132.1:0-1834 GCA_964623785.1 uncultured Gemmatimonas sp. | reverse complement strand
AGTCCCGGTCTGGGCTGCTCCACCATGTCTGGCACGACCCCCGGGAGCCGGGCATTGATGATCCGTTCGCCGACCGTGTTGAACAGGATTGTCGCGCTCGTCTCTCCGCTAGTCGCGGTCCAGGTGACGCCGGTGTTCACGACGTACGGCGCCTGGCCCGTCATCGGGCGGTCACGGTCCGCTTCGTTCCCCGTGGTCACGGCGCTCTTCATGAAGGTCGCGTTCGCAAACCCGGTGAAGGCCGAAAGCCGATCCGAGATCAAGCCGAGGTTGCGCCGAATTTCCAGCTCCACGCCGAGATTGTACGCGCTCTCCGCGTTGCGGTACGAGAGGACATTGGTGCCCGACGTCCCGAGATAGCGCGGCTCGATCGGCGAGTCGAACTGTTTGGCGAACACTGCCACCGACAGCACCTCGCCACTCGCCGGGTACTGCTCCCAGCGAACGTCGAAGTTACGGATGAGGGTGCGCTCGAGGTCGCGGTTGCCGCACCGCTGTTCCTCACCGAGACCGGCGCGGTAGCAGATCGGCGCGATCTCACGATACTCCGGGCGCGCCAGCGTCTGCGAACCGGAGAGCCGGAGCTTCTGCGTGTTCCCGATGTCAAAATCCAGCGTCAGCGAAGGCAGCACGTCCGTGTACGAGGGCGCCGAAATCCCCTCGTTGCCGAGCACGTCCTGGTAGTGCACCTCGACACTGGAGTTTTCGACCCGCGCCCCGCCGATCAGCCGCATCCCGGGCCGGAGCGCCCACTCGACCATCGCGTACCCGGCGAGCATCCGGTCCGTGGCGTCGTAGTTGCCGCCCGCGTTGAAGATTCCCAGCTCGAAGAGCGCGTCGCTGGCCGAGGAATAGCGGCCATCGAAGAACGTTTCGGGCGCGGCCTGCCATCGGGGGTCCGTTGGTGTCCAGTCGCGCGTCCGGATTGCGTACCCGGTGTCGTATGCGTCACGCTCGGTCTGGCGGGCGACAAGCCCCACCTTCAGGATCCGCTCGGCGCGATTGTCGAGTTCCAGCTGGTAGTCGGCCGAGCCTTCGAGGCTGCTCTCCGTCAGGCCACCGTACGCCCGGAACGCGCCCTCCTCGTTGTACCAGGTCGGCACCGCGGGATCGAGCCAGGTCACGAACTCGGAGCGGTCGGGCTCCTGCCGGCTCACGGCCGAGCTGGTGAACGACCAGTCCACACGCTGCGTCGGCCGGAGCTGATGCTGACCCTGCAACTGGTTCGACCGGACAGTGCGCTCCACGTACCGCAGCCGCTCTATCCGGATGTTCGTTCCGTGGTTCTCGTAGAAGCCTTCTTCGGTCCGGGCTTCGTTGTCGGCCGTCCGGTTGAAGGTATTGTTGAAGGTGAGCCGCGTATTGCCGCCGAACATCGTGCTGAGATTGAACAGCCCGCCCAGCATGGCGGACTGCCGTCCCACATCCCCCTCGTACCTGTCCCCCTGGGTATTCTCTCGCAGCGTACCGAGGTTGATCTCGTCCGCCAGCGAGTAGGTGCCCGAGAGGAGGTAGCCGATCTCGCGCCCGAAGAACCGGTCGCTGCCACCGAGTGAAGCGCCGAGCGACGAACTCGGGCGTCCGGACCGCTCGGTCGTCGACCAGGCGTTCCGCATCGCGTTGACCATCCCGTTGGTCTGCGGGCCGGGCGAGGGCGCGGTCGTGTTCCGGACGATCGCGGGGATGAGGCGGGGCCCGGTCGCGGAAGCGAGCCACTCGCCGCCCGCCGTCGGCGCCATCGCCATCGACCGGCCGACCACCGCGCTGTTGAACCCCTGCGAGATCGACATCGTCAACTGCCGGCCGACCGGGTACTCGCGGGTGCGGATGTCGA
>CAZUVK010000131.1:7757-10186 GCA_964623785.1 uncultured Gemmatimonas sp. | reverse complement strand
CGTTCTCCAGCCGGCCGTAGCGGTGGACGACGGAGATCTCCCCCGTCTCCCACTTGTCCCGCGCTTCCGCCACGATCTCCCCGAGAGTCGCTTCCGCCATCGGTGGATACGCCTGGTAGTCGAGATGCCCGACATCCCGCCCCTCGTTCTGATCGCGGACCGTACCGATGAAGAGTATCGTCGCGCCATCGCCATCGGCCGTACAATCCGCGAGGAGAGCGGACGGGTCGATCGGGTCGGTCGTGACCAGGCAACGACTCGGCACGCTCACCCCCCGCTGACGGGTGGGATGAACGCGATCTCGTCCCCATCGGCGAGGCGGGTGGAGAGCGGCGCGTAGGTAAAGTTCACCGCGACGGCGGGTTCACGCGGAAGCGTCAACCAGGCGGCGCCGCGATCCCGGAGGTGACCCACCAGGTCCGCCACGGACGCGCCCGCCGGGAGCCTCACGGAGAGTTCGTCGGCCCCAGCGATCTCTCGATACGACGCGAAGAAGAGCGTTTTGACTTCCACGAATCCCGGAGCACGAGGTCGATCGTTGCGTTGGCGCCAACCGAGCCTCGCCCCCGAGGGGTCGCCGGTCGCCGCCGCCCGAATCCGCTGGCCGGACCCCTGACCACAGAAGCCAGACCAGAGCACATCCTTGATTCCCTACCCCACCCGCGGTCACGGGTTCGCGACTCAGCCCGCGCCCGACGCTCCCGGACCGTCGGCATTCTGTCGCACGGATTCGGGCACGGCGAGCGTCGTCAGGAACTGGGAGAGCTCGTGATGGACCCTTGAAGTCGATCCGCGGACGCGTGTGCCGCCCTCGTCCGCGCTGGCGCCGATGACGAGTTCACCCGCGTCGAGCTGAAAGGCGATGTGGTCATCGCTCTCGCTCTCGATGTTGGCGCCGTACGGCGAGAACCGGGTAAGGAAGAACTCCTTCGCGAGGCGGATGACTTCGGTGGGCTCGAGATCGGTCCGCACTTCCTGTAGCAACATCCTTCGACCTCCTGTCGGCGGTCCCTGTCGATTCGGGGCGCCTCGGTCGGCGCAAGAAAGGCGCCCCCAACCCCGTGGCGTGGAGAGCGCCCGACCCTCCTGGTTCCGAAAACGAGACGGCCGCGAAACTCGCGGCCTCGCCGAACTCCGAATCAAATCAAACCTCGAGCGGCTTCTCCTCGACCAGCGCGCGGAGGTCCTTCGATGGCTTGAACACGGGAACGGCGCGCGGCGGGACCTCGACCGGGTCGCCGGTGCGTGGGTTCCGGGCAAGGCGGCTCTTCCGCTCGCGGACCTTGAAGGTGCCGAACCCGCGGATCTCGATGTTCTTGTGCTCGGCCATCGCGTCCTTGATCGCGGTGAGGAACGCGTCTACCACTACCGCGCAATCCTTCTTCGTGACTCCGGGACCGATCGCCTCGGAAGCAAGCTGCACGAGATCCGCCTTGGTCATTGACTTCCTCCGTCGAAGTAATGGTAAAGTTGTTCGGTACACCTTCGAGTCGACACAACTCTCACTCGCCGCCCGGGGCAACCGCGAACCCCGGAATCCCGCCTGGAAGGGTCCCCGGCGGAGGCGTGAAAATGACGTAAAGAATTATCGGATTGTAGCTTATCCTCGCAAGAATAATCCGGTCAGGAAAAAAGTCAAGCAGTCTGCCCGCTGGTGACGGTTCGTTTCTCCATCTCCCGGATCAAACGGTCGAACAGGTATCGGGAGTCGTGCGGACCCGGTGCCGATTCCGGGTGATACTGGACGGAGAAGACGGGTCGTTCCCTGTGTTCGAGCCCCTCGACCGTCTGGTCGTTGAGGTTCATGTGGGTCGTGCGGAGGTCCGGCGCGCCGGGGATCCCGGATTCGTCGCCCGCGACCGCGAAGCCATGGTTCTGCGCCGTGATTTCCACCAGACCGTCGGAGAGCCGGCGGACAGGGTGGTTCCCGCCGCGGTGTCCGTAGAGGAGCTTGTAGGTGGACGCGCCGAAGGCCCGGCCGATCAACTGGTGGCCGAGGCAGATGCCGAAGACGGGTACGTCGCGATCGGCCAGCGTGGTGATCGTCCGCAGCACATGCCCGACCGCCTCGGGATCTCCGGGGCCGTTGGAGATGAAGAGCCCGTCGAAGTCACGCCCAAGGATGTCTTCCGTCGGGGTCTCGGCGGGGAGCACGGTCACTTCGCAGCCACGCTCCGCGAGCAGCTTGAGCGAGTGGGACTTGACACCGAAATCGAAGGCGAGCACCCGGAACCGGCGTGGCCCGACCGCGGGGACCAGGTACTCCTGGTCGGTGGAGACACCGCAGGCGAGATCCAGGCCCTCCATCTCCGGCTGCGCGAGGATCTCGGCGAGGAGCTGGTCGGTGTCCACATCGCCCGGCGCGATCGCCCCGCGCATGGCGCCGGAGGACCGGATATGCCGCGTGAGCGCCCGCTGGTCGACGCCGG
>CAZUVK010000131.1:0-7747 GCA_964623785.1 uncultured Gemmatimonas sp. | reverse complement strand
CGCCGGTGATCGCGATGATTCCGCTCCGCCGAAGGTAGGTCTCGAGCGGCTCGGTCGCGCGCCAGTTGCTGTGGACGGGCGACGCCTCGTGCATCACGAAGCCGGCGACCCGAGGGTGTGACGACTCCTCGTCCTCGGCGTTCACACCGTAGTTGCCGATGAGCGGGTACGTCATGTTGACGATCTGTCCGGAGTAGGACGGATCGGTGAGGACTTCCTGATAACCCGTCATCGAGGTATTGAATACCACCTCGCCGAAAGCAGTCCCGCGCGCACCATAGGCATCGCCCGCGAATACCCGCCCGTCCTCGAGCATCAGAATCGCCGCTTCGGTCACTTCCTCCACTCCCGCTCAGCCACAAGTTCAATGATGATGGGGGGTTGCACGCCGCAATCTACGGGAGCCGGATTCGGTGTCAAGTGGCGACCGGGCGGGCATGACCTGTATGTTGCTGACGGCGATCTGCCCGATTGGAGCCGATCATCCCGAATCCGGCGCGGCACCCGCCGCCCACCCTCGATCCTCCTGACGACGCATCGATGACAGCCGTTTCCGGTCCGACGGTCCACATCTACGCTGACGAATCCTGCCTTGGCAATCAGTTCCGGGATCGCGCCCGCCCCGGTGGGGCGGCTGGGCTCGTCGAGTACGAACACCCGCGCAACGGCTGGGTTCGTCGTGACTTCTGGATGAGTGAGCCTGACACCACGAACAACCGGATGGCGATCCACAGCGCCATCCTTCCCCTTGCCGCGCTCAAGAGGCCGTCCCGCGTGGTCTTCACGAGCGACAGTCGCTACCTCGTCGACGGGATGACGAAGTGGATCCACAACTGGCTGCGGCGCGGGTGGCAGCGTAAGGACGGCCCCGTCGAGAACGTGGAGTTGTGGCAGACGCTGCATCCGATCGCCCGGATGCACCTGATCGACTGGCGCTGGGTCCGCGGGCACGCCGGCCATCCACAGAACGAATACGCGAACGAACTGGCGATCCGCGCAGCTACGGAGCAGACCCACAGCGGTGGACTGGTGGAGTCCCGGTATGAGGAGTGGATCGCGCGGGAACGGGCGAAGAAGGAACGCTCTCGGGAATCCACGCCCAACCCCGACAAGGCGAACGGGGCGTGAGCCGCGGGGAACGGCCATGTGCGGCAACGCCGAACGGCCCTGAAACAGAACGGCCTACCGGGCGTGGCCGAACCGCTCTCGAAATCGCGACTCAACGACATCCTCCACATCCGCCATCTCCACCGCCCGCCCTATTTCGCCCGAGATCGATCCGACCGCCCGGTCACTGATCCCGCACGGCACGATCGCATCAAAGAAGGTCAGGTCCGGGTTCACGTTCAGCGCGAAACCATGTGACGTGATCCACCCGGAGGAGACGCGCACGCCGATCGCGGCCAGCTTCCGGCCCTCGACCCAGACGCCCGTCAACCCCTCGATCCGTCCGCCCGTCAGCCCGAAGTCGCCCAGCGTGTCGATCAGCACCTGTTCGAGGTCACGGAGATAGCGATGCAGATCGCGGCGATCCGGGTTGAGATCGAGGATGGGATAGCCGACGAGCTGCCCGGGCCCGTGATAGGTGACGTCGCCGCCCCGACCGGTATGGAACAGGTCCAGTCCGAGAGTATCGCGCTCGGACTCGGAGACGAGCACGTTGTCGAGGGTCGCGCCGGAGCCGAGCGTCAGGACGTGGGGATGTTCGAGGAGGAGGAGGGTGTCGGGCACATCCCCCGCGCGACGACTTCGCACGAGGTCGTCCTGGAGCGAGAGGCCATCCGCGTACGCGATCCTGCCGAGGCGCCTGACATCCAGCGACCGGGCCCCGGGTGGCGCGGAACCATGCGACATCGTTGGCTCAGGGATCGTCGGGCGCCGACTCGAGCAGCTCCTTCACGCGGGCGAGGAAGCGGTCAGCGTCCGCGCCGTTGACGAGCCGGTGGTCGTAGCCGAGCGACATGAGCCCGCGCTTCCGGACGACGATGGCGTCGTTCCCGAACTCGTCGGTGATCACGACCGGCCGCTTCTCCACCGCGCCGACCGCCATGATCGCCACCTGCGGCTGGTTGACGATCGGGAAGCCGAGGATAGTCCCGAATACGCCCGGGTTGGTAATGGTGAACGTCCCGCCCTGGACTTCCTCGGGAGAGAGGCGCTTGCGTCGAGCACGGTCGGCGAGATCGTTGATCGACTGGGCGATCCCCACGAGTGACAACTCATCGGCGTGGCGCACAACGGGGACGATGAGCCCCCAGTCGAGCGCGACCGCGATGCCGACATTGACCTCGCCGCGATGGATCACATTCCCGCCGGATACCGACGCGTTGATCTTGGGATGCTCGCGGAGGGCGCGCGCGACGGCGCTGGTGATGAAGGCCGTGTAGGTGACCTTGACGCCCTGCTCGGCCCAGACGTTCCGGTTGGCCTGCCGAACCTTGTCGATCCGGGAGTAGTCGATCTCGAAGTAGGAGTGGACATGCGGAGAGACGCGCTTCGAGAGCACCATGTGCTCGGCGATGAGCGACGTCATCCGGCTCATCGGTTCTACCCTGTCCCCGGGCGCGGCCTCGACCTCGGGGTGCCGGACCTCGGAGTAGAACTCGTCCCAGGTGATCGCGTCTCCGGAGGGGGTGCCCTTTGCCGCCCCCCGCACGCCGCGAGCACCGCCGCTCTTGACGAACTGAAGGATGTCGTCCCGGGTGACGCGGCCGGCACGGCCGGTCCCCGTCACTTCGTGCAGGTCGACACCGTGCTCCGCGGCGATCCGCCGGACGAGCGGGGTCGAGCGCCTTCGCAGGCGGTCTTCCGCGGACTCGGGCGCCGGGCTGGCGGGCTCCCGTCGCGCGCGGGTCCCATTGGCATCGGAGTCGACTTCAGCGGGCCCGGCGGGAGCGGGTCGCGACGCAGGGGACGGTTCCGCGGCACTGGCGGCTTCCGTGACACCGACCGCATCCGCCGAGTCCACGAGCGTGGCTCCCTGGCTGGCGGGCGGGGCCTCCGGTTCGGGAGCCGCCACCGGGACCCCGACCTCGGTCTCGATGTATCCCACGACCGTCCCGACCTCGACCGTCTCACCCTCGGCGACGACGATCTCGACGAGCACGCCGGCCGCGGGCGCCGGGATCTCGGCGTCGACCTTGTCCGTGGCAATCTCCATGATCGCCTCATCGCGTTCAACCGGATCCCCGACCTTCTTCAACCAGACCGAAACCGTGCCCTCAGCGATGGACTCGCCCATCTGGGGCATGGGTATTTCGACACGAGCCATTTCAGCCGCAGTCCGCTGTTGTGAGCCGCGCTCCGCCTTCGCGATCCATACACCGTTCGCCTTCGTTACCGTCATCCGCCGGGCGGTAACTTAGCACGCGCTCACGGATGGAAGTAGCCCCGCGGGCCAGTCGCGCGGGCGAAGCGGCATAACGTGGACACCGCCGCCGGCATCGTCAAGCAGGCGGATCAGTGGGGAGCAACGATCAGGATGCCCCGGGCGGTGGACTCGCCGGAACGGAGTCCCCGGAAATCTGCGCCGTTGTTGCCTCGCGCGGCAGCGGGACGAGGGGCGCCGGATATTTGTCATACGTGCCCCACGGCGTCCGGTTCGACTCATAGCGTTCGAGCAACGTGGGCTGCGGATCGAACGGCACGCCGTGCTTCCGGCTCAGGTAGTTGTTGATGACCTTGGCCACCACCGGACCCACGTCACTGCCATGGAGACCGTGCTCGATGATGGACGCCACCACGATCTCCGGCGGACCGCCCGGCTTGCCGGAGAAGCCGACGAAGAGTCCGTGGTCCTCTCCGTGGGGATTCTGCGCCGTGCCCGTCTTGCCGTAGAGCTGCCAGTGCTCGAGTGATGACAGCCATCCGGTGCCGCCCTCCTGGATGACCTGCGCCAGGCCCGCCCACAGTGCCCTCAATCCCTCCTCATCGATCTCCAGGTCGATCGCCCCCTCGCCCACTCCCGCATTCTCGGTGACGACGAGGTATGGTTCCGGCGCGGTGCCGTTCCCCGCGACCGCGGAGTAGAAGTGCGCCATGCGCAGGATCGTCTGGTCGTTGGGTCCCTGGCCGATCGAGAGGCTCAGGACTTCCGACGGCTGCGGCGGGTAACCGAAATGCCGCATCCACCAGTCGGCGCCCGTTGGGAACGTACCGCTCTTCTCGCCAGGCAGGTCGACCCCGGTGAGCCTCCCGAAACCGACGCGCGATCCGTACTCCACGAGGTCGCGGAAGCCGACCCTTACGCCGAGCTGATAGAAATAGACGTTGCACGACTTTTCGAGCGCGGTCGCCAGGTCCAGCGACCCGTGGCCGGTGGAACTCCAGCAGCGGAAGTATCGACCGCCGTACGCCATTCCGCCGCCGCACGGAATCGGCATCCGCGACGAAGCATTCACCACACCCTTCGCCACCCCCGCCGCGGCCGTCAGGAGCTTGAAGGTGGACGCCGGCGGATAGGTCGCCGCGATGCCGCGGTCGAGCAGGGGCAGCTTCGGGTCGACGTTCAGCGCGCGCCAGAGGTTCGCCGAGATCCCGCCGACAAAGTCGTTCGGATCGAATGAAGGGTTCGAGTACATCGCCAGGATCTCGCCGGTGGACGGCACCATGGCAACGACCGACCCCTTCATCGTATCCGGAAAGACCTCCTGGATGTACTTCTGCAGTTCAAGGTCGAGCGTAACCTGAAGGTCGCGCCCGGGGATCGGCGCGAGGACTCCGATCGTCGACCGCGGATTGACGATCCGGCCCATGGCGTCGACCTCGACGAAACGGGCGCCGTCTGTACCGGCAAGCTGAAGCTCGTATTCCCGCTCGATCCCGGCCTTCCCGATCCATCGGCCCTGCCGGTACCCCGCCTCGCGGAAGACCGGAAGGCCCAGCTCCTCTCTCGTGATCTCGGAGACGTAGCCGATGATGTGTCCGAGCGCGGAGCCGGCCGGGTAGTAGCGCTTGGGCCGGTCGACGACGAGTAGGTTCGGGAACGATGTCCTCCGTTCCTCGATCGCGGCGACCTGGGCGTAGGTCGCGTCCTGTGTGATCTCGAGCAGATCGTGCGGCCGACGCGCCCGGGTCACCAGGAGTCGGTCGATATCGACCTGCGCGAGGCCCAGGAACGGAGCGAGGTCCACCAGCGTCTGGTGAATCGTCTCCTCCGCGCCGGGCAGCAATGTCAGGGAGAAACCGGGTATGCTCGTCGCGACGATCTCGCCGTAGCGATCGTACACCGTCCCCCGAGGCGCGGGCATAACGACCGGGCGGAGCCGGTTCTCCTCGGAGCGCACCGAGTACTGCTCGCCTCGCACGACCTGCGTCTGAAAGAAGGCCGTGAGGAGAACGGTAACGACGAAAGTGATGACGAAGAGTGCGCCCAGAAGGCGGCGCTCGCGAGGATCGGGTTCGAAGAGCCTCATGTGACGTTCGTTCCGGTCGGGTGCCGCACGGCGGCGCGGCTGGAGAGACGGTCCAGCCGGATCCGTCGGTCGCGCCTACATCATACACCAGATGGCGCAAGAGAGGTGCCCCGCGGGCGGGGCGGCGCAATCGGCGGGGCCGTGGGAGGCAATGGGGGTTCGTTGCGGAGGCGTTCGTCCGCCACCCGCACCAGCGCCCGAAGGTGATCGATGGTGGGACCGAGCGTCGCCATGCCGCGGGGAGGGACGGAAACCGGACCCGCGGCGTCGCGGCCATCGGGACCGAAGGACCGGGCTGCCCAATCGAGGACTTCGCGAACGTCGGTCGGCAGCCCGCCCGCCACGTATGCGGAATCGGCGAATCGCCGCACGGCCTCCGCGCGTCGCGGCCGGGTCATCCCGTGCAGGAGAAGCCAGGCGGTACACAGGCGAACGATGTCGTCGCGCGCTCTTCGCGCAGCCTCGGCCCAGCGCGCCCGAGCGCATGCCGCCGCGAATTCCTGGCTGCCCTCGGTGACGCGCGCGAGGAGCGCGTCACCGCATCGGATCGCGTCCGCGGGCGTGAAGGCCACGGGCTCGACCGGAGAGCCACCGCTCCAGATCAGGATCGAGTCGTCCAGAGCGTCGATCAGCATCGGCGTGCGTTTGCCCAGGACGAGATCCATCAGCGAGACGCTCCAAACGTTCACCGGGACTCCCGAGCCAGCAGCGACGGAAGCCGCGACGTTCTCGGCCTGCGTGGCCTGGGGCTCGCGATCAACGGGGAGCCAGCGGAAAACCAGAAGAACATCGACATCGGAGTCGATCCTGGCATCGCCGCGCGCCCGGGATCCAAAGAGGGAGGCCTGGACGAGCGTCGCTGGGACTTCGCTCCTGATCCTGGCCACCATGTGGCGAACGGAGGCGAGCTCCGTGAGCGAAAGAATGGACGTCACGCCGCGGCTCTTTATGGATGAGACGGCTGGTCGGCGGACTTCATTTGCGGGCATGAGGGTCAATGCCGGCGCTGATCGCGAGCGGTCTGGTGCCGTGAGTCAGAAACCCTGGCACTCCGCGACCTGGGAGGGAGCAAGTCATGTTCCCGCTCGCGGAAAAGGGGAGCCGAAGCCCCCTCTTCCCACGAGCGCAGATGACCTGAGGCGCCAGCTACTCGCTCGCCAGGGCCAGCCCACCGCGGAAGGCATCCTCCAGCTTCAACACGACTGGCGCCCTCTGCCCCTTCGCGCGATCGACGAGTCGGCGGACGTCGTCATACTCGACCTCCGACACGTCGTATCCGGCCAACATCAGGGCCTGGTAGACGCTCTCCGAGTGGATCGAGTTCCGATCGTAGATGTCCGGATAGATGAAGATCTCCGAGCGATCGACCACCACCGGTGTGTAATGGATGTTGATGCCGATCTCCGACCGGAAGTTTACTCGCTGTGTGTTGGACGAGGGACGCGCGAGACGGTCGAGTTGCTCGGGCGTTACCTGTGGCGCGGCGAGTTCGTGCAGAAGCCGCGAAAGCTCGATCACATCGTCGTTGAGCATCCGCACGCACCCGTGCGACGCGGGCGTACCGATACTCGCGCCCTCGGGCGTGCCGTGAATGAAGTACATCGGCATGAAGAACAGCTTCACCCGACCCATGGGATTGTTCGCGCCAGGTGGGACCGGCTTCTCGTTCCGCGCCCACTCCCGGTGCGTGGGTGGGTGCCACCAGGGATTCCACTCGGCGTGCGAGATCGTGTAGTTGCCCGTAGGCGTGTCGAATCCGGGCATCCCCACCGCGATCGGATAGGTCGCCAACTTCTCACCCCCTTCCCAAACCTCCAGCTTCAGGGCGGGAATGTTCAGGTCGATGCGGATCGGCGCCTGGGCCGACGCATCGATCGCGAGGGCGCCCGCAACGAGCGCGACGAGAAGCGATCTCACCATTTGTAGACCTCGATCCGATGGACGATGTGATCCCGCGAGGTTGCAGCCGTGGGCTTCGGGCACTGCTCCTACCCCGATCAGTCCCCGGAGTTCGTGACCGCCGAGCCGCCCTTGTGGGTGCGAGGCGATCGTTCCGGCGAGCGACCCGGGCTCGCCGGGCGGCGACCGGGCGCAGGCGCGCGTCGCGCGGACATCGGGGCGCGGCGGGCACCGAACGTGCGTAGCGATAACTCCAGATTGGTGAAAGAGTTACATCACCATATCACGGTCCTTCGCATGCCCGCGCAGGTCGGATTCGATGCGTACTGGCAGTCCGTTCGGGACACGTCTGAAGGGCCACCATAACCATCTGACACCTGATTGCAGGTACGTCATGAACAGATTCCGTGGTGGCCGTCGCCGGCCACCACGGA
>CAZUVK010000130.1:0-10195 GCA_964623785.1 uncultured Gemmatimonas sp. | reverse complement strand
AGCCAGGGGCTCCGGAAGGAACTGGAACGATCCTCCGCGCTCGGCGTCGGTTCGATCTGCTTCCATCCGGGGTCGGCGGGCGATTCCGATCCGCGCGAGGCGGTCGAGCGCGTCGCGGAGGCGATCCGCGCGGCGCTGGAGGCGATCCCGGACGCACCGACCCGCATCCTCATCGAGAACACGGCTGGCGCCGGCCGCACCATCGGCCGGACGGCAGAGGAGATCGCCGGTATCCTGGACAAGGTCCCCGACGACCTCCGACCCAGGACCGGCTACGGCCTCGATACCTGCCACCTCTTCGCTTCCGGATACGATCTCACGCGGTCACCTACCGCCGCGTCGGAGATCCTCGACGAGTTCGAATCGGTGATCGGTGAGCCCCCGCGGTTCATCCACCTGAACGATAGCGAAGGGGGGATGGGCAGCAATCGCGATCGCCACGCGCTCGTCGGCAAGGGCCTGATCGGCGTCGAGCCGTTCCGCGCGATCCTCCTCGACCCTCGGAGCCACGGCATCCCGCTGATCCTTGAAACGCCCCAGGCGAATCCGGACGTCGCGGACGACGATCCCTCTCCCGACCCGTGGGACATGGAGATGGTGACCCTGCTGCGGTCACTCCCCGATGCGTGAAGGAGGGACTCTGCCGGAGATCATCCCGGACGAAGAGCGCGACACGAACACCGTGAAGCCGCTAGCCCGGAAGCTCCTCATCATCGGGTCGGTGGTCCTGCTGGTCGTCGTTGCGGGATCGCTGATGATGCGGCAGGTGCCGGAGACGGTGTCGGCGCCGCTCTTCATCCTTGTGGTGATCGCGGAGGTCATCATCGCGCCCGTTCCAGGCGGCGCGATCGGGTACATGGGCGCCGCCCGATACGGGTTCTGGCAAGCCTGGCCCCTTCTCTACATCGGGAATGCGGTCGGAACCATCCTGATCTTCTTTCTCGCCCGGAGGGTCGGGGGCCCCGTGTTCGAGGAGCACGTGTCCTCGAAGACCCGCGCTCGCTACGACCGGCTCCTCGAACACAACACGCCTCTCCTCTGGCTCGTCTTCTCCGTGCCGCTCATTCCGGTCGACATCCTGAGCGTCCTCGCCGGCCTTTCGACGATCTCTCCCAAGCGCTTCCTTACGATCGCGCTGACGGGCTACATCATATACACGGCCATCGTTGCGTACGTCGGTTCTTTCGTCGCCGAGGCGGTCGGGATGACCGCGGCGCTCTCGGGCATGGGAGTGGTGCTCTTCGTCTTCATCGTCTGGTGGCTCTGGCGGCAACAATCGATGCGCTGACCGATGGCCGGGCCACCCCGCGCGCCGCCTGAGGAACGTAAGCGCCCGAGGGCGGTAACACTCGACACACCTTCGTCATCCGGTTTTCCCCCGGTCGTGTCCGCACCCTCGCGGATGCGCCTCGTGTCATGTTCGCTGCGCAGGGCGTCAAATCGTGAAGGACCGCTTTTCCCGGGTCCGCGAACTCGTTTCGCGTTGGCTCTCCCGAACGTTCTCACTCACTCCGAACCGTCGGGGTCCGTTCACCCGATTCGTGCTGGCCGCGCTCGCGGGCGTGCTGCTTCTGGTGTCGCTCGCCGTGTTCCTCTTCTGGCGAACTTCGGCTGAACAACCGCCGATCGTGGCCTATTCCGAGGTCTCGTCTGCGTTCGAGGCGGGGCGGGTGGAACATGTGGTGGTGCGGAGCGGCGAAGGTCGGCTCGTCGTGACCTATCGCGAGACGTCGCCTGAGCCTCGGGTCGTGGCGACGCTGCTACCCGCGGGGTCACCGGGCGTCGCCGACCTCGAGCGCTGGACGGCGACGGGCGCGGAGGTGGAGGTCGAACGCGCCGGTGGAATGCCGGGGCTGTTCGCTCCCGTGCTTGCCCTCCTCATCGTCGCCCTGATCCTGTACCTGGTCCTCCGGACGCAACGCGCGCCCACGCGTCGGTTCGGTACCTCGCCGACCGATCGGCACCTGACGCTCGCCGACGTGGGCGGGGCGAGGGAGGCCACGGCCGAACTGAGGGATGTGATCGAGTACCTGAAGTCCCCACACCGATTCGACGCCCTCGGGGCGTCGTGCCCGACCGGCGTGCTCCTCGTGGGCCCGCCGGGGACCGGGAAGACGCTACTCGCGAGGGCGGTCGCCGGGGAGTCTGGCGTGCCGGTCCTCATCGCGTCGGGTTCGGAGTTCGCCGAGATGTACGTTGGGGTCGGCGCACGTCGGGTCCGCGATCTCGCCAGGCAGGCGCGAAAGCAGGCGCCCTGCATCGTCTTCATCGACGAGTTCGATTCGGTCGGCGGCCGGCGCGGTCGGCCGAACCGGAGTGGCGAGGAGGAGTCGACGCTCAACCAGCTCCTGGTCGAGATGGACGGCCTCCCCGGAAGCAGCGGGGTGGTGTGGATGGCCGCCACGAACCGCGATGACATGCTCGACCCGGCGGTCAAGCGACCCGGCCGGTTCGATCGCGTCGTGGAGGTGGGCCTCCCGGCAACGTCCGATCGGCTCGAGATCCTTCGCGTGCACGCGGGTAAGCGACCGCTCGGGGATGACGTCGACCTGGAACGCCTCGCGGCGATCACCGTCGGATACTCGGGGGCGGACCTCGCCAACCTGCTGAATGAAGCCGCCATCATCGCCGTCCAGGAGGATTGCACCTGCATCGCGGCTCGGCACATCGAACTCGCTCGCGACAAGGTGATGCTGGGCCGGCTCCGCTCAGGCGTGGTGATCTCGGATGGCGAGCGGCGACTCATCGCGCTGCACGAGGCGGGTCACGCGCTGGTGGGGCTGATCGCGTGTCCCGAGGACAAACTCCACAAGGTGACGATCGAACCCCGTGGCCGGTCGCTCGGCGCCGCGCACTTCGCGCCGGACGTCGACCGTCATCTCCACTCGCGTCGGTATCTGGAGGGGGTCATCGCGAAGGCGCTGGGCGGGCGGGCCGCGGAGACGGTGTTCCTGGGTGCGGACGGCGTCACGTCGGGGGCGGGCAGCGACCTCGTCCACGCGACCGGAATCGCGCGCCGGATGGTCGCGGAGTTCGGAATGAGCCCGGAGGTCGGCCTCGTGAGCGCGGACCCGGCGGCGCAGGGCGGGAGTCCGAGCGGGCACCTTCAGGGCGAAATCGACCGCGCGGTGCGAGCGCTCATCGAGGCCCAGGCGGCGCGAGCCGAGCATATCGTCCGGACCCATCGCGACGCCGTCGAGGCACTCGCGAACGCCCTCGAGGAACAGGTGGTCCTCCACGCGGAGGCGGTCGAAGCGATCGTGAACGAGTTCGGGATTGCGATGGAGGTTACCGCCGGATCACTCGTCGTCGACAGCCGGAAGGCGCTGAGTCCCGTCGCCGCGCCGACGACTCGCGCCTGACCGTGTTGACCAACCGGGACGGTGCCGTTGTCATCCCGAACCGCGCCGTTCGCTTCAACCTTCCGTAAGCGTAAAGATCAGGAAGTCCGCGCGGTCGCGGTTTTCGTCGATCGGCGGATTCTCCAGGTCATCGACCGTGAAGGCGGAGATGACGAGCACGTCCGCGTCGGGCGCGCGCCGGAGGACGCGGGGGACGATACCGAGGTGGAAATCAGTGTGGAAGGACCCGTTAACGTGCAGGACCTGACGATCGTGCAGCAACGCCGCGATCGTCTCCGCCATCGTTTCGTCGCGGGCGCACTGCGCCTCGTAGGTTCGCACCAGTAGCGGATCGGCGGTCGCGTGCGCGGCGGAGTCGGCCGCCGAACTGGAGTTCATCGCCTCCAGGAACCTCACCCAGTACTCATCTTCGGGGCACTGGAGTTCGGCGGCCGCGGTGCGGCGAGTATCGAGATCCACACTCGCCAGCGCGCCCAACCCATACCTGGCGATCGAGGATGCCAGCGCCTGCGGCAGGTTCGTGGCGGCGATCGACCAGCCAGCGGAGATCGCGGTCTCCACGAGCGGCTTGTAGTCCGCGGCATAGTTGGACCACGGCCGGGAGCCCGCCCGGAAATTCACTTCGTCGATCCTGCCGGCCGCATAGTCATCCACGATCGGCTGAACATCCCGCTCGAACATCTCCATACCGAGGACTCGCGGCGCGGAATCCGCCGCCAGTCGCTCCACCAGCTCCAACTGAATCCGGTGCGCGACGAGGTCATCGTGGTATTCGCCGAAGAACACGACCTCCGCCGACCGGACGCGTTCCGCCAGTGCGGCGATGTTGAGAAGCTCGCCGGTGCGTGCGTCGACCGCGCGGTAGAGGGTTTCCGGGGAAGGAGTGATCGGCGCGGCTCCGCTCGCGGCGGCGACGCAACCGGTCGCGACGGTGCCGAGCAGGAGACCGAACGTGCCAGTCCGCAGAATCTTCATCACGCCCGGGGAGTGGCGAGGGATGCAATCCGACTTCTCAGGCAATGTAGCCCGTTCCACGCGTCCGGTCGACCCGCGGGCCCCCCAGGTAAATCGCCTTGGTGCCCGTGGGTGCCGCGGAGCATCGTCACCGCGCGCGGCGGATGGTTACGGTATAGGCACCGAACCCGTCGGCAAAAAGCGGTCGCGCGCGGATGACATGCTCGCCCCCCGCAATCGCGGTGAACTCGACTCGCGAATCCGTTCCGCCTCCAAAGTCGTCGTTCGATCCCAGCTCCCGGAACGCTCCATCCACCACCCGGCCGACTTCCAGGTAGGCATCGAAATCGGGCGACGCGAGGTCGACCACGTAGGTCTCGCCCGCGCTCGCGTCGAATCGCCAATCGTGGAACGGAGCGCCGTCATCGAGACGATAGTCGTTGATCGCGAGGACATCGCTCCGTGGCGCGTCGATGTCGAGCTGACGATCAACCGCGGGCGGCGGTGGGGGCCCGGCCGCGAGTGACAGTCGGTAGCGCCCGGTCGCACCCGGCCCGAATGAGGTGACTCGAATCGTGTAGTCGCCCGCCGTCGGCGCGGTGAAGAGGAGACGCGAGTCAGTGGCGCTCGGCTGGTCGTACCCATCGTCGTTGCGGCCGAGCGGGGTCATTTCCCTGCCTGAACCGCGGCCGACCACGAGGTTGGTGTCGAAGTCCCCCGAAGAGAGCGCGATGTCAAAACGTTCGCCCGACTGGGCGGTGAACCGCCACTCCTGGTGCATCTCGCCGGACACCAGGATCGCGTCCGCGTCGGTCAACTCTCCCTCGATCGAGGTCCCCGTGGTGATGGAACCGCCCGCGGCGGTCGAGGGAGCCGGCGGGAGCTGGGTGACTTCGAGCGTGTATGGGCCGCGTTCCTCCAATCCGAAGGGACGGACGCGGATGATCCTCTCGCCCCCGGTGTCCGCGCGGAAGATGAGCCGGGAATCGGTCGGCCCGAGACCCGAGCCGCCAGCATCGTCGTTGGACTCGATTTCGTCGAATCTGCTGCCTGCAAGCTGGCCGACGACGAGGTACGTGTCGAAGGCCGCGGATCGCAGTTCGATGCGATAGCGAGCGCCCTCGACGGCCTCGAACGACCAGTCGGCGAAAGGGATGCCCTCGTCGTTCGTCGGGTTCGCGTCCGTGATCTCACCGTCGGCCGGCGTCCCGGGAGTCAGCTCGGTCGGGTCCGGGAGGTCGGGCGGCGTCGACAGAAGGATCGCGTAGCCGCCGCCGGCACCGTCGGAATACTCCCGAACCCGCGCGATGTATTCGCCGCTCGCGTCGGGGGTGAAGTACACGCGTGAGTCCGTGCCCCCGGCTCCGTCGTCATTCGACTCCAGCGCCAGGAAGCGCCCGCCCACGTCGCGGCCGACCTCCAGCACGGTGTCGAACTCGCTCGATCGGACGGTAATGACAACCTCTTCGCCGGCCGTTCCTTCAAATGGATGCAGCGACTCGCCCGCGAGCGCCCCCAGCTCCGCGTTGCCGAGATAGAGCCTGCGGGCGACATCCGCCGAGGTCTCGTCGACCGTCAACGAGAACGCGCCGGTCTCACCGCTGGCACCGTGCGCGACGACCAGGTAGCTCCCGGTCTCCTCCGCCTCGAGCAGCAGCGCCGCACCCGCGTCGAGCCCGTGGTTGCCCCCGATCCGGATGTAGTCCGTGATCCCGCCAACGTTTCGGCCAATTCGGAGATAGGCCGGGAACTCCGCGCTTCGCATCGCGACCCGGTACCGCCGACCGGCGACCGCGTCGAACTGAAACGCCCGGAAGGGCGCGCCGGCCAGCCTGGCGTCGCTTTCCGTGATTCTCGATTCCACGACCTGTCCGACCGTGATCGTCTCCGGTGCCGCCTGCGCGCCGGCCGTACCGGAGTCCTGACGGCGCTCGTCATTTCGGCGATATCCTCCGGTACGGCCGGCGCGCAGGCGGCACCGGAGGATATCGCCGAAATGACGAGCGCCGTCAGGACTCCGGTCACCGTTCGCCCGGTCATCGTTCGCGCGGTCATGAACGCTCCAATCCGTGGTAAATGGTCTGCTTCCCGGTGGAAATAGAACTTCGGGAGGGCGCAAAGAAAAGCGGCCACCCGTTCGGGTGGCCGCTTCCCTGCGACGCTGTCAGAGCTTCAGCCGAGACGAACCACGTTCTCGGCCGCCGGCCCCTTCTGGCCCTCGACGATGTCGAACTCGACGCGCTCGCCTTCGGCCAGGGTCTTGAAGCCCTGCATCTGGATCGCGGTGTGGTGGACGAAACAGTCCTTGGTGCCGTTCTCCGGGGTGATGAAGCCGAAACCCTTGGCGTCATTGAACCACTTCACGGTGCCGACGGTACGCATCCCGTACTCCTGTTGAATTGGAACGAATCTCGAGGTGCGGGGACGTCCGTACCACCGAGCCATTGAATAGCGGGCTTTATCCACCCCCCGCAACGGGTGTCCTGAAGAACGGAAAAGACCCAGGCTTGCAGCAGCCCAGGCCTTCCTGCAGACTGGTGTTCGAAGCCCTCGAACATGCTCGCCGGAGCGGCAATTTATGGAGCGATTCTGGCGTTGTCAACGTTGTTGCGGCCAGAATTAGTCAGGCGTGGGATGAATGACAATGAATGCCTGACCAGCCGGCCGCCCCTGTTGGATTGCTGGTGGGGCGCGTTCACGTGACTTGACAGTCGCCGGGTCGACTCATACTCATATCCTGAATCACCGAAGCGAAGCCATGCTGATCTCTCCCGCCGCACCCATCCGCCGCCGGAATGATTCGGGCTGACCGGGGCGTCTTCCCAGTGCACAACGTCAATATCTCAATGCGGGCTTCGATACCGCTTCGTGGTTCGGAGAATGATGCAACCTGCCCGCGAGGGCTGCGTTGAAACGGAATCTCGGGTTGGTGATCCTGGCGTTCGCGCTGGGGTGTCAGCCGGGTCATCCCGTCGGCCCGGAAGGCCCCGGGCTCGGGGCGCTCGAGGATCAGGTCGCGGCGTTGGTGAACGACCATCGGCAGCTGGTGGGGTGCTCCCGGCTCGTCTGGAACTTCGCCGTGGCCGAAGTGGCCGTGCAGCACTCGGCCGACATGCTCGAACGCGAGTACTTCGGTCATCGGGATCCGGATGGGAACGATCTCGGCGACCGGCTTCGCGCGGCCCGGATCCAGTTCAGCATGGCGGGCGAGAACATCGCGCGCGGTTTCCGTTACGAGGATGCCGCGCGCGCCGTGTTCGAGGGGTGGTTGGCGAACAGCGGACACCGCAACATCATCGAGAACTGCACCTTCTCCCAGCACGGCATCGGCGTGGTCGACTACCGCTGGACACACGTGTTTGTGAAGTAGTGAATCACTCGTCACTCTTCATGAGCCGGTTTCGCCGCTTCATCGCGTAGAGCTGGCGGTCGGCGGCATCGAGCATCTCGTCGACGGACGCGAACTCCGGATGGTATTCGGCCGCCCCGGCCGAAATCTCGATCGTTCCCGCCAGACGCGCCTGGATCCGGCGAACGAGCGTGGAGGCGCCCTCCATACCCTCGTCGGGTAGCACCACGAGGAACTCGTCCCCCCCGAAGCGCACGACGAGGTCGGAGCCGCGGACCTCTTCCTGGAGGATGTCCGCCACTTCGCGCAGGAGCCGGTCTCCGTAGATGTGGCCGTGATTGTCGTTGACGGTCTTGAAGTCGTCGATGTCGAGAAGCACGGCGGTGAAGCGCTTGCCGCGGCGGGCGGAGGCCCAGACGTGCCGCATGAGCACCTGGAGATGTCGCCGGTTTGCCAGGCCGGTAAGCGGGTCGACGAGCGAGAGACGATGGGCTTCCTCGACGAGGAAGACTCGGAGCAGCGCGCTCTCGCCGAGCTGCGCGAGGCTTCGCATGAGCGTGAAGTCCTCCGGCTCGATGACGCGGGAATGCCTGCGTTCCGCAACCACCAGGATGCCCATGTCACCGATCGGCACGTGAATGAGTACGACCGCGCCGGTTTCCTCAAAGATCTGCGAGAGGTCGGAGAAGGGCATTCCGAGGTCGGCGCGGGCCTCCCCCGCGAGGATGATCCCGGGCGCGGTGAATCGGGGGTGCATGCCCGCGGTGATTCGCGGGTCGGTGACGTCGATGAATCGGGGTGAGCCGGTGGGTCCCGGCACATCGGAGCGGTCGCGCAGCAGGACGAAGGAGCGATATCCGCCGACGATCCGCGTCGTATAGTCGATGAGATGACGGGCGATGGACTCCTCGCTGCCGGCCCGGTTCAGCTGGGCGGAAAGCTCGGCGAGCTGGTCGGGCAGGCGCGCGCGCTTCCAGAGACGAAGCTGTTCCTTCTCCCAGGCGGCGGCGCCGATCGCGGCACGCCGTAGCAGATCGGTACGGTCGTTGCCGCGCGGGAGCCGACGGACGGCGGATCCGGCGATGAGCAGGGCGTGTGTTCCCCCGAGGTCGAGCAGGAGCGTGCCGCCGCTCGTGTCCGAAGCGATCTGGCCGAGGGGTCGAATGCGAGGTTCGCCTCCGGGCCGCAGCTCATAGGCCTTCCATTCCAGCGGCGTGGGTGCGCCGGGCACATCGGAAGGAGTGCCGCGCGCCGCGTGGAGCAGAGGCGCGAACCGATCCTCCGTGCGGCGCTTCGGGTCGCCGGAGCCGCCAGGCCGGGGCGCTTCGCCCATGACGCTGGCCATCATCGGATGTCTCACCGTCAAGCCTGGCGTTTCGGGGTTCGCGAGATGACCGGGAGAGGCGCCGTTGGGCGCTGGACTACTCGCATCCGGACGGGAATCGGCCGCCGGGGGACCGTTTGCTTCAGGTCGGCCCCCAGCGCCATATTCATAGTCGTCGATTTCCCTTCCCGCAATCGCGGGATCTTTATCGTAGTAGGGATTCATGTCCGAAGGAGCGCGGTACCGGGCCGGGCGCACACGAGATGATTGACCTTCACTGCCACCTGTTGTCTGGCGTGGATGATGGGGCCTCCGACCTGGCGGCCACGAAGGACTCGATCGAACGAATGGTGCGGCAGGGAGTCACCGGGTTCGTGGTGACGCCGCACGTGAGCACGATGGAGCTGCTCAGGCCTTCCGGCCCCCAACGTATCGCCTCTGCCCTGGATGTGGCGTGGGCCGCGATCAACGAACTCCGCGACGCCGAGTTTCCCGACCTCACGATCCTGCGAGGCACGGAGTTGATGCTGGACCATCCGAGCCCCGACCTCTCCCTGGCCTGGGTCCGGCTCGCGGGCACCCGGTTCGTCCTCATCGAGTTCCCGGGGAGGCTGAGTCCACCGCGGGCGGCCGAGGCACTGGCCCCGCTCGTCGCCGCCGGCTTCGTGCCGGTGATGGCGCACCCGGAGAGGTACCGGAACGCACGCGCCGACTGCGCCGAAGCGATCGAATGGCGGAAGACCGGTGCCCGACTTCAGGTCAACTGCGGCTCGCTCCTCGGGCATTACGGTTCCAGCACGACGCAGCGCGCGCGCTGCCTGCTTGAGCAGGGAGCGGCAGATTATCTCGCCAGCGACTACCACGCCAGAGGGCCGTATCCCGTCGAGGCAACCCGCAAGGTCCTGGAGTCGGTGGGTGCCGCCGAGCAGTTGGAGCTGCTTCTTTGCACGAACCCTGCCCGACTTCTCGACGACCTCGATCCGGTCGAGGTGGCGCCCGTGGATCCGCCCGCGTCGCCGTGGAGAAAGCTAGTGGGAATGCGGCGAATCTGGACCGGATGAGCATCGGGGTCGGGTCGGCGCGCCTGGGTGGTCGTTGTCACGAATCGTGACATCGGGATTCGCGGGATTCCGGCAAAACGTTGTCCAATGCTGTAGCGACGCAACAGTCCGTTCGGGCAGGCCGTGGCGGCAGAAGCGCAAGCTC
>CAZUVK010000129.1:0-10223 GCA_964623785.1 uncultured Gemmatimonas sp. | reverse complement strand
GGAGGGCGATTTGGGCCTCGAGCTCCGTATCGTTCGGTATCGTGGTTCCCGCGGCGTGCATGGTCTCCTGCGACTGGGAACCCGCGGCGTGCGCGGGTGCGGTTCGGGTTCGGCGGTCGGGAATCGGGATCGGGTCAGGGCCCCGCGGCTTCGGCTTCCGCCTCGGCCATCCGGATCCGCGAGAGGAAATAGCGGCTCGCGACGTCGCGGTACGACACGCCGAGATAGCCGGACGAGAGATGCTCCTGCGTGGTCTGGCGCCAGTCACCGCGCGGAAGCGGGGACTCGTCGACCTCCGTGAATCGCGTCTGCGGGACGATTTCCTCAGGCAGCCGGCGGCGCGATCCGCCCTCCATGGGCAGCTCGAAATCGCGCGTCGACGCGACATCCATGACCTCGATGCGCTCCGCGGGTGCGAGCCTGGACCCGCCCCCGAGCCCTTCCGCCGCCGAGGCGCCGTTGGTCTCGGTCTCCATCGTAGAGACGCCACCCGACAGGTCGACGTTCGCGAGCGACCTCTCGCCCGCCGCGGCCTGGGCTTCCATCGACGGGGAGCCGTCGGATTCCTGGCTCATCGATCCCGAGGCCGAGGAATCCGCCGCGGCCAGCTCGAGGGCGGCCGCCGAGTCCGGCAGCGCGCGCTCCCGGGCGGCCCGGAGGGAATCGGCGACGGCGCGCGCGCGGGCGCTCACGGTCGAGGGCATCGTGCGAGCATCCATCGCGTACTCGCCCGCTTCCGACTCCCGGGTGCTCGCGTCGGCGCGCGCGACGAGATCGGCCATCATCTCCGCCTCGGTCCGCAGCATGTCCTCGATGCCGGCGAGCGTCAGCGAGAACCCCTCGGAGCTCGCCTCGGTTTCCGAGAGGCCGGACGCCGATTCGGCGCGAGACAGGAGGCGCCCCAGTTCGTCGGCGGCGGCCTGGCCCCCGGTCTGCTGCTCGATCACGTCCGCGGCGAGCTGCTCGAGGGAGGTGGCCACGACGCGGAGGTATTCGTCCGAATCGCGCTCCGCAACCTCTCGCATCAGCGCGGCGATGTCCATGATCAGCTCGGCCGCGGCGGCCGCGTCGCTCTCGGCGACGGCCGCCAGGATGGAGGCCCCGGGCGCTGAGGTCGACCGCGCGGCGGGCGAGGCCAGCTCCAGCCCGACGATGGCGAGCGCGACCAGGCCCAGCGCGACCGCGGGTCGCGGGAGGCCGATCGGGACGAGGCGGCGCGGGTCGATCCGCGCGCCGTGGGCCGCGGCGTCGCGGAAGAGCGCGGCGACGACCGGCGAGCGGGGCGCGTCACTGGCGGGCCGGGCGCCCATCTCCACCGCCGTGCCCAGCCGGTCATCCAAGCCGAAATGCCGATCCGCGCGGCGGGCCATCTCCAGCAAGTCCGGGCGGGACCTCCATGACCAGAGCGCGGTCGCCGCGAGCCCGGCAACGAGCACGGCCGCCGCCCATCCCCACTCGCCTCCTGGCGAGCCGGGAGAGATCGCCGACCCACCGGTGACGAGCCGCGTGACCTCGACGAGCGCGACCAGCATAGCGGCCGCGAGTGCGGACCACGCCGCCCCGGCCAGCGCGCGCCGAAGGTCGAGTCGCCGCCGCGCGGCCTTCAGACGATCGAGCAACCCGCTCGTATCCAGATCAGTGTCGTGATTCGGGTTCGACATTCCTTCCAACGTCGGGTGCTCGCCGATACTGCGTCGAGAGCGTCCGCCCATATACAACAGATGTAGTTTCCAAATCTAATCGCCAGCGGTCGTATCGTCACACCGCCGCCGGGTTTTCCCTGACAATCCTCGCGCCACCGTGTAGGATTCCGCTCGATACGGCGGCCCGGAGGCCTTCCGCGCGTCGTGGAGGCCGGTCGCCGCCGCATCGAGCCAGCCGCTTTTTCCGCCCTTCACCCGATCCGCGAGGGCCATGCACGACGTTCCTGACGCTGAGCCTGCGTCGCGAAAGCCCGCGTCGGACCCGGACCCCGCGTCGTCGATCATCGACCTCTATGAGCGGCATGCGGAGGAGTTCGACCGGGATCGCGGCCGATCGCTGTTCGAGGAATCCTGGCTCGATCGGTTTCTTCAGCTACTACCTCGCGGGGCCAGCGTTCTCGACATCGGGTGCGGGATGGGAGAGCCGATCGCGGGCTACCTACTGAGCCGTGGGATCGTAATCACAGGTGTGGATTCCTCGCCATCCATGATCCGGATGTGCAAGGAGCGTTTCCCCGAAGCGGAGTGGATCGTGGCCGACATGCGTCGGCTCGCCCTGGGCCGCCGTTTCGATGGACTCCTGGCGTGGGACAGTTTCTTCCACCTCACGACGGACGACCAGCGCGCGATGATCGGCCGCTTCGCCGCCCACGCGAACGACGGCGCCGTGCTGATGTTCACCAGTGGGTCCGAATTGGGGGAGAGAATCGGTGACTGGTACGGCGAGCCCCTGTATCACGCCAGCCTGAGTCCGGGGGAATACGTGGAGGTTCTCGAGGCGCACGGGTTCGAAGTACGTGACCACAAGGCGGAAGACCCCGAATGCGGCGGTCACTCGGTCTGGCTCGCGAGGCGTCAATTGACGATGCTCTTCCAGGTTCGCTGAAACTGGGTGCCCGTGAAGTCGTTGGTCGAGTGACAGACCACTTTACGTTATGGTTAGGCGACGGACTGTCATCCATGAGCGCCACGCTTGACATTTCGCGACCGGTCGCCTCATGGTATGACCATGGCTCATGGAACGGCCGCCGCTGGTTGCGCGTCCAATGGCTGTGTGTCCGGGAACGCGCATGAGGCGATCCGAATGACGTTATCGAGATCCGTGTCGGCACTTTGCGTTCTGGTGACTCTGTTCGCATGTGGCGACGGCTCACACCCCGCATCGAGCGTTAGTGTTACCGAAGCCGACGGCGTACTTCATGTCGAGCTCCCATCGCTCGATGCTGTTGAGGCTCTCGATCTATCTGTTGAGACGCTGTACACCACCGGCGGTGATGTCGACCTGTTTCAGGTCACCGGCGCACGTTTCGTCCAGGACGGACTGCTCGCGATCGCAAACAGCGGCAATGGTGAAATTCTGCTGATCGACGACGCGGGCAATCTTCAACGACGCATAGGCCGCAGGGGTGAAGGCCCGGGAGAGTTTGCATGGATTGCCGGCTTTGATGTGGGTGTCTCGGGCGAGCTCGTCGTGTACGACCCGCGACTCGCGCGACTGACCCGTCTCAGGGCCGACGGCAGTGTGAGCGAGGTGATCCGCCTGGCCCCACCCAACCGCGTTATCGATCTTGAGGTCTTGACCATCCTTAACAATGGCAGCATTGCGGCCGTGTACGGAGCGCGCCGCACGTTCGCACAGAGCGGTGAACGCCGCGACACGATCCCGCTTATGCTTTTCGACCGGGAAGGTTCGAGCCCTGACACGATCGGCATGTGGCCAGCCACGGAGTGGGCATTCGCTTCGTTTGCGGGCGTCGCTGCACGAGGCGAGGTCGGTTTCGGTCGAACCGCCGCGTATGCCGGAAGAACGGGCAGGTTCGCGATCGGCAGTACGGATACGATCGAAATCTCGGTTTTCGACGAGGATGGTCGTCTCGTCATGCGCGTTGCGGGCGGCGAGGCAGTTGCCGTTGCGGAGACCGATATCCAGTTGTGGCGCCAGGATCTGCTCGAACGGCGGTCACAGGCACCCGACGAGCTCAGGCGCGCGTTCGACGAGTTTCCCCATCGTTCATCGTTTCCGGGGTTTCAGGATCTCGCGGTTGATGACGCGGGCCGGATCTGGATCGGATCCTATCCCAGACCTCGACAAAGTGAACGAGCATGGCTCGTGATCGATTCGAACGGCCATGCATGGGGAAACCTGATGCTACCGGTGTCGGCGCGCGTGCTCGATGTCGCCGGGGACAGGATCGCGATCATCTGGCGGAACGAGCTCGATGAGGAGTTCCTTTCTGTGTTGCGAATCGTGTCATGACGCGCGCGTCGCCGATTGGTTGCGCCGACAGTGACCAGTGTGTGAACAGCCGGGGGCGTAAGAGGCGCAGGGCAGTCGCAAATCCTTCAGCTGCAAGAAAAGCAACCTGGTCCTGCGTCCCCGTCATGTGGTAGGCAGCTCGCCGTGACAACGAGTTGCTTGCTCCACGACAGGGCCTCGGGATAATGGGCCGTGTCAAGAACAAACTCCTGCCCTCTTCCTACGGTGGAGAGATACGCATGATCTTCGTCTCGGTCCCAACGGTCTGACCTCGCGTGATAGCTCAGCGTGGACTTACGCCCCTCGGGGTGAAACCACGCGGGGAGCCGCCAACGGCTTCGCTGCAAGGAGCCGGGGGCCGTGAGCACGAGACTTTCTCTGAGGAGCGGGAATATACCCGCGTCTGGTCGTCCTCCAGCGAGTGCGGCAAGATAGATCGTGTTCTCGCGGCCAAAGTCAGCAACCGCATGCGGATGTGTTTGGGCCCAGCGGGGAAGGGTGTCCGACGAGGCGCTTAGGACTTCGCCGACCCGCAGCCACCCAAAGAGCACGTGGAGGTCCGGTGCGGTACGACAAAACGCATACCGGCCCTCCCTCAGTTCCACCTCGCGGAACCAGCCGAAAAAGAGAAAGAGGTCGCCAGGCCCGATGCTGTGGTTGCTCAGATGCTTCTGAGCTGGGCCACATTGCCCAAAGAGGGGGCGCCAACCGGGCATTCGTACAAGGTCGCTCTCCTGAAGGTCCGGGTCCAAGTGCACCGGAATACCCCGATCTATCGGTGTGACTTGACGGCGGGTTAGATCGTGAGCCAGCACTGATATCGGTGGGTTTCGGGAGATATCGCCAAAGGTCGGCTGTCCGGCGCTGGCAGGCGGGCGAACGAACACGTGCGGGATCGGAAGCGACGACAGACGCCCGTCGGGGAGAATCGGACTGGCACACGCGCCAAATGATGCATCGAAGCCCTTCCGGCTCAGAATCAACTTCATCGAATCTGGCCGATCAATCAGGAAGAATGATGACGTTCTGGCCGGGGTACCGCTTCTGCATCTCTTCAATGGCGGCTCGGTAGAGCTTCAGTTCCTCCTCCGAAAGACGCCGGCGTTCTGCTTGAAGCCACACTTCGGCTGGGATATCCGGTTCATCCTCGGGAAAACCTTCGGATTCATAGTCATAGCTACGACCCATGTTGTCTTCGACGCGAATCAGTATGCCGTCAGATTCAACAAGACGGAGCTTTTCCTGCACGTTGGCGAAGCCCTCCGGGCTCAAACAATAGCGCAAATCGTCAATGCAGCCCGGCCAGAGGCGCGCGACCGACGGCCACTCCCCGAATCGCAGTCGAAAGCCGTTGATCGCGGCACAAAGCCGGACCACGTTCTTATCGGAGCTATTGGGCATGATTTCGACGTCTCGATTCGAGGTGGTGTGCGTGGAGCCAAGGGATGTTCTGGGCCTGCGCCTCGTCGACGGACAGGGAAAATAGGCGAAATCATGGAACGGAGGAATGCCTGGCCCGCCTAACCTAGCGCTTGTGACCCCACAGGGTTTGGGCGTGGATCTGTACGACGGCCGTTGGGACGGCATGGCGTTGCCCGCGGGTCCCCGACCCGTCTGACACCAGCTTGCCGCGAGCCGCGAGTCGGAACATACTTGCGGAGAAGTCGGTTCCGTGCCGCCCGGAAGGCCTCGCGGTCTCCCTCGGGTGACGAGCCCCCACCCAGGAGCCCGAGAAGGTGCGCGTTATGATCAGAACCGACATTGCCGCGATCGCGGCCGTGCTCATCGTCGCGGCGGGACCGTCCCTCGCGCAATCGCAAACGCCCGCCGCCCCGCGCGTCACCCCCGGCGAGTTCATCATCGATCCGCCCACCCTGATCAACCTGGGCTTCGAGTGGATGATCGAGGGTGACGGCAACCGTAACGCGTCCGTTGCCGTCTCCTACCGGCGGGCGGGCGACGCCGAGTGGAAGACCGGGATGCCGCTCGTTCGCCTGCAGCACGAGCGCGTCTTCCGCGAGGACGTCTTCAACCTCGTGCTGCCCAACATGTTCGCCGGCAGCATTCTCGACGTCGAGCCCGGCACCGCCTACGAGGTCCGGCTCGCGATGTCAGACCCGGACGGTATCGACGGCCCGGCGGAGAACGCGACGCAGACGGTAACCGTCAGCACGCGGCCCGAGCCCATGCCGGCGGAAGGCGGCAACGTTTATCACGTGTACCCGGTCGGTTACGAAGGTCCCCGGATGGAGCCTTCATTCACCGGCCTGATGTGCGCCTACAACTACTATTGCGGCGCCGGCGACACCGCGCCTGGCGGTCGGCCGCGCGTGAAGGCGGGCGACGT
Source organism: uncultured Gemmatimonas sp. (assembly GCA_964623785.1). Lineage (GTDB taxonomy): Bacteria > Gemmatimonadota > Gemmatimonadetes > Longimicrobiales > Longimicrobiaceae > WHSP01. Next base: position 3,916 of record CAZUVK010000129.1, on the reverse strand, counting down.
CATCCTCATGCACGCCGGGACCTACGCCTACCGCTACGAGATCTATGCGAACCAGATGCTCGGCCAGGGGACGGCGCCGGCGATCTTCTCGGTGAACACGGAGACGAACTACAGCTCGTCGGACTACAACGGCTTCCGACCGAACCCGGGGCAGACGCCGGCGTTCCAGTGGAACTCGCCCGCGTCGCCGGATATCCGGCCGGGTACGGCTGACTCGGACGGGCCGGCGGGCGCGGCTTCGGGGATCGTGGCCCGCCGGTACGCGACGTTCGAGGAGTACAGGAACGCCACCGGACAGGACCGTAACAGCGTGCTTGTGGACTACGACATCTTCGTCAACGTCCCTCAGCTCGACCGTGATCCGGCGACCGTGCAACGCCTCTACAACTTCGACGATCTCGACTTCCGCCTGCGCCCGGGCTCAGTTCCGATCGATCGCGGGACCGTCATCCCGAACATCAACGACGGCTTCGCCGGAACCGCACCCGACCTGGGCGCCCTCGAGGCAGGCCAGCCGATGCCGGTCTACGGGCCAAGAAACGAGTGAATAATGAAGTTGGAAGAGTGGAAATGACGACCGGCACGCCCTCTTCACTCTTCCTGCTTCACTCCTCAACCCTGCGGCCCGCCTTCCTCAGAAGGCGAACCGCAACCCTGCGCTGAGCGAGAGTGTGTGGAACTCGTCGGTCCGGGCGTTGAACGAGCCCAGGGTTCCGAAGTCGACCTTCCCGTAGTGATCCTTGGCCATCAGCCGGATCGAGGAGCCAGCGACGAGGGGGATGTCCACGCCCAGCCCGGCTGACGCGGCGAAGTCGGTGCTCTCGGCGCCGATGCCGGCCACCGTAAGCTGACGATTGATCGCGCCAGCGCCGACGTGCAGCACCGGGATCACCCGGTACCCCTGGTCCGCCCAGGCGCCGGGGCGCAACTCCAGCGCGCCGTCCATCAGCCAGGTCTGACTGCCTCCCACCGAAACGCCGCCAACGATCGGCACCCCGGCCTCCAGGTCGCCGCTCGCGTAGCCGACAGTGCCAACGAGTGACACCCAGGAGGCGAGCGGAAGGCTCAGCTGGCCGCCAAAGACCGGCGCTTCTGACGCGCCCAGGCTCGAGCCCAGCGGGCCTTCCACCATCGATTCACTGATGAGGTAACCAGCGAATGGTATGATCCCGAACGCCCCGCGATTGGAGTCGCCTCCCGACTGTCCGGCCGCCCCCGCGGCGCCAGCGAAGGTGAGGACGATCATCGCGACCGTGGATATGGCCTTCTTCATCGCAGAATCTCCCGAAAGAGGTTAGTACTCACCCGGGAGGATCGGCAGGCCACGGTCCAGGACGAAAAAAGTTACTTAAGACGTTATGGCAATGAGCCTTACGTGCTACGCATCGGGTTCGGCAAGCTCGGAGCAATGTCCTCTCAATGGGACGCATTTCGTGACTCGTGCATGCGGATCTAGTTAGGCAGCGGGATAAGCTCGTGGCACGTGGCTCAGGGTCGCCGCGTGGGTGTGCGGTGACCCACTGTCCACCGGTTCGCGTCGGGCGCCTGCCCATGGGCGATAACGAACAACTCGCGCGTCCGGCGATATCGACGTACCTTGCGGGTATGCGCTACGCCGGATCAGGCGGCCTACCCTCGAGCTTCGTGGTGATAGTATGAACGTGTCCTCGGACTGGTTGACGGGGCGCGCCGAAGACGCTCCAACATTCTTCGGATCGGGAAGACCGGATGGTTCTGCCCTGCGGATTCGCATGGCCTGGCGGAAGCTGAAGTCCCAGGCTGGTCAGGGCGATGAGTTGTGGGCGTTCTCGAACCCTCCGAGCACCTGGCGCAAGCTGGGGAAGCACACCGGTTTCGCGATCGTGCGGGACGGAAACATCATCGATAGCGTGGAAACCCCGTTGTGAGGACCACGCGGCGCGGGCCCGGGAGGCCGCGCCGCGTCGGGCCGGGCGCGCTGACCGCGTCCGGGGAAGGACATCGTCCGGTCAGTTGTTGACGATGAGTGGCCCGGCAAACACCGCCTCGCTCCGCCCGCTTCCAGCCGCCAGACCCGAGTCACCATCCGATACCGACCGGCCTCCCGCTCCGACGGGATCGGTTCCCGCGGACCCGCCTCTTCACCTGGAACGAGCGGGTAGCTGGTCGTGTCGCGGATCTGGAATGGTCGCGCGCGGCCTGCCGCGTTGCGGAAGTGTTCCCCACATCCTCGCGGGAGTCCTCAAACACGCGCTGTCACAGGGCTGTACGAGGGATTGACGGGGGCAGTCGACGTGGCACGTCCGACGGCCGTCGGGGTATATTGGGCAGCAAATTCTATCGCCGGTGGATGGAGGAGCGTTGATGATCAGGAAACATGTCCCGTGGGTCCTTCTCGCGATGTCAGTGCTCGTGCTCTTCAGCACACGGGCGCTGCACGCGGAGGGTGCCGTGCGTCACATTACCCTCGATGCGTCGTCACCGATGGATGGTGAGACGGTATCGGCGGACCTCAAGGAGATCCGCCTCTTCTTCTCGGGCGCCCCCCTGCTCCGGGGCGCCTCGATACGGATCGTCACGGCGAGCAGATCCCTTGTGCGCAGCACCCCGCCCGCGGCCGATCCGAACGACCCAAAGCAGATCTTTACGGAGATCGAGCAGGCGCTGGCACCTGGTTCGTACGTGATCCAGTGGCGCTGTATCGCCGACGATGGACACGTGATGAGGGGAGACTTCCGCTTCCGGGTAGAGTGATCGAAACGCTCCTGGCGCCTCTGCAGCAGTGGCTGCTGTTCACCGGTGCATTGCTCGTTGTGGGAGGTGTGGCCTGGCGCGTAGTCGTGGCGCCGGGCGCGATTCGAGGGCTTTCCGACGAGCACGCGTCGGCGATGGTGGAGATCGCGCGCGGAATGGCTCGTGTCGGCCTGGTCGCGAGCCTCCTGATGTTTGTATCCTGGGTCATCCGGATGGTGGATCAGGTGATGCGCTTCCGGGACCCGTTCGTGCCGCTGTGGGAGGATGTATCGTTCCTCCTCTTCGAGACGACCTGGGGCTCCGTCTGGATGGTGCAGGGCGTGGTCATCCCCCTTGTGGCTCTCGCCTTCTGGCGCGCGGCGAAGTACGGTGGCTCGACGGGAATGGCGGGGCCGGTGGGGTCCGGGCGGGAAATGGCGACGTTGCCGGCGCCGTGGTTGGCCGCGACCGCACTGGCGATCGCGCTCGTGGTCACGCTGGCGATGTCGGGTCACGCGATGGGCGTCGAGGCCTGGAAGCCGTTGATCGTCGCGACGGATGGGGTGCACGCGCTCGCCGCGGGCGCCTGGATCGGAACGCTGGCGCTGATCGTGACCGTCGGGCGGCCACGGCGGAGCGAAGGATCCGGCCTCGAGGTCTTCGCGGCGCAGATCCGAACCTTCTCGCCGATGGCCGTCGTCTGCGTCGGAGCCCTCGTTTCCATGGGTACCGTGCTGGCCTGGACGCATCTAACCGCGGTCTCGGACCTGTGGACGACGAACTACGGAAGGATCCTGTCGGCGAAGATCGTCCTGACGCTGGGGGTGCTCGCTGTTGGACTGGTGAACTGGCGACGGGGCGTCCCGTCGCTCGCCACCGAATCCGGGGTCCGCGCGACCTTGCGTAGGGGCGCGCTGGAGGTTTCGTTGGCGATGGGCGTCCTGCTACTCACTGCATTCCTCGTTCACTCGGTGAAGCCGTGAACGCGGATTCGACCCTAAAGAGGGGATCATGGGAATGATTCGCATCGAATTGGGTACCCGGCCACGGTCTTCCACTACGGTCACTACCCTCGCGGCACTCGGTGGTGGCTGGCGCGTCGCGGCGTTCGGGGGCAGCGGGGTTTCGTCGGAGAGTTGCGGCACGCCCGGTTGTTCGCGGCGTACGACCGAGCCGGTGACGTCGCCCTGTTCGGTAGCTTGCC
>CAZUVK010000128.1:0-10236 GCA_964623785.1 uncultured Gemmatimonas sp. | reverse complement strand
CTTTGCTCACTATTTTATTCAGGAGAAGCGTCTCACACTATATTGGCAGAGAGGGGGAATCCGACCGATTGGATCCGAGAGCCAAGCCGCCCCCGTTTCGATTGAAAGGTCAAACGAGGCCGCGCCCGATGCACCACGTTTCGTGATAATCTGAATTACTCCGTTCGAGGCTTCTGTTCCATATAACGTCGCCGCCGCAGGCCCCTTGATGACCTCAATACTTTCGATATCCGCGGGATTGATGTCGTTGAGCCGTGAGATTGCACTCTGGCTACCGGGGTACGCACGCTCCGAATTGATTCGGATTCCATCGACGTAGATGATGGGATCGTTTGGAAGGGCTGAACTTGACGAACCGCGTATCCGGATCGCGCCGGCGTCCCCACCAGCCTGTCCGGAGCCTGGAATGACGATCATTCCGGGTACTCGAGCTCCGATGCTCTGCTCGAGCGTTACAGCCGGACTTACATCGACGATATCGGTCATGTTGACGCGCTCTACCACGTTGCCTACGGCCCGTCGCTGGGTTCCTCCCGCTGTCCCCGTAACGACAATCTCGTCCAAGGCGAGCGCCTCACGCGACAGTTCGAAGTTCAATACGATTGACTGACCCGTAACCACGTTCACTGTCTGTGATACCGCCTCGTATCCGATTCGCTGTACCTGAACGACCTGACTTCCCGGTGGCACGTTAGCGAGTGTATAGCTGCCATCGACTCGCGTTAGTCCCCCGATACCGACGGAAGGAACGAACACCTGCGCGGTGGCTACCGGCTGCAGGGTTCGGGAGTCGCGGACGTAGCCAGATATGGTGCCTGTGGCCAGAGGCACCGCGCGCGGATTCATCGATGGCCCGCTCGGGTTGACCACGGCGGGTGCGGCAGGGATCGAAACGGTCGGTGAAAGATTTCCAGGGCTATCGTCACCCGTAATCAGTACGTGATCTCCCACGATGACGAAGCGCAGATGCGTCTGTCTGAGCATCTCCTCAAGCGCCTCGCCTACAGTCAGTTCGGCGCAATCACAGGAGATCTCGCGGGAAGTTGGGAGGAAGCTCGGACTGAAGGCGAGTTGAAGGCCGGACCGAGTTCCCAGGAGCGTCAGAGCCTCCGTCAACGGTAATCGCGACACGGCAAAGCCGGACCGCTTGGAGAGAGCCTCCTTCGCCGCGGCGCTCGGCGGCGACTCGGGTGAGGGGACAACCAGCACGCGGTCAACTTGCGGGCGTCCTTCACGCGTGGGAAGGCTGTTGCTCAACTGCTGTTCGGGCTCTGTCGTGGATAGCACGACTGACAGTACCATCGTCACTAGAGACGTGTACATGGAACCTCCTGTTGGTGCATTTGGACCTCCTGATCGGGTGAGAAGGGGTCCGTCAAAGGGCGTTATAGACCGCCCTGCCAGCCGCCATGATCTGCTTCTTTGGATTTACAGGATGTCCATTTCTGCGGAACCGTCAGAAAGCGTGCATACTGCGCGCACGACACCACAAATGATCGTCATAACCTCTTCGAACGGCTGGCCGTCGAAGCTTGCCGTTACAGTCCTGTTTCCAAGTTCGGGACTGAGGAGGTGGATTTCGACACCGTAACGACCTTCGATCTCACGAACGGCGTCGACTAACAACGTCGTCTGGAAGAACATCGCCTGACCCATCCACTCGATCTCCGAAAGGGGATCATCAAGGACGACCGGTAGCTCGATCGTACCGCTTGTGATCAGGCTCATCTCGCCTGTGCGAACCTCGACTTCCTCGATACCGGAAGACACGGCGACGCGTCCCTCAAGGACGACGACCTTCAACTCATCTGCCTGGGTCTGCACATCGAATCGCGTTCCCAGAACGGCGACACGACCGGCAGGGGTCGTCACTACGACAACGCGATCGTCACGTTTGGCGATGGCGAAGAACGCCCTGCCTTCGAGCCAGAGTTGCGGATTCACACCCGCGAGAGACACGCGCAGCACACTCGACGGTCCGAGGAGAATCTCGCTTCCGTCTGGCAGGAAGACCGACCGGGTAGCTCCGGCGCCAGTTATGTACTCGGATTCGAGAGAGTTGAGCACAGCCAAGTCGACCGCCCTCCGGTTCGGCGCGAGCAATGCCATGACCAAGATGGAGGCCGCTACGGAGAGGCCGACAAGGACATTCTTCACAGAACGCCGCCGAGATGCGATGATCGTTCGGTCCCTCCAGTTCAGCCTTATTGCCGCTCGTATCAGAGATCTGGCGGTAGGTGGCGTGCTCTGAACACTGGGCTGCGCCGCGCGCGCCAGCCGGGCGATGTCCACGACCTCGCGATAGCGCGCCTCGTTCCCCGGAGAGATGCAGCGCCATCTCTCCAGGCGATTCCGATCATTTTCTTTGAGCTCGACATGGGCCGAGCGGATGATCAATTCTTCGATGTTCATGTGCTCGATCGCTTGGTCCAGGAAACGCGGATCGCATTGCGTTCCCAACCTTCAAGTGAAGATCAATACTCTGAAGAAAGTCGGCGCCTGCGGCCCTCGGAAGTCCTTAACCGGTCAACGCTGGTCTACTACTACTTTGCCTCGCCGTGATGCTTGGTGACCGTATGCTTATCCGTCCGTGAGTCCGCGCCGTACCAGGAGCGTTCGCGCAACTGGAAAGGAAGGAACTTGCGTAGGGGCGGCACTAAGTCGGGTCGGACCTGATCGATCTGCGAAGAACCTTGAGAGCAGAGCTCATCTGATTGGCGACGGTCTGAACCGATACGCCGAGAATCTCGGCGGTTTCTTGGTAGGAGAATCCCTCAAGACACGCCAGCCTGAATACCTCACGCCGTCTGGCGGGAAGGGCTTCAATCGATGCCCTCAGGATGCGAAGGGTCTCCTCGGCTTGCATATCATCAAGCGCGGTCGTGACCGTGCCCTCCCGTCCCTCCTGGCGTTGCGCCCACAGCTTTCGAACTCGCCGCCGGTCCTTCTCGTTGAGGGATAGATTCCTTACTGACGTATAGAGATAGCGTCCGATGGAGCCTGATGGATTCCAGGTGGTCCGCTTTTCCCACAACCTGATGAACGCTATCTGCGTGACATCCTCCGCCGCGTCGACACTCTGAAGGTAGTCGCTCGCGAAACGAACCAGATCGGACCAGTAGCGTTGAAGCAGGATGTCTAGGGCGTGCTCATCACCCGCGCAGAATTGCGTGATAAGTTTGTCGTCGATTTCGTGCGGCTCATCCCACACTTTGCTTGGCCGATCAGGATTGAACGCCATTGGATCTCCGGTCTTCCGTCTAGAGACGTTCAGTACGGGATCTCAAACTGTTATGACTGCGCAGAACGCTGTCTCGATCTCGCGATCGTCTCTTCGTCAGTCATCGCGAAGAAGAAGTTCCGAGGAGTCTTCTCGTTCCACAGGTTCGCTTCCATTTCCGCGATTACGAAGGTCCAGTCCCGAATGCGTGCTCGCCCTAGTCTTTAAGGAAAAATTGGAGGCTGTGATGTCGAAGACCGCCGTGCCCTCCCGCAGAGTCTGCGAGCCTCTGAGTGGATCGTGAGTGACGGTGTCTCGAACAGCAGAACGACACCCAGCAGAGCAAGGCAGCGACCGAGGATCCTAACGAAAAGGATACGGCCACGGGCACGGGTGGTCTCCTCGGGCTATGGACCCACCTCTTGCTTCCGCCGGACTGCCGAGCGACTGACAAAGAATGTGTCCACCAGACGTCTCGAATGCGACGCCCGCCCGACCTCGTGGTCTCGTTATGTCATCACCGTGGAGCGCATCGCGACCGTCCAGCATCCCGGTGACATCTCTGAAAACTTCGACGGACTACTAACAGAACCGTTATATCCCCGCTTCCTACTATCCTCTTCACATTCGCGGCCTCACCCGGTGGAGACTTTGCGCAGACACGCCGTCGAGATTCGCTCCCTGAAACTAGTATCACGACTACCGCACGTACGCACTTATACTAGGCTCTGCCACATGACCTCAGCCCCGTAGGGGTTGCTGAAGCGATCCGCGGCGACAAGCTCGGCATCGCTCGGCACGAAGTCGCCCGCCGAGCCACTTCGGGCGTCCCCGATCCATACTCATCGGACGAGTCGCGGCCCTCGGCCCAGCGGGCGGGCAGGATGTTCGTTTCCGTATCCGTCGGGACGAGAACGTCGTTCCGATCGATGAGGAATCCGCCGCTCGGCCGACCTGCATCCAGTCCTCAAGTGGTGCCTTCCGGGTCGAAGATCTGGGTTCCGGAGTTGAGACGGTGGCCACGAAGTGCCGGCCCCGCCAACGACATCTCCGCCCATGGCCCCTAGGTCTGGACCGTGAGCGTCGGGAAGCCCGAAGCCCGGACGACATTTAACGTGACCGCGGCGCATGGTACGAGCGACTGCTGATGCGGGGGATCGGCGCGGATTCCGAGGTCTCCACGCGGCCAGGGTTCTTCACCCGAACAACTACATGGCGGCCGGACGCGCTCGACGACTATCTTCGGATGGCCACCGGCGCGTTGGGCCGCCGTACATCCACACCCCTGAAGTGACGGTCATGGCTATCGGTCCCGAGATCCGCGTATTACAGTCGGTCGAGAGCGCCGTCCGGTCCGCATGGCGCGGGGACTCGGAAGCCGTGCTTGCCTCCGCGTCTCCCTCGGTTTAACTCCGCGTCCGCCGCGTGGCCCCCGGCGCGATCTTCTCCTCCTCTCATCCCCTTGTACGTTCAATGAAGCGACCCGCCGTAATCGCGATCGTCCTGTGCGCGATCGCCGCTCTGCTGCTCGGAGAGCGCGTGCTCCGCGGCACGACGGAAGCGCGTGATGTCGACCCACTCGCGTACGTGGTGGATCCCTTCTGGCCCACCATCCCCACCGAATGGGCGCTGGGCCAGGTGGCCGGACTCGCCGTCGACTCCCGCGACCATGTCTGGATCCTTCAGCGGCCGTGGTCTCTGACGAGTGACGAGGTCGCGCGGAATCCGGAGGCCGGCTGCTGCCAGGCCGCGCCACCCGTGATGGAGTTCACCCCCGATGGTGAGTACGTGGGAGGCTGGGGAGGAGAAGACGAAGGATACGAGTGGCCGGCCGACGAGCACGGCATCCACGTGGACTACAAGGACAACGTCTGGATCTCCGCGGCGGGCGGGCCCCGCCTCCGCGAGCGGACCGAGAACCATCTGTTGAAGTTCACCCGGGACGGCCAGTTCCTGCTCCAGATCGGCCGCCGGGGCGCCAGCGGGGGGAGCCTCGACACGCTCAACCTGAACAACGCGGCGGACATGTACGTCCACCCGGCCACGGACGAGCTGTTCGTCGCGGACGGCTACGTCAACCGGCGCGTGATCGTCTTCGACGCGGAGACCGGCGCTTTCAAGCGGATGTGGGGCGCGTACGGCAACCCGCCCGACGACGAGGCGGACAACGCCCCGCGGTATGAAGGGCCGGGGGCACCGCAGTTCAACACCGTCCATGGGATCCGTGTCTCCAACGACGGTCTCGTCTACGTCGGTGACCGGCTCAACAACCGCGTGCAGATCTTCCAGCTGGACGGCACGTTCGAGAGGGAGTTCTTCATCGAGCGGCCCACCCGTCTCCTCGGTACGGCCTTCTCCGTCGCGTTCTCCCCCGACGCGGAGCAGCGGTACCTGTACGTCGCGGATGCGGGGAACGGTCGCATCCACATCTTCGACCGGGGCACGCTTGAGCCGGTGGGGGGATTCGGACGCATCGGCCGCTACGCCGGGCAGTTCATCTTCCTCCACAATGTCGCGGTGGACTCACGAGGCAACGTCTACACCGCGGAAGTGGGCGGCGGAAGGCGCGTACAGAAATTCACCTTGCCGTAGGCGCCCGTCCGGCGAGCTTCAAACTACTTCCGGACGGCGGGTGTAACCGCTACCGTCAGCAGTATCACGAACCCCGGTTCCGCGTCGATCCGATGCGTTCGTGCCCGGAACCGACAACCACGTCCCAGCGCCCCGGCAGACGAGATCCGGATCTGATCGATGACTGATACCGCGCCAGAACCGCCGACCTCGCGGCGCCCCGAGCGAGCCACCGCGATCGTCCGTTCCGCGCTGGCGGCGGTGCTGCTCGTCGTGGTCGCCGCCGTCGCCGTCCAGGCGCAGTTCGGCGGATACGCCCGGGCGCGGGCGCCGATCCTCCGCGGCATTCCGGACATCCCCGAAGGCTTCGTCTTCTGCCGGCTCGCCTTCCAGACGGTGAGGAGCGACCCGAGCGGGTCCGGGTGGGCGATCGAGTATCCGGGGGCCGAGTACAACCTATTGACTCGCCTCACCCAGCTGACCCATACGCGGATCAGCCGCTGGGCGGATGGCACGCCCGGCCACACGGTCGTGCTGGGAAGCGACCCGGAACTCTTCCGCTGCCCATTCGTGATGATGGCCTCGCCGGGCACCGCGGGGTTCACGCCGGAGGAAGCGGCCGGGCTGCGCCAGTACCTGCTCAAGGGCGGATTCCTCTGGGCGGACGACTTCTGGGGGAACGCATCCTGGGCTCACTGGGAGAGCGAGATCGGTCGGATCCTGCCGGAGTACGGGATCATCGACATCCCGCAGTCTCACCCGATCAACTCCAGCTTCTACTGGCTCGACGAGATTCCGCAGATCCCGTCGCTGAACCGGTGGCGGCCCGGCATGTCCACCTCGGAACTGGGCGCGGAGAGCGAGACGACCAACCTGCGCGGCATTGTCGACGACGCCGGCCGCCTGCTCGTCCTGATGACTCACAATACCGATATCGCCGACGGCTGGGAGCGCGAGGCGGACCTGGAGTCGTACTTCCTCCTCTTCTCCGCGAAGGCCTACGCCGTGGGCGTGAACGTGGTGATCTGGAGCATGACGCGGTAGAAAACCAGCCAGGGAGCGGGCGATGTCGGAGGTCGAATTCAAGGCACCCGGTGCCGGCGTCTGGGAGCTCGAGCAGACCCATTACAGCCGGCCGGCCACTCGATATTCATCGGAGGTCATCCCTGACGCCCTCTCCCGAGGGTTCGGAGAGGGCACGAAGCGCTACGGGCTGCTGCTCGACACGCTCGTGATGCGCCCCGTAAACGACTTCATGTACGGACAGTTCCGACCAGTCGGGGCGCCCGAGGGAGCGAAAGGACCGCCGCCGTGGGTGGTCTTCAAGCTGGTGACCTGGTTGCATCCCGAAATCCGCGGACGCGTCGCGACGGCCGCGGATGTCATCCCCCGGAAGCTCTGGCGCGAGGACCTCGACCGCTGGGACACCCAGGTCAAGCCCGATTCGATCGCGCGGAACGGGGGTCTCCAGGCGGTCGACGTCCGGAGCCTTGGTGACGCTGAGCTCGTGAAACATCTCGAGGACCTGCGGACGAACGCCCGGGAGATGGTCTATCGGCACCACTCCTTTACCGTCCCCTGCTGCTTTCCAATCGGCCAGTTCCTCGTCGGGGCCCGGGAGATGACCGGCCTTCCGCCGGGAGAGCTGCTTGGGCTGCTCAAGGGTTCGTCGCCCGTTTCGGCGGGGGTCGCGTCAGATGAGTTGGCGGAGGTGTCGCGTTCCCTGGCCGAGAACGGGATCACGGCCGCGTCGATCAGCGACCGATCGGCGGCGGAAGCGCTCGACGAGCTGCGGGGCCGCCCCGACGCCGTGGGCGCGGCGGTCGATGGATTCGTGGAGCGGGTCGGCTACCGAATGGTCTCCGGCTACGACATCAGCGAACGATTCGCCCTCGAGATGCCGGGGATGCTCCTGCGGACGATGTTCACGGACCCGGGAAGATCACGCGCCGGGGAGAACGAGCACGAGCGGCGGGTCGCGAAGGTTCGAGCGCGCGTGCCGGAGAAGGACCGGGCGCGGTTCGACGAGCTGCTCGCGGAAGCGCGGCACACGAACCGGCTGCGCGACGAACGGGGGATGTACAACGACCTCTGGTCCGCGGGGCTCGCGCGGCGCGGGATTCTGGAGGCCGGCCGCCGGCTGCAGGCAAACGGCGCGCTGCCGGACGCCGAACTCGCGGTCGACGCCACGCACGACGAGCTGGTCGCGCTGCTGGGCGGAGCCGGCGACCCAACCGTGGATGAACTTCGCCGCCGACGGAGCTGGCGCGAGTCCCGGACGATCGCCGACGCCCCACCCTTCCTTGGGGGAACGCCGAGCCCGCCGCCGCCGGTGGATTGGCTCCCGAAGCGCGCCAGGACGAACGCGCTCGTGGTGCAGGCGGTCATCCAGGAGATCTTCGACGTTTCGGACCGGAAGGCGGCGGCGCGCACGGTCGAGGGCCTGCCGGTCCACCCCGGGGTCTACGAGGGCCCGGCGCGCCTGGTGAACGGGCCCGAGGACTTCGACCGCCTCGAGCCGGGGGATGTGCTCGTCACGCGCACGACCGGCCCCGCCTTCAACGTGGTGCTGCCCCTGCTCGGCGCGCTGGTCACGGATCGGGGCGGTCAGCTCTCTCATGCCGCCATCGTGGCCCGGGAGTACGGGATTCCGGCGGTGGTCGGCACTCGCGACGCGACGACCGTCCTCCCCGATGGCGCCCGCGTCCGCGTGGATGGCGACAATGGCCGCGTGGAACTGATTGCATGAAACCCACTCCGCTCGTCGACGCCATCGACGAGGCCGAGTTCGGCGGCAAGGCGGCCCATCTGGCGGCCGCGCTGCGCGCCGGGCTGCCGGTGCCGCCCGGGTTCGCGCTCTGCACGGCCCATGTCGACGCGGTGGTGGCCGGCCACGCGGAAGCGCTCGAGGGCCTGCGGTCCGGGTTCGTGGCGCTCGCCGCGCCCTGCGCGGTGCGCTCATCCGCGATCGGTGAGGATTCGGGGAGCGCCAGCTTCGCGGGCCAGCACCTCACTGTCCTGAACGTGCGCGCGGCCGAGGAGGCCGCGCGGGCGGTCATCCAGGTCCACGCCTCGGCGCATACCCCCGCCGCGCTGATGTACAGGCGGCGACTCGGACTCGGCGCCGAACCTCGCATGGGGGTCGTCTTCCAGCGCATGGTCGATCCCGACCGCGCCGGTGTCATGTTCACTCGAAACCCGATGAACGGTTCGGATGAGCGGGTCATCGAGGCGTCCTGGGGGCTCGGCGAGGCGGTCGTCGCGGGGCTCGTGGTTCCCGACAACTATCAGCTGGGCCGCGATGGCCGACTCATTCGCATGCGCGCTGGCGACAAGACCGTGGCGCTGAGAAGCGCGCCGGACGGGGGGACGATCGAGGAGCCGGTTGCGGACGCGCGGGCCAGGGAACCGTGCCTCGCCACCGAGGAATTGGGCGAGTTGCACGGCCTCGCCACCCGATGCGAGGGTTGGTTCGGGCCGGGCCTGGACATCGAATGGGCATACGCGGAGGGCAGGCTCTACCTGCTTCAGTGCCGGGCGATCACGCGAAACCGGTGAGCGCCTCGCGATCGGAAGGGGGATTGCCGGCGCCGCTGATCGCGGGGATTCTGCTGGCGGCGGCTCTGGCGCCGCTCGGCAGCACGATGATCGCCGTCGCCCTCCCGGACATCGGCCGCGACCTCGGCACGGGCGACGCCGACCTCACGCAGTGGCTCATCGCCACCTACCTGATCACGAGCATCGCCCTGCAGAGCCCCGGCGGGAAGCTCGGGGATCTGATCTCCCACCGCCGCGCGCTCCTCCTCGGCCTCGGTCTGATCACCAGCGGGAGCGTCCTCGGGTTTGCGGTCGCCACCCTGCCCGCGCTCGTGACCGCCCGCATCCTCATGGCCGCGGGAGGTGCCTCGATTGTGCCGGCTGCGCTCGCGATCATGCGGAATCATGTCGACGCGAGCCGGCGCGCCCGTGCGTTCGGATACTTCGGCGCCGTCATGGGTCTCTCCGCCGCGATCGGTCCGCTTCTGGGTGGAGAGGTCACCGCGCTCTTCGGCTGGCGAGCGATCTTCGCGGCCAACCTGCCGGTGATCGCCCTCTCGGCCTTCTTCGTCCTCACCCGCGCGGACGTGCTTGCGCGCGACGCCGACACTGACCCCCGCCCGCGATTCGACCTCCTGGGAAGCGCGTGGCTCGCGGTCGGCATTTCGCTGCCGCTGATCGCACTGCGCATCCCTTCGTCCTCGGCGATCTGGCTGGGTCTCGCGGGTGGAATCCTGCTCGCCACCTTCCCTTTCCTCGAGGGTCGCCGCGATTCCCCGGTGATCGACTTCCGGCTCTTCCGCGGCCGCCCCTTCGTGGCCGGTGGGATGATCGTCGGCCTGCAGAACCTCGCCATGTACGCGCTGCTCTTTCAGTTCCCGATCTTTGTGGGGCAGGTGCTGGGCGAG
>CAZUVK010000127.1:2328-10271 GCA_964623785.1 uncultured Gemmatimonas sp. | reverse complement strand
AAATCGGGGACACGGTTGCCGACTTCGAAAACCCGGTCGCCCTGGAGCGGATCATCTCCCGCCAGGACTTCCTCAGCTTCGACCCCGACCTGGGCACGTACGATCCCCGCACCCGCTACCTCTGGCGGCCCTTCCGGGCCGTCGACGGCACCGAGGTCGGCGTCCACTACGACCCGACCTTCAGCCCGGCCGTGGAGGGCGTCGCTCCGCGGAGCTGGACCCGCGTGCCGCTGGGCCCAAAGGGCGTACTCCTCGTCGTCGCTGATGGGATGGGCGGCGCGGCGGCCGGGAGCGTGGCAAGCAAGATGGCGACGGGATGGATCCACGAGGAGCTTGCCGCCCGCTGGAGCGTCGAGCGCGAGAACAACTCGCGGTCCTTCGTGGTGGGCCTCCGTGACGCCGTCGAAGCGACGAACTCGATGGTCCACCAGCAGTCCGCGCGCTACCCGCAGTATCGGGGCATGGGGACCACGGTAACGGCGGCCGGAATCCTCGACGGAACTCTCTTTCTCGCGCAGGTCGGTGATTCTCGGGCGTATCTCGTCCGTGGCGGCGTGGCGACGCAGCTCACCCGCGACCAGTCACTCGTTCAGGAGCTGATCGATTCAGGGGCGCTCACGGAAGCCGACGCGGAGACCAGCCAGCACCGGAATGTCATACTCCAGGCGCTCGGCGTGCTGCCCGACGTGAAGGTGGATCTCACCTACCAGGAGCTGCGGCGCGGAGATACGATCGTGCTCTGCTCGGACGGCCTCTTCCGGACGGTTCAGCGCGAAGAAATCGGCGACGCCACGGACGTCGACCGCGTGGATGACATCTGCGAGCGACTGGTGTCTCTCGCCAACGAGAGGGGTGGCCCCGATAACGTCACCGTCGTCGTCGCGCGCATCGACGGGCCTGGCCTGCTCCCGCCCGGCCCCGACGATCGCGTCGAGCGCCGGGCGTACGACTTGTGAGGCCCGCCTGAACGCGGAACTCGTCGTCGTATCCGGTTCCGGCGCGGGAACCGTGATCCGCCTCGACCGAGCGGCGGTCAGTGTCGGGAGGAACAGCGACGTCGACCTTCGCTTCGACCCCATCGCGGATCTCGATGTGTCCGGACGCCATGCCCTCTTCGCCCGCACCGCCAGCGGCGCGTGGGTGATACAGGATCTTGGCAGCACCAACGGGACCTACGTCAATGGTCACCGGATCCAGGGCGAACGCGACCTCACGGATTCCGACCGAATCCGGTTCGGGACCGCCGGGCCGGAGGTCGAGTTCCGACTGGCCGCCAGTCCGGGGTCCCGTCCGGCTTCCGCCGCACCTGCCGCGACGGCCCGGTCGCCGGCGGGCGCCGCCGATACGATCACCATTCCGATCGCGAGGCGGGTGCGAGCCGCCGCCGGCCGCGCGCCGAAGCGCACGGCCGCGCTCGCCGGGACGATGGTCCTCCTCCTCGTGGCTACCGGCCTTGCCATCCAGTCGGCCACGCGGAGCGCGACTCTGGAAGGTGAACGCGCCTTGCTGCAGCAGCGCCTGGATAGCCTGACCACAACGGGGCAGCAGTCGATCGCGTCGCTCGAGGGCGAGCTTCAGGAGCTGGCCGACGCGCTGCGGGAATCCCGCGAAGAGGTTCGACAGGCGAGCATCCAGCTGGAACAGGCGGAGCGGAGAGGAAATTCGGCCGAGGTGTCCGCGTTGCGCGAGCAGCTCGCCGCGGCAACCACCGTACAGGGTCAGCGCGAGGCGGCCGCGGGGCTGGACCTCCTGGGGATCCAGCGGCTCAACCGGCACGCGATCGCGGTCATCTATGTCGAGAATGAGGCCGGAGGAGTCAGCACCGGGACTGCGTTCGCCGTTCGCCCGGACGCCACCATGATCACGAGTCGCCACGTCGTCGCGGGCGAAAGCGGCACGGAACGACCCCGTCGGATCGCCATCCAGTTCGCCGATTCGGATCAGGTGTGGCCGGCCCGCGTTCTCCGGATATCCGCCGACGTGGACCTGGCGGTCGTGAAGGTGGACAACATCCTGGGCTCCGTGCCGACGGTCCAGTCATTGAACGCGCGACCGGACACCATCCGCGCCGGGAGCGTCGTCGCGTCGATCGGGTTTCCCGTGGGGCGGGACCTGTCGACCGCCGCGACATTCAACCGCACCGGATTGGCGGAGCCGCTGCTGTCAGCCGGTATCGTCGCGGCGGCCAGCGACGAGCGCGTCGAGTTCCAGGGTTATGGATCGGCGGGCGCCAGCGGGAGCCCCGTGTTCGACGCGACGGGTTCGGTGATCGCGGTCCTGTTCGGTGGACTGGTCGACGCGCGCTATCCGACGCTCATCGGCGTTCCATCGACCGCGGTGTCCGCGCTCCTGGAACCGATTCCCTGACCCCCGGGAGAATACCGGCAGCGGCGGGCGCTCAGGCGCCCAGCTGCCTCAGGGCCTCACGGGCTTCGGTCATCTCCGGGAACTGGTCAGCGATGCTCCGATACAGCTCGATCGCCCGATCCGTCCGCCCGGCGTCCTCGTAGACCTGCGCGCGGGAGTACAGAGTGACGGCCTCCGCGGGAATCTCGCGGTCGAGGCGGGCGGTCCTGACATTCGCTGGCAGCGGCGGCAGGTTCACTCCCGCCGTCATCCGGCCCGCGAGGTCGACCAGCAGATCGTACAGGCGCTCGCGCTGCGCCCTCACCTGTTCCGTCCGGATGATCTCGCCGGTCTCCACGTTGATGATCCGCCCGTCCATGCGGAAATCCCCGTAGAGGTCCGTGAACTGACCCGTGATGATGTAGCGCGCTCCGACGAGCCGGCCGACGTTCGCGGCCGTCTGCGGATCCACCCGACCCGCGGCGGCGAGATCCTGTTCCGCCAGGATATCCCGAATGAGCGAGCGCTCGACGATCCTCAATGAGGAGTTCTGGGCAAGCTCCGTCAGCAACATCTGCTGGACGCCGATCTCCAACGCCTCGAAGTTCTCGGCGTCCTGACCGTAGGAACCGCCGTTCGCGAAGGGAAACACCGCAGTCGCGGGGCGATCATCGAATCCCGGCTGCGCGCCGGCCGGCGGTTGCTGCGCCACGGGCGGGACCGCCCCGGACGGATCCGCACCCGGGCTCACGGCCGCGGCCGTCGGCTGCTGCTGTGGCACCGGCCCGGCCGGCGCACCCGACGATGAACAACCCGCGAACGCGATGAATGCAAGGATGCGCGCGAACCGCATTCGGTCCTCCTGTCGTTGACTCTCTGGGTTGGCGGCGCGAAAGGCCCGAGTACCGCCAATCTTTCGCCGGCTGAACAGTCGACGGGGATTGTGAAGGTTATTCGCCGCGTGGCGCGGTCGCAAGGCGAGCGCCCGCCGCCCGCGATTCCGTGAATCCTCGGGCGGCAGAGGCCCGTAGTACCCCCGAGGAGAGACTACGTCCCGGCTCAAATATCTGCACCTGAACTACTTATGCGCGACTCACCCGCCAGGGCCACCTTCATTCTCGTTCCACGAAATGGCTGGTTCGTTCCAGAAACGATGCATACTCGTTCCCGCGCCGTGGCGCGGTCTCGCGAAATCCGGCAAGAATTGTCGGGTGGGCGGACATCTCGACACGTCCGGATCCACCAACCGGCCGTGAGCTTCCGCCCCGGGCGAGGATGGATGGTG
The DNA here is from genome assembly GCA_964623785.1 of uncultured Gemmatimonas sp. GTDB lineage: Bacteria > Gemmatimonadota > Gemmatimonadetes > Longimicrobiales > Longimicrobiaceae > WHSP01. The sequence goes on along the minus strand of CAZUVK010000127.1, from coordinate 6,640 downwards.
CGCGCTTGAATCCGGACAGAGGGACTGACCCGTTCGGCGGTGTTCCCCGGACCGAGCGGACTCCGAACGCGGTCGACGCCGGGCGTCGGACGTGGTTGGGCTGGGGAATCGGGATCGGTGTCGCGACGTTCCTGACGCTCGTGTATCCGACCCAGAACTTCATCGCGGAGCACTATACAGTCCGCCTGATGGCGAACGCCGATACAGCCGCGGCGCCCGTGACGCCATGGCTGGATCGCCTCCTCCTCGAGCTGCCCGTCTGGTATCTCTGGGTCGCGTTCGGGCCGGTGATCCTGGCGCTCGCCCGCCGGTTCCCGATCGTCGGGCCGCCGCGGTGGCGAAATCTGGCGGTGCACCTCGTGGCGAGCGCGGTGCTCTCCACGGTCCACATTCTGGCGCTGAGCGTGTATCGGGGCCTGGTGCCGATTCCGTTGCCACCCGGGGTCTCCGTCGGTCAGATCGCGGCACTGACGCTCATCCAGTACCTGCTGACGATGATGACGGTGTATGCGACGATCGTCGCGGTGCAGCATGCGATCGCGCAGTATCGTGAATCGCGGGCTCGCGCCCTCCAGGCGGTGCAGCTGGAGACGCGGCTGGCGAATGCGAGGCTGGACGTGCTCAAGATGCAGTTGCAGCCGCACTTCCTGTTCAACACGCTGAACACGATCTCGTCGCTGACGATGAGCGATGCGCGCGCCGCCCAGCGCATGATCGTTCGCCTGAGCGACCTTCTGCGGCTGTCTCTGGAGAATCTCTCGATCCACGAGATCCCTCTCTCCGAGGAGCTCGACTTTCTGCGTCGCTACGCGGAGATCCAGCAGGTTCGGTTCAGTGATCGGCTCGTGCTCGACTATGACATCGAGGAAGGGACCGAGACGAACCTCGTACCTCGATTGATGTTGCAGCCGCTGGTGGAGAACGCGATCCGCCACGGCGTGGAACGTACCTCCGCCCCGGTGCGGGTGGAGATTCGCGCCAGGCGAATGGGAGACTTTCTGAGAATCGACGTGGAGGACAGTGGTCCCGGACCCGACTCGGAGGCGGAGGGGTCCAGCCAGAACGGGTCGACCGGCATTGGGCTGCGGAACACACGCGCCCGGCTGAAGCAGCTCTACGGGGACAAGCAGCGGCTCTCGATCGGGCGATCCCACGCCGGCGGCGCGGTCGTGGAAATCGCGGTTCCGGTCAGGTTCGCGCCCGCAAGCGCGAGTGAGGTGACCCCGTGACACTACGCTGCATCGTCGTCGACGACGAGCCGCCCGCCCGCCATCTCCTGCGGCTGATGCTGAGCGACCAGCCTGACGTCGAGCTGGTGGCCGAGTGCGCGACGGGACCGCAGGCGGTACTCGGGATCCGGGAACACCGCCCGGACCTCGTCTTCCTGGACATCCAGATGCCACAGCAGGACGGCTTCCAGGTTCTGCAGGAGCTGTCCCCGGGGGAGTTTCCCGCGGTCATCTTCGTCACCGCGTACGATCGGTATGCGGTGAAGGCGTTCGAGATGAACGCCATCGACTACCTGTTGAAGCCGTTCGACGAGGAGCGCCTGACGACCGCCATCGACCGGGCGCGGGATCGGCTGGAGCACCGCAACCGAGCCGAACTCGACCGGCAGATCGCCGCCGCGCTCGCCGTCCTGCGCTCGGGCGAGAACGACCGGAGGCGGCTCTCGATCAAGGAAGGCGACCGCACGTATCTCCACCGCATCGACGATATCGATTGGGTCGAGGCCGACGCCAAGTACGTGAAGATCCACAGCGGGAAGCGCACGTACGTGATGCGCGAAACCATGAAGGTGATGGAGGACCGCCTGGTCGGAGCTGATTTCGTGCGGGTCAGCCGTTCCGCGATCGTGAATCTCGACCGGATCCGCGAAATCCAACCCTGGTTCAACGGTGATTACGTTCTGATCCTTCGCGACGGGACGGAGGTTACGACCACAAAGGGCTACCGGGAAGAACTGACGAAGTTGATCTCACACCGGTAGGGCAATTCGGCCCACGTGATAGAGGAGGGATGGAGCATGGCGCGCAACAAGGTCATTGCCGTTCGGCTCGACGCTGAATTGAAGGACGAGGTGGGCGAGATCTTCCTGGACCTGGGCCTCACGACTTCCCAGGCGACGGTGCTCTTCTACAAGCAGGTGCTACTCCACAAGGGGCTTCCGTTCGAGCTTCGCCTGCCCAGCGAGGTCGTACGAACGTCCCTCGCGCGGGCAACGGCCGAGGAGCAGCGTGATCGTGCCGAACGGACGGTTCTGGAACCACTCTTCGCCGATGTGGGCTGATCGGCGCCACCAGCCGACTACATCTCGGTCCGCGGGAACGGGTCGAGTTCGACGCCGATCGACTCGAGGAGGTGGGTGCTGAACTCCGAGAGCCCTTCCTGCGTCATCTCCTGGATGAGGAAGATCTCTTCGGGCTGGAGATGGTCCCAGAAATTTCCTTCCTGGCCGGTCCGTATCTTCCGCGAATCCCGCAGGGCCTGACTGCTCGCGACGGCGTCGGCCACGAGCCGCTCATCGGGCTCCTCGTCAATGAACTTCAGGACGGCCCGCAGGGCACCGGCGGGGTCGCGGTCCAGTTGGCCATACGCGACGAACGTGGCGTCCCTGTGCCTCAGCAGCGCGGGGGCCCAGCTGTTCATGTAATCGATCCATGACCCCAGACCGAGCCGAGGGTGGCCGATGAACTCGCGGATCGATCCCACATAGAGCCCCTTCTCCCGCGTCAGGTGGTGGAATGCCGAGACCACGACGTCGTAGGCATTTCGCGCGAGGAGGAGCGTCGGGAAGTTGCGATGGAGATCGACTGTGAACGGCTGGTGGCAGACGGCCAGCAGGGGGAAACCGTGCCGGCCACGGAACCGGTACGCCGGGTACCCGCGCATCGGCTCGTTGGCGTGGTCGGGCACGACACCGAATACGGTCGCCGGGGACACCTCGAAATCCGGCAGGTGTCGCGCGGCGAGGTAGTGGGCGACCAGAAACCGTAACCAGCGCCCTCCGCTGCGGGGGTGGGAGCAGATCAGAGCGTCGGCGTTCATCACCAGTCACCACCCGGGTAGGCTTCCGCGTTCCACCACGCGATATCAGGTCGGTGTGACCAGAGGATCCCGCGAACGAGGCGTTCCGCGTCGTCGTTGACGGACGCGAGCATGGCCGTCGCCGCGGCGACCGTCAGCGGACCGGGGTCCTGCGTCGCCCAGGCCTCACGGGCACCCTGCGACGCCCCCCGCCGCTCGCCGCTGCTTTCCCCAGCGTCCGGGTTCTCCGGTTCGAGCCCCGACTCGCCAGTGCCCTCCCCCGACCGCGTGAGGGCAACGAGGTCGACCGGGGTCTCATCCTGCCCGGCCTCCTCGCGCGCGTCCGGGTCGACGCGAATTCTGGCGATCGAATCGAGCATGAGCTGCGCGAGCGCGAGGTTCCAGCGCGTATCAGGATTCTCCGGATCGAGCCTGATCGCCTCCCGACCGTACGCCACGGACTCGCGCAGCAGCGACGTGGCGGTGTCGGGGGAAGCCGTCGGCTCGACGCGGATGAGGTACGCATAGGCCAGGTTGTGGTACGTCCGGCGGAGCGTGGCCACGTCCGGGTCGCGGGTCGCCGCGGACAGGAAATCTTCCGCGTTCCGATCCCCCGCCGCGAGGAGCGCCGTACCGAGGTTGTACGCGAGCCGTCCGCTCGGGACCGGGCCCGCGCGTTCCCGATACCGCTCCGCCGCGGCGAGAGGGTCTCCCGCGCGATAGAGCCGGTTGGCGCGCTCGACACTCAGGCGATCGAGCGCCGCGGACCCTGCCACGAGGCCGACAACGACGATGGCGGACGCGACCCACTTCCAGATACCCGCGTGCGTCCGGGTGACGGGCCGCTCCCCGACCGGAAGCTTGGTCATGCGTACCTCCCCCGCGGCGCTCGCGCCCGTACCCGCGCGAACCGCGGGATTCTCATGTCCACAAGTCCCTCCAGCACGAGCACGACCAGAGCGATGGCGACGAGCCAGGATGTCGTGTCGAACCGCGTCTGGAGTCCCGACGGCGTGACCGGCGAGATCAACTCGACGGGGGGCCGCAGCCGGGCCAGCAGCGGCCCGATCCCGGCCTCCGGCGAATCGACGAAGACTCCGTCCCCGAGATCCGCCACTCGCGCGAGGAGGGCCGGTCGCGCCCGGGAGACGGCCCTCGATCCGTCCGGGGCCAGGACCGGCCCGCCGAGCTGATACTGGCCGCGCGGCATTATCATCGGTGATCCGTCGGCGTCACCCAACCTGACGGCGTGTACCGTGACATCGTTCATTGCCTCCGACTCGAG
>CAZUVK010000127.1:0-2318 GCA_964623785.1 uncultured Gemmatimonas sp. | reverse complement strand
ATCGCCGCCTCGGTCTCGTTGGCATCGCCATCGGAAACGATGACGATCGAACGCACGGGCGCCGCCTGGCCCGCGATCGTCGGGATCGACCCGATGCCCGTGCCGGAGCCAACAAACGCGCCGGCCGCGCCGGTGATGGCGGCTGAAAGCAGGCTCCCGGGGTCCTGCGCACTCGCGATCGTAGGGGTGACTCCCGACAGCAGGTATTCGAGCACCGCGAAGTCACTGGTCGGCGGGCTCAGAAGATACGTCTCGCCGGCAAAGAGAAGGAGACCGACCTTCTGACCCTCCGCGCCAGCGATGATCCGCCTCACCACCCGGACGGCGGCGGCGAGCCGGGTAGGCTCCTCGTCCGGTGCCTGCATCGACGCGGAGACGTCGAGTGCGATCATCACATGGCGCTCGGCCGGAGGGGGTGGCGGGGGGAGGGATTCCGCTCGCCAGAGCGGATCCGCCGCCGCGGCCCCGAGCGCGATCGCGGCACCCCCGAGCAGGACCAGTCGCTCCCAGCGGAATCGGTACAGGTCAGTCCTCGCGAGGCGCTCCGCCGCCCGGCGCCCGCCAAGGAACCGGGCAAGCCGTCGACGCCGGAGCGTATGCAGCCAGAGCCCACCGGCGACCAGCAGCAGGACGGCGACGCCGAGGTAGAGGTAAACGGGCGCGCCAAATACCAGGTCGATCTCGCGACCCAACTCCATCAACCGGTTCACGGAATCGCCCCCCATCGACTGCCCCGCACCACGGCATCCCCGGCCAGAACCAGTAGACCGGTGAGGATGAACCACGTGCGCAGCGGATGCCGCGACTCGCCGCGCGTGACGATTTCGACGGGCGCTTCGATGCGGTCGATCTCCGCGTAGATCGAGTCCAGGGCCGCAGCGGTCGGCGCGTGGAAGTACTGACCGCCCGTGATCTCCGCGATTCCACCGAGCACGGTCCGCATCTCCTCGATCGCGCCGCCCGCGCCGTAGTAGACACGGCGCAGCGCGGCCTCGTCGGGATCCTCAGGTGGAAGGATACTGATCGCGTGGACCCTGACGCCCATCGCGGCGGCCGCGCGCGCGGCCGCCAGGGGGCGCACGGTGGTGCCATTGTGCGCCCCGTCCGTGAGGAGGATGACGACGCGCGGCTCGCGCTCCGACTCCAGCATCCTCGAAACGGCCGTCAGAAGGGCACCCGCGATATCCGTCCCGTCTCCGACGAGCTGAACTTCGAGCGACTCCACGCCGGCGACGACGACTGCGTTGTCCTCCGTCGGCGGCACCCGGGTGAGTGCTTCGCGCGCGAAGGCAACGAGGCTGAGCTCGTCGCGCGTCCGTCCGGCGGCGAAGCGGACGGCTGCCTCGCGGGCAACGTCGATCCGGCTCCGGTCGCCGTCCATGTCCGTCGCGAGCATGGAGCTGGAGAGGTCCACCGCGAGCCCGATCGCCTTCCCGGTCAGCGCCCTCTCCTCGACGGGATCGAGCCGCTGTGGCTCGGCGAGCGCGGCCACCAGGCAGGCGATCATCACGGACCGCGCGATCCGGGGCGCGAGGAGCACGGCGGCGGCGCGTATCCCCCACGTTCCCGCGACGGGCCGCGCCGACTCGCCCCGCGCGAAGATGACCCCCGCGCCCGGCCACGGCCAGGTGAGCAGCCACCAGATCGGCAGGCCGAGGAGACAGTAGAGGTACTCGGGATGGGCGAACTCGATGTTCATCAGCTTTCGGGCGCCTCCCGGATCCAATCGCGGACCGCGCGCCAATCGGCCTCCGCGGACTCGGGATCGGGGCGATGTCCACCGAACTTCACGCGCTCGGACACGTCGATCACCCCGCGAAGGCCGGCGGAACGGCCCGTACCCCAACGCTCCTCGATCCCGGCCAGGAGTTCCGTGCTGGTCAGCGCCGGCACCCAGCGCGAGTCGATCCGGCTCGCGAACCGCCGCAACGTTCCCGTCGTGGAGTCATAGAACGCATCGATCCGGCCGTTTCGGTGCCAGCCGGCCGAGTGGATCTCCTCGAGCTGGCGAAGCGCCTGCTGGCGCGGTGTCTGACCGCGCATCCGGGAGACGAGGGCGGCACCCCGCGCGCCCCACCATCGCCGCGCGGCCGCGGCGATCACCCCCGCCGCAACCAGCGCCGTGATGAAGCCCGCCAGGATCACACCGAGGCTCCAGTTGCGCCCCAGCACGTCTGCCGCCTCGCGCGGGATGAGCGCCGAATCAGCCTCGATGAGCGCTTCGAAGGGAGCGAACGGCGCGATCCGCACGGCGCCGAGTGCCTCGACCCTCACCTCCGCCGGCACGCCCCCCGCCGCCTCAACCCCCTCCCCGAGCC
>CAZUVK010000126.1:951-10293 GCA_964623785.1 uncultured Gemmatimonas sp. | reverse complement strand
GGTTGTACAGCGGATACGGCGAGGGCGCGCCCCAGGGTCGGGGACCTTCTCAGGACCGGATCCAATCGGAGGGTAATCCCTATCTTCGCGACGAGTTCCCGCTGATGGACTTCCTCATCCGGGCGCGCATCCTGAGCGACGTCGTCGAGGACTGAGGCCCGCGGGCGTCGTCGAGAAGGAAACAGGCCCACGGTGAGATGATCACCGTGGGCCGATCTCATCGCGGGTGGCGCCGGACGGGTCGAACCCGCCATCCACCCCGCACCCAACCCCTCATCGTCCGCCCGGCCACACACCCGCGATACGCCTGACGCGCCGACGTTGCGGTCGCGAAGGCGGCCGCCGCGCGGGGCGTCGCGCCCTGCACGGCGGTACGGTGCAAGACTCAGTCCGGGCGTCGATTACCAGGGCGATTCGCCGAGCCGGAATCGCAGGCCGGCTTCCGCGGTCAGCACGGACGTTCGGTCCGTCGTATTGAAGTGCGACCGGTACCCGACGCTGGTGACCACGTCGAACCGGGGACCCACCGGATATGAGACACCGGACGTGATCTCGTACCCCGGCGCGAATTCGACCGGATAGGATCCCGTTCGCGTCCGGACTCGCGACCCGTGGTAGAGGAACCCGGCGCGCGTCCAGAAAGGCCCGAACGCCGAGACCCGAGCCCCGGCGCCGAACCCGCTACTCGCCACGGTCACTCGGTCGCCGTAGCAGAATCCGTTCTGACAGCGGAAGGTGCCGTACGTGTAGTTGGCGTATGCCGCCAGCCAGGGCAGGACCGTGTAATCGGCGTAGGCGGAGACGCTCGGGCCGGGCAACCGATCGACGCCGGCCGCGGCGGGCCCATAGTTCCCCATCGCCGCGCCGCCCCGCACCTCCACAGCAAGCTGGGCCTCCGCCGCACCCACCGACGACACGCCGATGGCGGCCGCCATGAACAGGTGACGCAGGCCGGGTAACCGCCGCAGCTCGGACTGGATCATCTCAGATCGATGGTTCGGCGAGTCGACCTGACGCCATCGGAGGTGATGACGTCGACCACCCTGCCTGGCAGCGCGATACGACCGCCGCGCGCGAACGACAGGACTTCGCCGGTGCCCGAGTCGCGAACGAGCGCGACAGGCGACGCCGCCGCGTCCCAGGAAGCCTCCGCGCGCACGATGCCCGGTCGCGCGAGACGGGTCGCCGGCGGCGGCGGCGCGGCGGATCGCGTCTGGCGCGTCTCGCCCTCCGGCCCGGTCAGCACGATCTCCGCGAGTTCATCGGCCCGCGCCACTTCGTTCGGGATCGCGAACGCGAAGCTCCGCGCGTCGCTATGGTCGATCTCCTCGGGCTCGAAGCGATACGAGAAGATGACGGAGCCGCGCGCGTCGAGGCCCCGGACCTCGTATGCCCCGCCGGCGCCGGCCGGCACGGACGGAACCATGTCAAGCCGGAAGGCGGGTTCCAGAACCATCTCCCCACCGGAAACGCCGCCCCACACCAGCAGCGCGTCGCCACTCACATCCGGGCCGCTCGCGTTCCAGTCCCATGCATGGCGGTACGCCATGGACTTCTCGTAGCTGTAGTCGCTGATCCACTCGGGAGTACAGTACGACATCAGGTCCTTCTCGGCCGCCGGCAGCTTGATGGTGCCGGTCGTCATGTCGAATCCATAGTGACCGATGCCGCCGCCGGCGTAGGGAAACTGCGGGTCCGCGTCGGTGGGTCCCCCGCACGGTGCATGGCGCAGACTGAAGTTGTGACCGAGCTCGTGCGCGAACGTCTCCGGACCGAGCGCCGCGTGGTCGTAACCCACGGCCGCCCGCCCACCGATGAACCCGATCCCGCCGACGTTGTTGCCGGTGTTTCCGGGATGGCGCACGACGCCGTAGTAGTACCGCCCGCTGTTGTCCGTGACCCGCAGCGCCTGCATCTCGAAGAGCAGCGCCGTCCACGCGCTCATATCGGTCACCGTCGTTCCGGATACGTACGGGGTCCGGATGTCCACGTTGACCTGACTCAGCGGGAACTTCGACTGCGCCGCCTGGATGTATGCCGCAAGGTTCCCGGCGTTGATCGTCCCCGTGCTGCCCATCTCCGATTGCGTGACGGGCACCATCCGCAGCCAGAGTGGCGGTACGGGCCGCACGTCGAGGGGCATCCGCCCGACCTCGGGAATTCGCGTGAGGCTCCCCGCCTTGAGCGACACCGTACCCGTCGGATCGGCTTCAACGACCATCGAAACGCCCGGCCTCAACACGGACCCGGGGATCATCACATCCCACGAACGGCCCGGCACCCCTTCCTGGACGCTCAGCGGAATGGAACCGAACGTATTGTGGATCTCGACCTGGTGGATGACCGACTCACCCTCGTAGAACGTCGCTCGTACGGGAGGCTGGAGATTGTTCGATTCATCGGAGACGAGAAACACGCGGAGGAAGGCCGCGCGGTCCGCCACGAGTGGAATCGAACCGTCGAATCGCTGGATGCTCTGGGTAAGGTAGGCGCCAGCCATCCGCATGAGGATCGCCGGCTGGTCGATCGCCAGGCTGAACGCGCCCGCGTCGGGATACCGGTCGCGGCTCCCGGGCGCATGGATGAACGTCTCCTCCGGATCGGCCACCACCGAAAGCCCCAGGCCCGGCTGCACGAGGTGCGCGGGGATCGTCGCGGTCCAGGCGTTGAGCGGGTTGTGGACCTGGAGCTGCTGGGGGATGGACTCCGCATCGCGCGTCAGCTCGATCGTGGCGACCGTCGTCCCGCCCGAGGTGAGTGTGGCGATGACGCGCGGCTTGTAAAAATTGACCGTGTCCGCCGTGAGGAATGCCTGAACCGTCGTCTCAACGCCGGACGCGAGGAAGCCGCTACCGGTTCCCGGCTGGCTCACCACGACCGCCCCGACATCCATCCTGAGGCTACGTGGATTGACCCGCACCGTCGCGGTCTCGGTCAGGCCCGCGATCGACGCGGTGACCTTCGACTCACCGGGCATCCCCGCGACCAGGCTCCCGCCATCGACCACCACGACGCGCGGGTTCGCGGGCGCCCAGTTCAGCTCCGCCCAGGGTGGGATGTTGTCGATCGGCCGGCCACGGCGGTCGACGACGGTCACCTCAAGGGGGATGGTCTCGTTCTCAAGGACCGTGGAAACGCCGGGGGTGAGGATGATCCCCGCCGGCGTACGGTCCGGTTCGGTGGAGAGATCCGCGCACGCGGCCGTGACCACGAGCCCGAGGCCGGCAAGGGTGGCGCCCCTCCGGAACGGGAACCAGGGTCGGTCTGTCGATGGATTCAATCGAGAGATCGCTTCTTCACTTCGTTCAAACGCGCGCGTGCGGCGGAGCGGCCGCCATGGTCATGACCCATCACCATGGCGGCGTGGTACACGCTTCATACAGTGTTCGTTCGGGAACAACGAAAGGGAAACCCCGTGCCACGAAGTCGGGGCGAGCGTGGGGATCCTGGGCCGAGCCGTCCGGAAACGTGTGGATCTCGGGGACCCGGAATCAGCGATTGCCGATCCGCGGCGTTCATCCAAGCGTTCCGGCGCCCCCCGACGTCTCAGGCGCCGGGAGCGGCAACCAGTTTGCGGGCGTAGTCGCTGGCCACCGGGACCTCCCATTCGCGACCCTGGTAGGCCCTCAGCATCAGCACCACCCAGAAGATGAACGCTCCGAGACCGAAACCAAGGGAAATGAACAGGCCGATCAACCATCCGATGATCGGGATGATGCCCAGAATCGTGGAAACGAACGTGAGAGCGATGCTCGTGACGAAGAGCGCCGCCCCGACTACGACCGCCTGCGCCGCATGGAACCGGACGAACCGGTTCTCGCGTTCGAGGACGAGGAAAAGGATTCCCGTGAGCGGCATGAGGAGGTAGCACAGCGCTCCCGCAAGGTTGGATGGGAGGCCGGTGGCGTTGGTTGTCGTTGGCACGTTCGACATGGCGTCTCTCGCGATCTCGGGGTGGACGGGACCTGCGGGGAAAGCGACGGCCAGCCACCGACCATCGAGCGTTGAAGTGTGGGCCACCGGGCACGGGCCGTCAAGCGGCCAGCCGTCTGGCTCGAACGTTTCTTCGATGCCGTTCCGGTGCAGCGAATCGGGAACACGAGGTGAGATGGACCGAAGGGAATTCATCGTCGCGGGCGCGGCCATGCTGGTGGGGTGCGGTGAATCCCGGCTCGAGGGAGCGGGAGACGGTACGTCCGGATCCCGCGCGCCGACCCTCGGAATCAACAGCCATCTCCTTCGGGAAGAGGATCTCCGACTGATCCGCGACCTGGGATTCACGCACGTACGGAGCACGCTCTACACTCCGCGCTGGACCGAGGACCCCTCATATGCGGCATCGGCCCGGGAGAACACCGCGCGGACGGTGGCGAACGGGTTGGGGCTCCTGTACGTCGTGCACAACGGGCGCGACGAGGTCTTCCGCATGGGGAACGACCCGCGGGCCGCGCGGCGGTTCGCCACCACGGTCGCGGAAATGCTCCGGGCACTCCCGGCCGCCGAGTCGTGGCAGCTCTGGAACGAGCCGGACGTCTGGGTGCAGGCGCCTTTCGGCGCCGGGGCAATCCCGCGGCATCGCGCGGAGCGCGTCGGCGAGAGCTACGGTCGCTGGTGGTCCGAGACCTATCCGGCACTGAAGGAGATCAACCCGTCCATCACGCTCGTGACGGGAGCGGCCGCGGACGCGCCGGGCGATCGTTGGCGAGCGTTCCATCGCGGGTTCGCGCAGTCCGGCGCCGTCGCCGACGCGATCGGCGTACACGCGTACGGCCCGTGGAGTCGCGTGAACGAGCGGCTACGAAGCGTTCGGTCCCTCCCGGGCGCCGACACACCACTCTGGTTGACGGAATGCGGCGGGCTACCGGGCGCTGGCTGGACCCCCCACGACCAGATGGAAGCGTGGCGCGGCGCGATCGAAGGCAACGAGCGGGAACGGCTGGTCGAGCGAATCTACCCCTACTGCCTCGAGACCGACCCGAACGACCCCTGGTACGGCCTCCGCAACGTCGACGGATCAGACCGGCCAGTCCTCGAATGGCTCCGTGAACGCACCCGTTGAGGCGGAGAACGACGTCCCACCGCGACACCCCTGCCTTCGTCCGGCACGTCCCACGCCGACCAGCCAGGCCGGAGCCCCCCCAAAAAATCCATCCCGTCCATCCCGTCTCTAGATGCCGCAGACCACCCGTATCGTCATCGGAGTGTAGATCCCGAAGGTGATCCCCGCGACGACCGAGTTCAGGAAGGAGAGTTCGGTCTCGACCCTGGACACGGCGCCACCGCATTCCGCGGCGCCATCGACCTGATCTGGCGGGAGGAGTCCCCAGAGGAAGCCCTTCGCCCAGGCATGCTCGACCACCCGTGCGGCCGGCGTCGGTCCCGTATGCACGACGGCGTGATAGCACCCCGACATCCCCACCGCCACGACCACCAGCATCGCGATCCGTCGCATACTCCCCCCCCGCGGAACGAGTGTGAATCGCGGTCAATTCCGCCAACCGCATCGATCCGACCGTCCGAACGGCGTCCGCCTCGACCCCCAGGGTAAGGCTGTCGAAAACCGGTGCACCGCGTTATTTCTCGGTCTGGCGGTCATCCGTCCTGATCCCCTGGAACCACGCCAAGACCATGCCGATCCTTCACTTCGTCGCGGGCAAGCCGACCCCCGCGCGCGACTTTGACGACTGGGTCCGCCATCACGAGCACGACGGATTCTTCGTGAGCGTGCGAGCGCCAAACCACGCGATACTCCACCGCGCGAGTTGCGCCCTGACGGGCGCCGCCGGCCGGACCCGTTCGCAAGACGACACCGAGAGGCTCTGCTCGTGTGACCGATTCGCGCTTACCGACTGGGCCCGCGCGTCGAGCCTCGATCTGACGCGGTGCGACTGCGTGTGAGGACGACCGCGGTCGCCCCGGTGTCCGCGGTCGCGATTTCCGTTCCCGGGGCTACTCCAACCCCGACAGCAGCTCGTACGCGCGGTCGACCGACTCGTTGTCGACGCCGACCGACCGGAGCGTCGGATAGTGCTCGGCATGCGCCCGCATGTCGATCCGCCGAGCCGCATCCTCCGCGCTCACGCCCGCGTCGTACAGTTCGGACACCTGGAGCCAGAAGTCGGCGAGGTAGGACTGGTAGTAGTCGATCCGCTCGCGTTCGTCGAACGGACGGCCATGGCCAGGGACGATCGTCTCGAAATCGAGTTCCTTCAGCCGGTCCAGCGTCTCGATGTACTCGGGGACGAAGGCGTCGCCCAGGTACGAGATCCCCTGGCCGAGCAGGTCGCCCGTAAAGGCGATCTTCTCGTCGGGGAGATAGACGACGACGTCTCCGCCGGTGTGGCCGCGGCCGAAGAATTCGATCTGGATCTCGCGGCCACCCCGGTACAACGTCATCCTGTCGGTCAGGGTCAGGGACGGCGGAGTCGGAACGACCGCGTCGGTGGCGGCCTTGAAGCTTTCCTGGATGCGGAGACGCCGCTCGAGGGCTTCGCGTTCGGCGGGGGCGCTCGTGGTGTCGAGCTGGGCCTTGAGGCGCTCGATCGTGGCGGGGATCGTTCCGACGAATCGCTCCCAGGTGCGGCCTCGATTGGACGCGCCTGACGCCAGCATCTGGTGCGCGTACTCGTGACCGATAACCTCGATCGTGGCGGGATAGATCTGGTTCCCGTGCGCGTGGTCGAAGTGCCCGTGCGAGTTCACGACATAGCGGACGGGCTTGTCGGTGATCTGCTTCAGCTCCTCGAGCAGCGCCGCGGCCGCGTCGGGCGAAACGTGCGAGTCGATCAGCAGGACATCCTCATCGTTGATGACGATGCCGGCGTTCGACATCACCGTGAGGTTGCCGGTGCCGATGCCAACCCAGACGTCGTCCCGGATTTCCGTGAACGTGAAGGCCGGCCCCTCGTACTCGATTTCCGGCGGGGGTTGCTGCGACTCCGCGGCGTACAGCGCACCGAGCCCCGTGAGCCCGGCGAGGATCATGAGGAGCGACTTGCTTGTCTGGGTCATCGTTGCGAGCCTCGAGGATGGAGGGCGGTCGATGGGCGCGGGCGGTCCGCCCGCTGGGATTTCGGAAGTCGGACCGATTCGTGTGACGGTAGGGACCGCGCGCGCCGGCGTCAATCTCCCCGTTGCCGGGCACGGTCCCGGCGACGGGAACGCTGGCGGCGCCCGGACCTCCACGCGGGTCTGCCCTACGGCACGACGTTGGCGTAGATTGCTTCGACACGTAATGTCATGGTCGCTCTCGTTCGGCGGGCACGCCGGTCGGGATTTGCATCCCCCGAAGGCGTGGATCAGGAGACCATCGTGAAGGACCCGGCGCGAATCCCGCCCACACAACCGCCGCACGTCCGACCGGCAGCGAGCCCGAGACCATCGATCGGGCGAAGATTCCGGGACCGGATCGCGCAGCAGTCGCGTGGCACGGTGGTGCTCAATCTCGCGCTCGCGATCGTGACGGGCTATGCGATCGGCGCGTTGATGGGGTGGGTTACGCCGTTTGCGGCGGCTGTCGTGGGGATGGGCGCGCAGGTGCTGGGAACCATCGCCTTCTTCGTATCCTACCTGGTCGGCAGCGACGATTGAAGCCGGGATGACCGGAGGTCACTGACGCTTCGCCGGGTAACCTCTTCACCGCCAAACAACTTCCTCACGGCTTCAGGCGGGATGAATGCACAGCGCGCGGCGGCGGGAGGACCCGCAAGGAGTCCCCCCCACAGCCTCAGTTCCGCGGCAGTGTCTCGAGCCGACCTTCCCTGGAAAGAACCAGTGCCGTCGCCGGTCCCTGCTGGAGTCGGTCGAGCCAGTGCTCCGACTCGAGCTGATCCAACAACCGGGTCGTGGGGTCGGTGCCTTCGACCATCGCCTGGTGCTGGATGTGGAGGAACCGCTCGCCACCATCCGAATCGAGACGGAAACGCCACACTCTACGGCCCCGTTCGTTGCGCTCGGCCGTCCGCACTCTCTTCCATCTGCCGCGTGCCTGCTGCCGAAGTGCCGTGCCCAGCTCCTGGGCCACTCGAGTCATCCGCTGCGTCCGGGTTTCATTCGAATCCATTGATTGCCTTTCTGCTAACGGGCGCGAGGTGCGCCCGGAGGGGATCCCGCGAGCCTACGTGGCTCGAGGGAAGTGGGGGTCGGCGGCCGCGTACCGCCATGCCGATGCGCGGGGCCGGCGCGCGCTACTGGTCTCGACCGCGCCAGGGGCAGCCACGTTTGCTGCAGACGAGCCGGTGCCCGCTCACGGAGCCGCCCTTGCCATACATCTCCTGCCGGAGCACGGCGTCGCCGCAGACAGGACAGACCGTTCCCGTTCGCTCCCCGTGCTTTGCCTGACGGGTGGTTGTCGGTTGCTTCATATGCCTTTCGAAGTGCGATGGGAGTCGGCGGCTCCGGTACCGAATGGCACGGGAACCCGTCCGGACAGGATTTGTGGCACGGTCGGCTCGAGGTCGGCGCGCGACGTCGCCAACAGGAGTTCTGGGCGCCTGAGGAAGGTGCGTCACGCGGCGCCGGGTGCCAGGCCGGAGGCGGGAATGCCGGCCGAGCGGGATGAGCGGGCGGTCGCGGCGTCACGAGGAAACGTGCAAGTCCCCGGTGGCGCTCGTGCGACCTCCAATTCATACACCCGAGATGGCGAATGATCCCCAGACGGGATATGGACGGGAGACAGGATGGACAGGATGGACAGGATGGACAGGATGGACAGGATGGACAGGATGGACAGGATCGACGGGATGGACAGGAGACAGGAAAGACAGGATAGACGGGATGGACGGGGATTGTGTACTCTATCCCGAAATGAAGATGGCCTGTTTGGTGTGGGCGTTCGCATGGGTATGAGGTTCCCGCCGGTCGGGAGACCGACTCATCCGCTGCGGGGGGGGAGACGGGAAACTCGCCCGAGCCCCATCCCATTTTCAGGAAATGTCGCGCCCGGCCCCTAGATATTGGCCGGACTCTTTGCGTCCTTTGCGCTCTTTGCTCTCTTCGCGTTGAGCAGTTCCCGAGACAACGGCTTCGGGGCGGGTTCACGTCCAGGTGGTGCCGCTGGCGAGTCCGTTGCGCTGGAGGGGGCGGCGGGACCAGTGTTCGGCGATCGTCTGGGTGAATTCGGCGCGGACGAGCTTGGCGCGGGCGACGGTGGATCCGTTCGATTCGCGGCGAACGACGACGCCTTCCAGTGGACCGGTACCTTCGCGGGAGGGCTCCAGCAGGCTCAGGCGCAGCTCCTCCAACGATAGATGGCCTCGCGCCAGGAGCGGCACGCGGCAGAGGCCAACTTCAGCGAGAAGGGTGTCTCTACGCGCGGTATCCCAGAACGACCCGGCCTCGCGG
>CAZUVK010000126.1:0-941 GCA_964623785.1 uncultured Gemmatimonas sp. | reverse complement strand
GACGTCGAATCCGAGAAACCAGTCGCTCAGCCGATCGTACTCGACGCTGTGGACGGCGTAGCACCATTCGCCGAAGAGCATGAGATTCGGCCATAGCGCGTCGATCAGGACCGACTCACGCGGCGCGAGCCACGGCCAGAGTGGTCGGAACTGGGGATGGACGTGCTCCGGATCGAGGTAGTTGCCCCGGTTCTGTATGCGCAGCTCCCCCGCTTCGCTCGTCGAGAATCCGATGTTTGCCCCGTCGACTTTTTCCTCCAGCACGACTTCGCCCGCCAGGAGCGCATCCACCTCGTCGGGCGAGAGCACCTTGTCGTCGCGCGGCTGGCCCGGCCCGAGCCAGGCGAGATGGGGAGTCTGGGGGAAGCGGAAGAACTCACTCATGGTCCATCTTCTCGAGATATTTTGCCTCGATCGCGGCCGGACAGAGGAAGTGGATCGTGACACCGACCTCCCGCAATGCCTCACTCCAGCCCCACCATTTGCTGTCGTACGCCTGCAGGATGGGGGGACGTTGCGGATGCGCGGCGGCAACGGCCAGGAACTTCCGGTCGGAGCGGTCGTAGACGACGCCGACGGGCGGGTCGGGTAGTTCCTCGAAGTCCTCGTCGTCGCCGTCCCGGGCCGTGATGGCGACGCGCGTGACCCGCACCCCACCCCACTCATGCGTCAGGAGCCATTTCAGGAACACGTCGCCGGGTCCGGGCTGGCCACGGGCACTCAGGTTCGCCCGGTACTCATCGACGATCCGGCCGCCGTCGTCGACGAAGACGTGGCCGCGCCGCATCACGGCCTGTAGCGCCCGCGCGCTGGCGGCGACGCAGGTCGCGGGGACGGCGTCATTCGATCCGTTCGCGGTGGCGGGCACGTTCGTGTCGATCACGCAACGCACGGGGGCATCCGTCACGCGCCTTCCCCTCCCCGCATACGCTTCGACTGGG
>CAZUVK010000125.1:0-10354 GCA_964623785.1 uncultured Gemmatimonas sp. | reverse complement strand
ATGACCGTGGTGGGCGTTACGCCGCCCGGCTTCGGGGGGCTGATTCTCGCGCCGTACACCCAGGCGTGGGTTCCGGCGCGGGCGTCATCCCGGTTCGCGGACGCGACCTCCCTGCTCGCGGGCGTGGGGATCTTCGGCCGGCTGAGGCCGGGAGTAGGCCCCGAGGCCGCGAGCGCGGCCATTTCCGCGATCGCATCGAGAATCCCGTCGGATCAGGACGGAGCCGTCGTGGACGGAGCCGCGCTCGAAACGTTCAGTGGCGTGAGGGGGGAGGACCGGCGCGAGGTCGCGGTGTTTCTCGGGCTCCTGCTCGCGGCCGCTATGTCGGTGCTGCTGATCGGCGCCGCGAATATCGCGGGAATGCTTCTCTCCCGGGCGGTCGCGCGGCACCGTGAAGTCGCGGTCAGGCTCGCCATCGGCGCGGGCGCGGGGCGGCTGGTCCGGCAGTTCCTCACCGAGAGTGTCCTCCTCTTCGTTCTCGGAGGCGTCGGAGGTGTGGCGATCGCGTACTGGGGAACGGCTCTCATCGCGAAAGTCCCTCTGCCCATCGACGGAGAGGGACTGGTGGACTTCTCTCCCGATCCGGGAGTGCTGGCGTTCGCATTGACCCTCGCGGCGGTGACGGGAATCGCGTTCGGCCTGCTCCCCGCGCTGCGAGCGGCGCGGCCCGGCGTGATCGACGCCCTGAAAGGCGGGGATTCCGCCGGCGCGCTCCGCATGGGCCGCGGACGTGGCGCGTTCGTGATCACGCAGCTCGCTCTGGTGGTCGTTCTCGCCTCGTCCGCCGGCCTCGTGACCCGCTCGCTCCAGAAGGCGCTCGGGACGGATCCGGGATTCTCCCATGATAACGTGGTGGTCGCGGTCGTCGACCTCGGTTCGCGGCCCGGCTACGATGAGGAGCGCGGCCGCGCGTTCTTCTCCCTGCTCCGAGAGCGTGTCGAAGCGATGCCCGCGGCGCGATCCGTCTCCTTCGCGCAGATCCCGCTGATGACGGGCACAGCGCTCAGCACGCAGTTCCGCGCGGGCACGGAGACCGACGTGACTCCGCGCTATTCGCTCTACAACTACGTCGACGCGGAATACCTTGGCATAATGGGAATCGATCTGGTCGCGGGCCGCGGCATCGCCGAGTCGGACCGATCCGGATCGCCCCCCCGTCGCCGTCATCAATGAAGCACTTGCCGCGCGGCTCTGGCCGGGGGAGGACCCGCTGGGGAAGGTCCTCGTGGGAACGAGCACGAACTACGAGGTCGTCGGCGTGGCGCGCGACGGTGCCTACATCTCGTTCGGTGAGCAGCCCGAAGCATTCGAATCCATCGCCTTCCTCGCCTCGGAGCAGCGTTTCAATCCCCGTCAGACATTGCACGTGAGGACCACTGCCGATCCGGGACCGTTCATCGAACAGCTCCGGCGGGAGGTCGCCGCGATCGATCCGGACATCGCTTTCGTGGAGGCGGGAGCGCTGACGACGATGATCGGTTCCACTCTCTTCCAGTACCGGATCGCCGCGACGATGGTGGGCATCTTCGCGATCATCGGACTCATCCTCGCGGCGATCGGCGTCTATGGCGTGATCGCCTTCCAGGTCGCGCGGCGGACACGCGAGTTCGGGATCCGCGCTGCATTGGGGGCGACGGCGAGTGATATCCGGCTGCTCGTGGTGGGGAAAGGCGCGACGATGTGCGTGGCTGGTGTGGGGGTCGGGCTCATCCTCGCTGCGGCGGTGGGCCAGCTCCTCCGCGCGTTCCTCCTGGGGCTCAGCCCGTTCGACCCGGTGACTTTCGTCGGCGTGGCAATGGTGCTGTCCGCGGTCGCGCTGCTTGCGAGCTATCTTCCCGCGCGTGCGGCGACACGGGTGGATCCGATGGTAGCGCTGAGGCGGGAATGATTATCGTGGCCATCCGAACCGGTCTGGAGCCTTTTCGATGACGATGGACGAGATCATCGCCCGGGTCACGAGAGGCGTCGCTTCCGAGGAAGAGGGGGAGGCCCTGCGAGCCTGGCGCGCCGGTTCGCCCGACAATGAACGGCAATACCGCGAACTGGTTCGGATTCTCCGCGAGGCGAACGAGATCATGTGGGAGGAAGTGGCGGACGATCCCCCACCATCCGTCGACGCGATCCTGTCCCGTGATGGCGCGCCTGTCCCCGGTGCCGCGCCATCGGATTTGCGCCCACGGTCGCGACTCAGTCAAACGTAGTGCTCAGGATGCGGATGAACCCGACGGGAGCCTTGCGTCACCAGCAGGCGTGGATTCCGGAAGAGGAAGTCAGATCCAATCGGCTTCCTGGATCGCGGACCACGGGATCACGCTGACGCCGTGCCTCGTCTGACCCTCCGAGCCGCCGTATACCAGTCGTGACTCGGGCTTCAGCTCGGGGATCCGTTCCGTCACGTCGGTGGCGAACGTGGCGAGGTTCCGAAAGAATTCCGGCGTCACGGTGGCGCCCGACTTCATTTCCACGCCGATTATGTTGCGGGCGCCTTCGACCAGGAGATCGACCTCGAGGCCGCGATTCTCGCGAACATGGTAGAGACTCGCAGCTTCACCGCGGTGAAGGCGCGCCTTGAGCACCTCGGACGCGACCCAGCTCTCGAATACGGCGCCGCGCAGGGGATGAACGCGGAGCTGGCCGGGGTCGCGGATCCCCAGGAGATGGCAGGCGACGCCGGAGTCGACGAAGTGCAGTTTGGCGGCTTTCACGGCGCGCTTGCGGAGGTTCCGATGCCAGCGCGGTACGCGGAAGGTCACGAAGCTCGTGTCCAGCACGGAGATCCACGACCGGACCGTAGGATGTGACACTCCGGCGTCCGCACCCAGCGTGGAGAGGTTCTCCTCCTGAGCGGTACGGCCCGCGGCGAGCCGAAGGAAGGCGCTGAAGGCATAGAGGTCCGTAACGCGAAGCACCTGGCGGACATCCCGCTGTATAAAGGTGGAGATGTAGTCCGAGATCCACTGGTTCGGGTCCAGGCCATGATCGTGGATCCGCGGATAGCCCCCGGTCCAGACGGTCGACCAGAGGTCCTCCGCTGGTGACGGAAACCGCCGCACCTCGTCGAGGCTGAGCGGAAGCAGGTTCAGGAGCGCGATCCGACCGGCCAGGGACTGAGTAATCGCCTCTGTCAACCCGAAATGCTGGGAGCCCGTAAGGATGAAACGCCCCGGGGACGGATCACGATCGATCTCCTCCTGCAGGTAGGAGAAAAGGCTCGGGACGCGCTGGACTTCGTCGAGAATCGCGCCATCCCCATACTCGGCCAGGAACCCGCGCGGGTCCCGTTCCGCGAACTCGCGCGCGTCGATCGGCTCCAGCGAGACGTACCGGTGCCCTGGGAAAGCGGCTCGGCAGAGCGTGGTCTTCCCGGACTGGCGGGGGCCCGTAACGGCCACGGCCGGCATCTTCCCGGCCATCGCAAGTAGCCGGGGTTCGAGTACACGAGGAATCATGCACAGATTGTAAATTGGATTTTCAATCTGTGCAAGCCACACTTTCACGTCCGGGAGTCATCAGCGAATGCCGAGCCCGTCACCCGACCAGACCGCGACCCCTCCCGCGCGAGCGGAAGAGCTCATCCGACTGCGCGACGTTTCCCGTGCCTACGAGACCCGCGCGAGCCGGGCGGACATCCTCAACCACATCCACCTCGGCGTCCGCGAGGGAGAGTTCGTGACGATCATGGGCCCCTCCGGCGCCGGGAAGTCCACACTTCTCAGCATCCTCGGGTTCCTCGACCACGGCTGGTCCGGCGATTACTGGTTCCTCGACCACCAGGTCCATCGACTGAAACCGAAGCAGCGGATGGACCTGAGCCGCGAGTACGTTGGCTTTGTCTTCCAGCAGTACCACCTGCTCGACGATCTCACCGTGGCCGAGAACCTCGACGTGCCGCTCTCCTACCGGAACGTGCCGCGGTCCGAACGGCAAGCCCGTGTCGCCGAAGTGCTGGACCGCTTCCAGATCGTCGCGAAGAAGGACCTCTTCCCGAGCCAGCTCTCCGGCGGCCAGCAGCAGCTGATCGGCGTCGCGCGCGCCGTGATCGGCCAGCCGAAGGTCATCCTCGCCGACGAACCGACGGGCAGCCTGCACTCCTCCCAGGGTCGCGAGATCATGGAGCTCTTCCGGCGCCTGAACAACGCGGGCACGACGATCATCCAGGTCACGCACAATGAGGAGTGGGCGGAGTACGGGCACCGGATCGTGGAGATCCGCGACGGGCGGATCGCGGAGGAGCGCACGACGGGGGGATGAAGGAGCGGCGACAGGCGCCTCGCCTCAGTGAACATGACTATTCTCGCGAGGGCGCATACTTCGTCACGATGGGCACGGCGGGCCGGGCATGCGTGCTATCGGAGATTTCTGAAGCCGGTGTCACGCTGACGAGGCTCGGCCGGATCGTCGAAAGGCACTGGACCCGGATCCCCGAGGTCGCGCCGGCCGTTCGGCTGGATGTGTTCGTCATCATGCCGAACCATGTGCATGGCGTGCTGATCTTCCATGACGAGGTCGCGGTCCCGGGCGACTCCGCCCTAAGGAGCTCGAAGCCGACGCTGAACAGGGTGACCGGCCAGTTTAAATCCGCCTCGGCGCGATCGATCAACGAATTCCAAAGGACGGCCGGTCGCGCGTTCTGGCAGCGCGGGTTCCACGACCGCATCGTTCGCGATGAGGAGGAACTGTCGCGAATTCGCGCGTATATTGACGAGAACCCACTGCGGTGGTTTCTGGGCGCGCGGGAATCTAAAGCGCTCCCGCAAAACCCGTAGGGGCGGGCCCCCGGCCCGCCCGCACGCTAACGCGCGCGACCAAACAGACGGACACGTCGCGAACCGCTGCTGATCACCGGCGTGACGGCCGCAAACGACGTGACGGCCGGGCGGGTCAGGGACCCGCCCCTACAAGTGACGGACACGACTGACGTGACCGACGCGACCGATCCCCAAAAACAACCGGACGGATCCAGTTTGAACGACGCAGTCGACACCCCGCGCGCCACCTCCGCCACCGACCCCGGCGACCGCCCGCGCATCCTCATCGCGGATGACCAGCCCGACATCCTCCAGGCGCTCCGGCTCCTGCTGAAGGGCGAAGGCTACGCGATCGAGACCGCGTCCTCGCCCGCCCGCGTCGCCGCGGCGCTGGCCGAGGGGGCGCCGTTCGACATGCTCCTGCTGGACATGAACTATGCCCGCGACACGACCTCCGGGAAGGAAGGGCTCGACCTTCTGACCCGGATCCACGCGGTCCACCCCAGCCTTCCGATCGTGTTGATGACCGCGTGGGGGAGCGTGGAGGGCGCCGTGGAGGCGATGCGGCGCGGCGCGCGCGACTACATCGAAAAGCCGTGGGACAACGCCCGCCTGCTCGCGACCACCCGTGCGCAGGTCGAACTCGGCCGCGCGCTCCGGCGCACCGAACGGCTCGAGGACGAGAACCGCTACCTGCGCGAGAAGGGCGCGGTGGAGATGGTCGCCGAATCGCGGTCGATGCGGCCCGTACTCCGGATCATGGAGCGCGTGGGTCCTTCCGACGCGAACGTGCTGATCACCGGCGAGCACGGCACCGGCAAGGACGTGGTCGCGCGCCGGCTCCACGCCACGTCTCCGCGCGCGCGGAAGCCCCTGGTCATCGTCAACGCTGGCGGACTCTCCGAAGGCGTCTTCGAGAGCGAACTCTTCGGCCATGTGAAGGGCGCGTTCACCGACGCCCGGAGCGACCGCGTCGGCTTCTTCGAGATGGCCGACGGCGGCACGATCTTCCTCGATGAGATCGGTAACCTCTCCATGAAGCTGCAGACCCGGCTGCTCCGCGTCCTCCAGACAGGAGAGTTCCAGCGCGTCGGGTCGTCGCGGACGCAGCGGTCGGACGTCCGCGTGCTGAGCGCCACGAACGTCGACATCCGGCGTGAGGTGGCCGAGGGACGGTTCCGCGAGGACCTTCTCTACCGCCTGAACACTGTCGAGCTCCACCTCCCCCCGCTCCGGGAGCGCCGCGAGGACATCCCCCTGCTCGCGATGCACTTCCTCGCGCGGCGCGGCGTCCGGAACGGCTTCGGCTCCGCCCCCGCGACGATCCGCCCCGAGGCGATGCGAGCGATGCTCGACTACGGCTGGCCCGGGAACATCCGCGAGCTCGAGCACACCATCGAACGCGCCCTGCTGCTCGCGTCCGGCGACGCGATCGCGGTGAGCGACCTCAACCTGTACCAGCCGCGGATGGTGGAGGATGACCAGACCAACGACCTGGAGGCGCTTCCACTGGAGGAGGTCGAACGGCTGCTGATCCAGAAGGCGCTCCATCGCCACGGCGGCAACGTCAGCCAGGCGGCCGAGGCGCTCGGGCTGAGCCGCAGCGCGCTCTACCGGCGGTTGCAGCGGTACGGACTGTGACCGCCTCGCGGCCGTCGGCGGGGCCAGGCGCCGAACCCGGTTCGTCGGGGGATGACCAGCCGGAGACTCCCGGGGTCGCGGGGGATGACCGACCGGGCGCGCGGCGGGCCACATCGGCGGACCACCAGCCGGCGACTCCTGGACTCACGGGGGATGGCCGGCCGGTCGCGACGCCCGCGATTGGCGGTACGCCGATGTACGGCGCGAGCCCCTCCCGAGCCGCGGAGGATGGTCCGCGGGCCGGGACCGGCGGACACGGAGACCCACGCCCGGAACCCGGCTTCGAACGCCGCGTCATCCAGTGGGCCCTTGCGTTCGGGACGCCGATCGCGGCGATCGCCCTCGCGCTCCTCCCCGGCGCCGACCTCTCGCCGTCCGCGCGCTGGTCACTCGCCGCACTGATCGTCGGCTGGTGGCTTACGGCCGCGTTCCTCCTCCGCGCCCGCGTCGTCCGCCCCGTCCAGACGCTCTCGAACCTGCTCGCCGCGCTCCGCGAGGGCGACTTCTCGATCCGCGCCCGCGACGCGCGCGGCGATGACGCGCTCGGCCTCGCGCTGATGGAGATCAACACGCTGAGCGAGGTCCTCCGCGAGCAGCGGCTCGGCGCGCTCGAGGCCACCGCCCTCCTCCGCGGCGTCATGGACGAGATCGACGTCGCCGTCCTCGCGTTCGACTCCGATCAACGCTTGCGCCTGATCAACCGGGCGGGGGAACGCCTCCTCGGCGACCCCGCCGCGCGAATCCTCGGGTCACGCGCTGCCGACCTCGACCTGCAGCGGTTCCTCGAGGGCGCCGCCCCCCGCACGACGACCGTCTCCTTCCCCGGAGGCTCAGGCCCCTGGGAACTCCGCCGCACCCCGTTCATGCAGGGCGGCCGGCCGCATCAGCTCGTCGTCCTCTCCGACGTGAGCCGCGCCCTCCGCGAGGAGGAACGCCAGGCCTGGCAACGGCTCATCCGCGTGCTGAGCCACGAGATCAACAACTCGCTGACGCCCATCCAGTCGATCGCGGGAAGTCTCCGCGATCTGCTGCGCGAGGACGCGCCCGCGCCGAGCCCCGATGACCGCGAGGACATCCAGCAGGGCCTCGCCGTCATCCAGAACCGCTCCGCCTCGCTCTCGCGCTTCCTGGCGTCCTATGCCCGGCTCACCCGCCTCCCCCCGCCCGACCCCCGCCCCGTGGACGTCGGCGCCTGGGTCCGCCGCGCGGTCGCGCTCGAGGCGCGGATGCCGATCGCCATCCGACCCGGACCGACCGACATCGCCCTGCACGCCGACCCTGACCAGCTCGACCAGCTGCTCATCAACCTCCTCCGCAACGCAGTCGACGCAGCGCTCGAGACCGAAGGCGGCGTCGAGGTCGGGTGGAGCGCGCGGGACGGCAACCTCGAGCTTCACGTGCTCGACGAGGGCCCGGGAATCCCGCACCCGGCGAACCTATTCGTTCCCTTCTACACGACGAAGCCGGGCGGGTCGGGGATCGGTCTGGCGCTGAGCCGCCAGATCGCCGAAGGGCACGGCGGTCGGCTGATCCTGGAGAACCGCGCCGACCGGCGCGGTTGCCGCGCGGTGGTGACGATCCCGCTTCGGGAGGCGGAGGGAGCCTGAAGGAGTCTGGTGGACAGTGCGACCATGATATGCTAGTATTGGATACTTGTACGCTCTCTGAACGCGGTACCAGGAGGACACCATGTCGAAGCAGGATCCAAAGCCGAAGCCGAAAGTCGTTCGGGAACAGGCGGCCGTGTATCTCGATTCCCGGGACCGCGCCCTGCTGGAGGATCTCGCCGAACGCACGGGTCTCGCGCGGACGGAACTCTTCCGGCGCGGATTGCGCCGGCTGGCGGAAGATCTCTCGCCCGAGACGAAGTCCGGCTCCTCCCTCGACTACCTCGTCGCGACGGCGCGGGACGACGGGTTCCCGACGAACGTGGCGGAACGGCACGATGAGTATCTGCAGACCGGATACGCGAAGTCGGTGAAGTCGAAGCGTGCGCGTCCTCGTTGACACGGGCGCCCTGATTGCGCTGAGCCGGTCGCGCGACCAGTACCACGAAGCCGCGATCCGCGTCGCCCGTCGCCACATCTTGGCGGGCGGCCGGTTCGTGGGGACGACGCTGATTCTGAGCGAGTTCTACTCCCACCTGCTGTATCTGCGCGGCGCCAGGGACGCGCGGGAAGTGCTGACCCGCCTCCTCAACGATCCCGCCCACGAATGGATCGAGGTGTCCGAGACCCTGATCCGCGACGCCCTCGACGGCTGGCTCAGCCGGTTCGCGGA
This sequence comes from uncultured Gemmatimonas sp., assembly GCA_964623785.1. Taxonomy (GTDB): domain Bacteria; phylum Gemmatimonadota; class Gemmatimonadetes; order Longimicrobiales; family Longimicrobiaceae; genus WHSP01. Next base: position 1,685 of record CAZUVK010000125.1, on the reverse strand, counting down.
CCAGGAGTTCTCCCTCGTGGACGCCGTGAGCTTCGAGGTCATGCGCCGCGAGAAGCTCATCGACGCGTTCGCGTTCGACCATCATTTCGAAACGGCTGGCTTCCGGCTCCTGCGCTGATCGTTCCCCCTCCGCGAAGAACGTCGCGCTTGGCCGCGCCCGCTCAGTTCATTATCGTGAGACGCTCAACGGCGCCGCCGGGCCGTCCGGGGACCATAGGCGTGGGTCCGGCCGGCGGGTTGGGAACGGGCCGCAAGGACGCCAATCACACGCGCGGCGAGATCCGAGGGGATCACCGCGAATCGACGGGATCCATGCCGACGTCCACGGAGATGTCCGCCGCGCCAGCCATCGCGCCGCTTCCGCGGCGCATGATCTTCGTTGTACTCGCGGCATTCCTCGGTTTCTTCGCGGGGATGGCCATCGGAGCGCTCTTCGTACCGGAAGGGATCGGCCTCGCGGGTCCCGCCTTCGCCGTGAGCTACGGCGTCGCGGGGTTCTGGACCGTGGCGGTAGTCGCGTTCGTCGTGACGCGCAGGTTGTCGATCCCCGCGTTCAGGCGTGCCCTCCTCTCGATGGGCATCCTGTCGCTCCTGGTCTGGACCTGGGTCGCCTGGCGCGCGGCGACGGTCGACCCTGTCTCCGAACCCGCACCGTTGCTGGTCGAACCCGTTACGGCGCCAATGCCCGGCCCTCCTTCCGATCCCGGGTGATCCTGTTCCCATTGTCCCATCGCGTATCCGCCAATCGAACCATGATCCCACGCACCTCATTTCGCTGGTCTCCCGCATTTCTGGTCGCGTTGCTCGCCGGCTGTGCCGGGAACTCGGCATCGGCCCCGATGGCCGCGCCGACCGTTGCCTCTCTGGATGGCAACGGGCCCTATGCCGTCGCGTCCTATACCCACGCGCCGGCCGCCCCCGAGTACGCCGCCGCGACGATCTACTATCCGGCCGAAGCGCCGGGCCGGGTGGCCGGGGTCGCTATTTCGCCCGGGTTCACCGAGCGGCAGAGTCACATCGAATGGTGGGGGCCCAGGCTCGCGTCACACGGGTTCGCGGTCCTGATCCTGGACACAAACACGCCCCAGGATCGGCCGGACGTCCGGGCCGACGCGCTCGCGGCCGGGATTCGTACGCTGCGGGCGGAGGATGAACGGAGCGACAGCCCACTATTCGGGCGTGTCAAGGTCGATCGGATGGCCGTGATGGGGCACTCGATGGGCGGCGGCGGCGCCCTGATCGCCGCGGACCGCCTGGGCGACGAGATCAGCGCTTCGATCCCGTTCACTCCGTGGCAGCCAGAGGGGGACTTCAGCCGGACGACCGCGCCGACGCTGGTGATCGCGGGATCGGCGGATCGGGTCGCGCCGGTCGCGAATCACTCCTGGCCGCACTTCGAGTCGCTCCCCGCGACGATCCCGCGGGTCTACCTGGAGGTCGCGGATGGCGACCACTTCATCGCGAATACGGAGCGGGGGGAGGACCTGGCGATGATCGGGCGCTACGGAATCGCGTGGCTGAAGCTCTACCTCGACGAGGATGAGGCGTACCGCGGGTTCATCTTCGGGGATGAGAGGCGGGGAGACGAGCCGAAGCTCTCTCGGTACATCGCGAATCCATAGTCGGGGATCGAACGGGGCGTGCGGCCGGCGCCGGGCCGATGGGATGGCTCCGTCGGTGCCATC
>CAZUVK010000124.1:0-10621 GCA_964623785.1 uncultured Gemmatimonas sp. | reverse complement strand
CCGCGCGGGCACCGATTCCGAAGTCGGCCAGGTGCGACTTGGAATTGAGGTCCCCGCGCGGTGGCCGGCAGAATCCTGAAAACCAGCCGCGATATCGGTCATGACCGCACCGACCGGCTGGCGCGCGGATACCGCCAGATCCGTCGTGGCGAACGAGCCACGGGAAAGGCGGGCCGACGCCCGACCGCCATTCCGTCTCGTCACGATGTTGACGACGCCGCCGAGCGCGTCGCTGCCGTACAGGGACGACGCTGGCCCACGCAGGACCTCGATTCGCTCGACCTGGTCGAGCGGCACCGCGAGGTTGAGATTGAAATGACCCGTCTGGGCGTCTCGCATTCGGACGCCATCGACGAGGATGAGCACCTGCTCAAACGAAGACCCGCGAATCGCGATGTCGGCGAGCGCCGGCGATCGCGGCATGAGGTCGACACCGAAAGCCCACTGCAGGACCTCCGCGACCGTGCTCGCTGGCGAGCTTCGGATGGCGCTGGCGTGAATCACCTCGGTCGCCCGCGTCTCCGCACCGACCAGCGGCGAAGCCCTTGAGTTCACCTCGACACTCACCGTATCAAGCGGGATCGGACGATCCTGGCCGGATGCGGGCGTACGTCCCGTCAGGAAAAGCACACAGAATATCACGGCACAAAGAAATCTCATTCTCTCACGAAATCGTCAGGTTCGGGCGCGCGAACAGCCGGTCGGCGCGGGCGGAATGCCGCCGCGCAGAGCTGGGATGTTTTCCGACAACTTTCAGGCGCCAAGGATGTCGGACGGGAAGGCTAGCCGTCGCGGAACGCACCGGCAAGCCATGCTCACCACGAGGAGGGCACGCCAGGCGCGCGGGGCACACCCGGTGGCCGGATCATGCTTCCTCCGCGGCTCATCGCGTGGATCGATCCGCGCTGGTGCCGTGGATCAGAAGTCACCGAGGCTGAACGTCTCCGCCAGCACCGGGTCGGCGTTCCGACCCGTGACCCGATCAGCGATGTAGGGGCCGATTACGGGTCCGAACTTGAAGCCTTCGGCCGACCCGCCACCCGCGATCCATACGTTGCTGAATTCAGGGTGCCTATCGACGATGAAGTTGCCCGTCGAGCTGATCTCGTAGTGGCAACTGCGCGTCTCCAGGAGCGGCGCATCGGCGAGTGCCGGGAAGCGCTGCGCCAGGAGCTGTCTGGCGGGCTCGTGGAATTCCTCAGCGATCCAACGGACCGAGGTATCCGGATCATCCCCCGGTCGGCCGCCGGTACGCACGCGAAAGCCGCGGCTGTCGTGGTCGAGGATGGGCCAGCCTGTGACTCCAGGGAAATTGTAGCTTGGGCAGTTGGGCGCGTTGAATCGAAGATCGGCCGGAGGGGCACCGAAGTAGAAGACGTTCCCCATAGGGATTCGGATCCGCTCCGCCATGAATGAGGGCATGAGCTTGGGGAACCACGGCCCGACCGCAAAGACGTACGTCTGGGCGGAAAGCCGTTCGCCAGGTTGAAGCACAATATCGTCGAGCCGATCGCCGGTCCGGGCGCCGATGTCGGCGTGCGCCACGACGATTTCACCTCCGAGAGCCTGGAATTGCTCTGCTACCGTGAGGCATGCGTATCGTGCCCGCGCGACTCCCGCGTCCGGTTCGTAGACGCCAACTTCGAACCCATCGAGGTTCATCTGGGGGAACCGATAGCTCGCTTCCGCGTGATCGAGGCGCTCATAGCGGACGCCGACGCTATCCCAGGTCGCCATACAGGCATCGAGGAACCCGGCGGAATCGGCGCGCATGCAGAGGTCGCCGGTGGTGGTGAACATACGCGTTCCCCACTCCGCGTCCCACGACCGCCAGCGCTCAATCGCCTCCTTCGCCCAGGTGCTCCAGAGGACGTTGTCGCCGTAGCCGGTGCGGATTCCCCGGGTCTCCTCACCGGAGGTCGCGCGCGAGTTCCCCGGTCCGTAGAGGTCGACGAGCGTCACCTGGTGACCGGCGCGCTGAAGGTTGTAGGCCGTCCATCCGCCAAACGCGCCGCCGCCGATCACGACGATTTCCGGAGCCGCCGCGCCACCGACCCTGATCGCCGGCGCGGATGCGGCATGCGCCGTCGAAGCGAGACCCGTCGCGGCAATGGCGGCGCCCTGAACACCGGCGGCCTTGATGAACTGGCGACGATCCATGAGGAGAATGGGGTTGGCTGTGTCAAACGGAACGGCGACTCGAATCCAATTTAGACAGGAATCGGGTCCGGTGCCACCGGATCAGTCGGTACAAAAAAACGCGCCGGGCACCGGCGCGTCTTCAGTGACTTCAGGAGGGCGATCGATCCGACGATCGCCACCCGATATGGTCAGGAGATCAGTTCCCCGCGACCGGCCGGGTAACCGCGATCGTATTGAGCGCGTCGTCCGAACTCGGGAGTTCACTTTCACCCACGGGAGCGTCGTTGAGCTTCAGCATGTATGCGACGATGTCCGTGTACTGGGCGGCGGAGAGCCGACCCGGAGCGTCGAAGGGCATCGTAGTCCGGAGTTGCGTGTGCAGCGCGCCGATCGGGCGGCCCGACCATGAAGAGATGAACATGGTGCCGCTCCATTCGTTCGACGAATGGCACGACCCGCAGTTCTGCGCCACAACGGCTTCCCCGCGGGCGGCCTGGGCGGCCGTGTAGACACCATCCCAGATCGTCTTGGCAACCTCCGCACCGCCATTCGACTGCGCCACCGCCGGGCTTGCCACGGAGATGAGCACTACGATCGCGAGCCAGATCGAGACCGACTTCCGAGACATTCCGAATCTCCTTTGAAGTGCGTACCAGGTGAGTATGGCCCGGGCCGGCCGGGGGGCTCGCGACAACCGGTAAACGTATCAGCGCAGGGATAAAAAATCCAGACGCCGATGTAGAACCCGGACTCACCGTCCGCTGTTCCCGCGGCGTGCCGTCCGGGGGGGGCGGCGGGGTGGGAGTTCACCCTGAGTCCCCGGCCCACGCGCGCGTGGCTCGTATCGCCCTGCGCCATCCCGAAAGCAAGGTTTCGGGCCGCGAGCCGTGAATGGGTTCGAAGAGGGCATCTTCCGAGCGCGCCGCGATGAAGTCCTCCGGCGATTCCCAGAATCCGATTGCGAGCCCCGCCAGCCCCGCAGCGCCGAACGCGGTTGTCTCCAGCATACCGGGCCGCCGGACCGGGATGCCGAGGAGATCGGCCTGGAACTGCATCAACCAGTCGTTCGCCGCGCCGCCACCGTCGACGCGCAGTTCGACGAATGAGACGCCGCTGTCCGCTTCCATCGCACGAACGATGTCGTGCGTCGAGTACGCGATCGCCTCGAGTGTCGCACGGGCAATGTGAGCGGGTTCGGTGCCTCTGCTGAGACCCAGCAGGGTGCCCCGGGCTTCCGGATCCCAATGCGGTGCGCCGAGGCCGGTGAAAGCGGGAACGAAGTACACCCCGGCATTCGATTCGAGGGATCGGGCGAGGTGTTCGGTTTCGTGAGCGGAAGTAATGATGCGCAGACCATCTCGAAGCCATTGAACGGCGGCGCCCGCGACGAAGACCGAGCCTTCGAGCGCGAACGCGTATTCTCCGCGCGAACCGCAGGCGACGGTGGTCAGGAGGCCGCTCCCGGATTCCACCCGCGCATCTCCGGTGTGCAGCAGGAGGAATGCACCGGTACCGTATGTATTCTTGCCGAATCCGGACGTCCAACAGCCCTGGCCAAAGAGCGCGGCCTGCTGATCGCCGGCGATTCCCGCGATCGGGATCTCGGCGCCGAACGCCGAGGGCGCGGTCAGGCCATACACCTCGCTCGACGATCGAACTTCGGGAAGGAGCGCGGCGGGCACTCCGAAGAGGTCGAGCAGTTCTTCGTCCCAGGCCCGTTCGTCGATGTTGAAGAGGAGCGTCCGTGAGGCGTTGGTCGGGTCGGTGGCGTGAACGCCGCCACTGGTGAGGTTCCAGAGGAGCCAGCTATCGACGGTGCCCACAGCGAGCTCGCCCGCCTCGGCGCGGCGGCGGATCTCCGGGTCGGACTCGAGGAGCCACTGGATCTTGGTCGCGCTGAAATAGGGATCGACCACGAGTCCAGTTCGCCTTCGGATCCCGGGTTCGTGGCCATCCCGGCGAATCCGGGCACAGATGTCCGCGGTTCGCCGGTCCTGCCAGACCAGGGCGCGATGAACAGGGTCGCCCGTCTCCCTGTCCCAGAGGACGACTGTCTCTCGCTGATTGGTGATGCCGATGCCCTCGAGGTCGTCGAGGGCGACGCCCGCGTCGCGCGCGGCATCGGCCGAAAGGCGGCAGACGGCCTCCCGAATGGCCGCGGCATCGTGTTCGACCCATCCCGGGCGGGGGAAGTACTGATCGATCTCCTGGTACGACCTCCCGCGGACCTGGCCCTCCCGATCGATCACCAGGCAGGTGACACCAGTCGTGCCTTCATCGATGGCCAGGATCATCGGCGTTCAGGTCGAAAGCGAAAGAGAGGAGTGATATCGACACGCCTCGACGGCGCCAGGGTCGGTCGTGTGAAAGGTCAGGGCGCCTGGCGACCCCGGCCCGGGACGGGAGCAAGGCCACCGGCGAAGGTGTATCGCCAGCCCGCCCGCTCGAGCAGGGCGAGGGTTCGAACCACAGGCAGGCCCATGACGGCGAAATAGTCACCGGATATGGACTCCACGAGAGCCGAGCCGAACCCCTGAATTCCGTAGGAACCCGCCTTGTCCATCGGCTCGCCGGTCGCCACGTACCTTTCGCACTCCTCCCTGTCGAGGCGGCGAAACCGAACCGCTACCCGTTCCAATCCCGAGAGTACGGTCCCATCGGATGCGACGGCAATACCAGTGTAGACCTCGTGCTCGCGACCGGAGAGCCGCAGGAGCATCTGCACCGCGTCGGCCGCGTCACGCGGCTTGCCCAGCACATCCTGGTCGACGATCACGATGGTGTCCGAGCCGATGACAATTGCATCGGGGTGGTCACGGACGATGGTCAACGCCTTCTCGGACGCGAGTCGCTCCGCGTGGGCGGCCGGCATCTCGTTATCGACATAGGTCTCGTCGATCTCCGCCGGAATGATCGTGAAATCCAGACCCAGGCGGCTGAGGAGCTCCGCGCGGCGGGGAGACCGGGAAGCGAGAATCAACCGGGGTCGCGAATCCATGGAATTGCCTGTTTGCGCGAGTCGTCTGGAGGGTCGCCAGCGACATGCGCGAGCGACCCGGATCGAAGGGCCTGATACGCGTTCGAATCTCGCAGGCGCACGGGGGCATCCAGAAAGCTCGAGAGAAACGCGCGGGCGCCGTCCGGGTCGGGATGATATGAACCTCGCGGGCCGTCCGCTAGCGGTCGAGCACGAGAGTGACCGGTCCATCGTTGACGAGTTCGACGCGCATCATGGCTCCGAACTCACCGGTTTCAACAGGACATGGGCCATCCCGCAGCCGAGTGACGAACGATTCGTAGAGAGGGACCGCGAGTTCCGGCGGCGCCGCGTCGACGAAGCTGGGTCGCCGCCCTTTCCGCGCATCGCCGTAGAGCGTGAACTGGGAGACGACGAGGATCCCGCCGCCGACATCCTCGACGGAGCGGTTCATCCGTCCCTGGTCGTCGTTGAAGACACGCAGGGAACGAACCTTGTCGGCCATCCACGCGACCGTGTCGTCGCCGTCGGAGGCGCGAAAGGCGGCAAGCAGGAGCAGACCCCCACCGATCCGACCGGTGACTCGGTCGCCGACCGTCACCCGGGCTTCCGCCACGCGCTGGAGGACGACCCTCACTCCACGGTCACCGACTTGGCGAGATTTCTCGGCTGATCGACATCGCATCCACGTAGTACCGCGACGTGATACGCCAGGAGCTGGAGCGGCACGGTGGCGAGGATCGGCGTGAGCGAATCGTGGGTGCGGGGGATCTGAATCACGTGGTCCGCGAAATCAGTAAGTGCGGAGTCTCCCTCGGTGATAACCACGATGATCCGGCCACCGCGGGCGCGAACCTCCTCGATGTTGGACTTCACCTTCTCGTAGACGGCATCCTTCGGGGCGATCACCACGACGGGCATGTTCTCGTCGATGAGCGCGATCGGACCGTGCTTCATCTCCGCGGCGGGGTAGCCCTCCGCATGGATGTATGAGATTTCCTTGAGCTTGAGGGCGCCCTCCAGCGCGGCGGGGAAGTTGTAGCCACGGCCCAGGTAGAGGAAGTTCGGGTGGTCCTTGTACTCGTTGGCGAGCGCGTAGAAGGCGGCGTCCTGCTCGAGGATGACGCCGACCTGTTCCGGCAGACGTTCGAGCGCCTTGACGATCTCGCGGCCACGGGAAACGGACAGCGTGCCGCGAAGTCGTCCGAGATGGACCGTGAGCATCGCGAGTACCGCCACCTGCGAGGTGAACGCCTTGGTCGAGGCGACGCCGATCTCGGGCCCGGCGTGGAGGTAGATACCCGCGTCCGTCTCGCGGGCGATCGTGGAGCCGACCGCATTGACGATCCCGAGGCAGGTGGCGCCCTGCTGCTTGGCTTCTCGCATCGCCCAGAGCGTATCCGCCGTTTCACCGGACTGGGAGATCGCGACCACGAGCGTGCCCGGCTCGACGACGGGTCGGCGGTACCGAAACTCGGACGCGTACTCGACCTCAGTCGGGATCCGAGCGATATCCTCGAGCATGTACTCGCCAATCAGGCCGCTGTGCCACGAGGTTCCGCAGCCAAGGATGATGACGCGCTTCGCGGCCGCCAGTTCCTCGTCCATGCCGGTCAGCCCGCCCAGCTTGACGTTGCCTTCGTCGCCGAGAAGACGGCCGCGCATGGTTTCGCGGATCGTCTGCGGCTGCTCCATGATCTCCTTGAGCATGAAGTGCGGATACCCGCCGCGCTCTACCTGGCCGAGGTCCCAGTCGACCCGGTTGACGGGACGCTGGACGGGGCCGGTCCCGCCGCGGTGCACGGTGAACCCGTTGCGCGTGATGGTGGCCATGTCGCCGTCGTCGAGATAGACGACGTCACGCGTATGCGAGATCACGGCCGCCGCGTCGGAAGCGACGAAGGTCTCACCTTCGCCGACGCCGATCAGGAGCGGGCTGCCCAGCCGAGCGACGACGATCTTGTCAGGATCGCGTGTGGAAATGACGGCGATGCCGTAGGTACCTTCGATCTGGCGGAGCGCGTCCTCGACCGCCCGTTCGAGGGCAGTCCCGGCCCGGCCCTCACCCGCGTTGTAGACTTCCTCGATCAGGTGGACGAGCACTTCGGTGTCCGTCTCGGACGAGAACTCGTGACCACGTTCGCGAAGGCGCTTCCGCAGGACCTCGGCATTCTCGATGATGCCGTTGTGGACGAGCGCGAAGTCACCCTTCTCGGCGCTGTGAGGGTGGGCGTTCCTGGAAGTCGGCGCGCCGTGGGTGGCCCAGCGAGTGTGCCCGATGCCGTAGTCACCCGGCATCGGCTCGGCCGCGAGGCTCTTCTCCAGCTCGGCGAGCTTGCCGGCCTCCTTCCGGACCTGGATCGCGCCGTCCTCGACGACCGCGAGCCCCGCGGAGTCATAGCCGCGGTACTCAAGGCGCTTCAATCCCTCGACAAGGAGGGGGGCGACCTGCCTGGAGCCGATATAGCCTACGATACCGCACATAGTCTCAATCCGGTTGTGAAGAGTCTCTCAGGACGGCAACGCGGCGCGTAGTGAGTCGACGAGGGCGAGCGCGTCCTCGCGCGTCGGGGCTTCCGCGATGATTCTCACGATCGGCTCAGTCCCGGAGGGACGCAGGTGCGCCCACTTTCGTTCCGCGGGCCAATCCATCCTCAGACCATCCTGACGATCGACTTCCGGAGGGTCGAGCCGGTCGACCAGCACCGCGTAGGCCTCGTCGAGAGGAGCCTCGGGCCGCGGCACCTTTTCCTTGACGATCTCGTACCGGCCGATTGCCGCCGCGATCTCCTCAACGGGCCGATCGTCCTCGGCGAGCAGTTGCAGAATGAGCGCCGCGGCAACCGGAGCGTCGCGCGTGAGGTGGATGTCGGGAAGGATGACACCGCCATTCCCTTCCCCGCCGATCGTGGCCTGGATCGCCTGCATCCGGCGCGCCACGTTGATCTCCCCGACCGGTGCCCGTTCGAGCGGAGCGCGAGCCTCGGCCGCAACGTCGTCGAGCAGGCGACTGGTAGAGAGGTTCGTCACGATCGACCCGGGCCGATGCCTCAGGACGAGGCGGGCGGCGAGCGCGAGCGTGTAGTCTTCACCAAGGGCCCGCCCATCGCCACCGACGAGCGAGAGCCGATCCACGTCGGGATCGGTGGCGAGACCGATCACAGCGCGCGTGTCACGCACAAGGGCCTCGAGTTCACCGAGGTTGGCCGCGATGGGCTCCGGCTCGCGCGGGAAGAGGCCATCGGTCTCCAGGTTGATCGCGACGACTTCGCAGCCGAGCGACTCGAGGAGCCGGGGGAAGATTGTGCCGCCCGCGCCGCGCACGCAGTCGAGCGCAACCCGGAACCGGCGATTCCGGATGCGTTCGACGTCCAGGAAAGGGATCGCGAGAATGCGCGCGAGGTGCCGCTCGATGGCCTCCGAGTCCGATTCGACTGAACCGAGTTCGCGCCAGCCGGCTCGCGGAACTTCCCCATCGAGCAGCGCCCGCATCCCCGCGCCCTGCTCCGCGTCGAGGAACATCCCGTCAGGGCCGATGAACTTGAGCGCGTTCCATTCGATCGGGTTGTGACTCGCCGTTACGGCAAGCCCGCCGGCCGCCTTGAGGTCCTCGACGGCGAGCTGGACGGAGGGAGTCGGCGCGATCCCCACATCGACCACGTCCGCGCCGACCGATTGCAGGGCCGCGATCGCGGCGCGGGAGAACATCGGGCCCGAAACGCGCGAGTCTCGGCCGATCACGATTCGGCGGCGACCCGTCTCCCCTATGGCGTAAGCGCCAAAGGCGGCGGCGAAGCGGGCGATGATCTCCGGCGTCAACCCGTCCCCCACACGTCCACGAACACCGGACACACTGACCATCAACCTGGAAGTATCGAACACGGCGCGGCGAACCAGTCAAGGATAGTGGAGTCGATTTCGGAACGTCAGGCGAATCTATACCCCCAAGACGCGGATTCGCTACACGCTCCGCCCGCGCCTCCACCGCGCCAGGCCCGCCGCGGCGCCGCGGCCCTTCGGGCGCATTTTGCCGCCCCTTGGGCGGAACGGTATCTTGGAGTCATCCAGACGACGACAGGGGGTGTACATGCACGATAGAGAGCGAGGGAAAGCTTGAATCAGGATCGCGGTACCCGATTCGGAACGCGAGCGGTCCACGCCGGACAGGCGCCGGACCCCACCACCGGCGCGATCATGACGCCGGTTTTTCAGACATCCACGTACGTCCAGCCCGGGCTTGGACGCCACCTGGGCTACGAGTACGCCCGCACGCAGAATCCGACGCGCGAGGCGCTGGAGCGCAACATCGCGGACCTCGAGAATGGCGACTTCGGGATCGCGTTCGCGTCGGGGATGGCGGCGCTGGACACCGTCGCGAAACTGTTCGCGGCCGGCGACCATGTCGTGTGCGGCGAGGGTGTCTACGGCGGAAGCTACCGCCTCTTCGATCAGGTCTACTCGCGGCTGGGGATCGACTTCACGTTCGTCGACTCTTCGGACATCGGAGCGATCGCCGACGCGATGCGGCCGAACACACGGCTCGTCCACATCGAAACGCCGACGAACCCCATGATGCGGCTGACCGACCTGGCCGCAGCGGCCGAAGTCGCCCATCGGGGGGATGCCCTGTTGAGCGTGGACAACACCTTTGCGTCGCCCTACAACCAGCGGCCGCTCGAGTTCAACGCAGACATCGTCCTCCACTCGACCACGAAATACCTCAACGGCCATTCGGACATGGTCGGCGGCATCGTGGTAGTGAGGGATCCGGCGCTGCACGAGCGCATCCGGTTCCTTCAGAACGCAGCGGGAGCGATTCCGGGCCCGTGGGATAGCTGGCTCGCGCTGCGGGGCACCAAGACGCTCCACCTCCGGATGCGGGGGCACAACGAGAACGGAGCGAGGATCGCGGAATGGCTGGAATCGCACGCGGCGGTCGAGCGCGTCCACTACCCCGGCCTCGCGTCGCACCCACAGCACGACCTGGCGGTGCGACAGATGAGCGGGTTCACGGGAATGATGTCGATCGAGCTCGGGTCGATGGATCGGGCGAAGCAGCTCCTTGAACGGGTCCGGATCTTCGCGCTCGCCGAATCGCTGGGAGGGGTGGAGAGCCTGATCGGGCTTCCCGCGATGATGACGCACGCCTCGGTGCCCGAGGAGCGGCGCAATCGGATCGGCGTGACCGAAGGACTCGTCCGGCTCTCATGCGGCGTCGAGGATGTCGACGATCTGATCGAGGACCTGGACCAGGCGCTGCGCAACATCTGACTTCCTGAAAGCAAGATGAAGATACTGGTCGTGGGGAATGGGGGGCGGGAACACGCGATCCTTTGGAAGTTGCGGAAGGACGACCCGTCCGCCCAGCTATACGTGACCCTCGGGAATGGGGGATGGCCGGGCTGGCCGAGTCGGTTCCGCTGAAGCCGAACGACGTCACCGGGCTCGGGGAATGGGCCGCTCGGGAGAGGATCGACCTGACAGTCGGCGGTCCGGAGATCC
>CAZUVK010000123.1:9417-10636 GCA_964623785.1 uncultured Gemmatimonas sp. | reverse complement strand
GGCGTTCGTTGAGACTCGCGACGGGGAGATTCGGCGGGTCAGTCACGAGGTGGTGACTGCGGCGCGATCGGTTGCCGACGGTATGGGGGGGGAGGTTCACGCGCTGGTCGTGGGTCCGGCCGGGGTGTCCGCGGCGGCGGCGGAACTGGGCGCGTTCGGCGCGGATCGCGTGTTCGTTGCCGAGAGCGACGCGCTCCGCTTTTACAATGCAGAGGGCTACACGACTGTAACGACGGATTTCGTTCGCGCGCGCGGTTGCGGGGTGGCCCTGTTCGCGGCTTCAGCGATGGGGAAGGACCTGGCTCCGAGGGTCGCGGCTCGGCTCGGTGTCGGATATGCCGCGGAGTGTACGGCCCTGGAGGTGGAAGGCGGCCAGCTCATCGCCACCAGACCGCGCTACGCGGGAAAGATCGTCGCGCGCGAGGCGTTTGATGGCGAGCCCGCGATCGTCTCGATCCGGCCGAACGTCTTCACCCCGCGCGAGCGCCAGGCCGACGGCGAGATCGAGTTCATTCCGGTGTCGATGGATCACGCCGATGCCGGAGCCTTCGTCAGGGAGATCAGGGCCGCGGCCGGGAAGGTCCTGGACGTTGGTGAAGCTTCCATCGTCGTATCGGGCGGGCGAGGCCTGCGGGATCCCTCGAACTTCAAGTTGCTGGAAGACCTCGCTGAGGCACTCGGCGGGGCGGTCGGCGCGTCGCGCGCGGTGGTCGACGCGGGCTGGCGGCCGCACGGCGAGCAGGTCGGTCAGACGGGCAAGACGGTGTCGCCACAACTCTACGTGGCGGTCGGCATCTCAGGTGCCATCCAGCACCTCGCGGGGATGCGAACGTCGCGCTTCATCGTCGCGATCAACAAGGATCCTCATGCGCCCATCTTCAAGATCGCGGACTATGGGATCGTTGGGGATCTCTTTGAGATCGTCCCGCGGTTGACGGAGGAAGTTCGGAAGCTGCGACAGTAAGAGCGTCGAGCGGATCAGATGCGACCCACCCGATCGATCGTCATGCGGCCGCCGATCCGTTCGACGACTTCGGCGGGTGCCGGGACCTCACGGGAATAGAGGAGCTGCCCGTCGAATACGGCGCTCGACAGGCTGGCCGACAGGATGGCGCGCAGCATGGTCCCGAGTGGAACCCCGTTGCGGATCGCGTCGCGGATGACGAGCGGGATGAAGGTGATGAAATTGAGCGGGTCGATGATGCTGACCTCGACCGCG
>CAZUVK010000123.1:0-9407 GCA_964623785.1 uncultured Gemmatimonas sp. | reverse complement strand
AAGGGGTCGGCGCGATACGCGGCGCCGTCCCCTTCCATTCGCGCGCGACCCTCGGCGAAGAGGCACCGGTCGGCTTCCCACACGGCACCGGTACTATCGATCCGGCCGCAGCAACCAGGGCCGCCCCACCCGCCGTACTCCCGAATCAGGATGAGATGATGCACGGGTCCGAAGGTTGGAAGTGGACGTGATCCTCGCCGATCCCTGCCCCTGATGCTACGCGCTCCGGCCCGTCCGGTTCCAATGGGCGGGAATGGATCGACCCTCCGCGCCGGCCCACCCCACTGTTCCCCTGAAACCCGGGGTTGATCGGTTGACCATCGGGTTCCGCGCAAGTATCATGAGCGTCAGAAGATCGGACGAATACACGGGGCGCGGTCGCCCCGTTTTTTTGACCCTCTGGAGGGATGATGGCCGAGACGTTGCCACCGCAATACGACCCCGCCGCGAACGAGGAGTCGTTGTACCGCTGGTGGGAAGAGCAGGGTTTCTTCCGGGCCGATCCGGACGGTGACGGCGAACCGTACACGATCGTCATCCCTCCGCCGAACGTGACGGCCGTCCTGCACATGGGCCACGGCCTGAACAATACGCTCCAGGACGCCCTCGTTCGTTGGCGGCGGATGCAGGGGCGCGAGACCCTCTGGCAGCCGGGAACCGACCACGCCGGTATCGCGACCCAGAACATCGTGGAACGCAGACTCGCCGAGACCGGAAAGACCCGGTTCGACGTGGGCAGGGACGCGTTCGTGGAGACGGTCTGGGAGTACGTCGGTGAGACAGGGTCCTCCATCCTCGAGCAGCTCAGGGCGATCGGCTGCTCGTGCGACTGGGACCGGACCCGATTCACGCTCGACGAAGGGCTTTCGCGCGCCGTCCGTGAGGTCTTCGTCCGCCTGCATGAGCGGGGGCTAATCTACCGCGGGAACTACATCATCAACTGGTGTCCGCGATGCCTCACCGCGCTTTCGGATGAGGAGGCGGAGCCCACGGAGACCACGGTCAAACTCTACCATCTCCGCTACCCGGTCGTGGGTGTTCCACCCGACGCCCTGCCGCGACTCCCGGATGGTCGCGCCTACGTGGCGGTCGCCACGACGCGGCCGGAGACGATGCTCGGCGACGTCGCGGTCGCAGTCAATCCTGCCGACGAACGGTTCCTTTCCGTTCTGGGGTCCGAACTCGAGCTCCCCTTCACCGGCCGCCGCATTCCCTTCGTGGCGGACGACTACGTCGACGCCGAGTTCGGCTCGGGCGCCGTCAAGATCACGCCGGCGCACGATCCCAACGACTTCGATCTCGCGCAGCGTCACGGGCTCCCCGCGCTGAACGTGATGACGCCCGATGCGCGGATGGAAGACACGGTGCCCGAGGCCTTCCGCGGACTCGACAGGCTCGAGGCGCGGGACCGGATCGTGGCGGCTTTCTCGGAAGCCGGCCTGCTCGACCGGGTGGAGGATTATACGACGTCCATCCCCCACTGCTACCGGTGCAACACCGTCGTCGAGCCCCGGCTCTCGCTGCAATGGTTCGTGAAGATGAAGCCGCTCGCCGAGCCCGCGCTCGCCGCATCGCGGGATGGGCGGGTCCGGTTCACTCCGGAGCGATACACCAAAGTCTATGAGAACTGGCTCGAGGGGATCCGTGACTGGTGCATCTCGAGGCAGCTCTGGTGGGGCCACCGGATTCCCGCGTGGTACTGTGGCACCCCGGGGTGCGGTGAAATCATCGTCTCACGGACGGACCCCGACGCCTGCCCGAAGTGCGGAGGAACGACTCTCGAGCAGGATCCCGACGTGCTCGACACCTGGTTCTCCTCCTGGCTGTGGCCGTTCTCCACGCTCGGCTGGCCGGAGGACGGTCCGGCGCTGAGAAAGTTCTACCCGGGCAACACGCTCGTCACCGGCCCTGACATCATCTTCTTCTGGGTCGCCCGCATGATCATGGCGGGGATCGAATTCATGGGCGACGTGCCGTTCCGCGACGTCTACCTGAACGGAATCGTTCGGGATCACCTGGGACGCAAACAGTCGAAATCCCTTGGAAACGGGATCGATCCGCTGGAGGTCGTCCGGTTGTACGGGGCCGACGCGCTGCGGTACACGGTGGTCGCGGGGGCGGGCGCGGGCACCGACCAGTACATGAACTACGAGAACCTGGAGGAGACGTTCGGTCCGGGACGGAACTTCGCCAACAAGCTCTGGAACGCGGGGCGCTTCGCCCTGATGAACCTGGGCGAGGGGCCAACGCCGCGACTCGAGGAGGTGACGGCGGCGCTGGAGCCCGTGGACCGCTGGGTGCTTTCGCGATTCTCGAGGACGACGCGCCTGGTCACCGAATCGATGGAGCGATTCCGCCTGAACGAGGCCGCGCTCGCCTGCCATGGCTTCTTCTGGGGCGAGATCGCTGACTGGTATCTGGAGATCGCGAAGCCGCGCCTCCGGGGGGACCTGGGGGAGGCATCGCGCGACGCGGCGCGGGCCACCCTGGTGTCGGTGCTGGACGGAACACTGCGGCTGCTGCATCCGGTGATGCCGTTCATCACGGAGGCCGTCTGGCTCCGCCTTCCCTGGCGCGAGGGCGACGCACCGTCGCTCATGGTGGCGGAGTGGCCCCAGCCCCGGCCCGACTGGGAGGACCCCGCCGCCGAGGCGCTCGTGGCGGAACTGCGGGAGGTGATCGGTGCCGTCCGTAACCTCCGCGCCGAGTACGGTGTACAGCCCGCGCAACGCATGACGCTGCGCGTTGCGGGCGAGGGCGAGGCGTTCGGCCGATTCCTTCGCGACTCCGCGAGGACGCTCGCCGACCTGGCCAGGGTCGACACAATCCAGACCGGGCGCGCCGATGGGGAGATCGGCGCGAGCGTCGTACTGGCGACTGGTACCGAGCTCTTCGTTCCTCTGGCGGACGTTGTTGACCTCGAGCGCGAGCGCGCCCGCCTGCGTACGGAGCTCGACCGCGTCGCGACCCAGGCCGAAGCGACGGAAAAGCGTCTCGCCAACGAGGGCTTCGTTGGTCGTGCACCCGCCGATGTTGTCGCGCGGGAGCGAGAGAAACTCGTGAACTTTGCCGAACAACGTGACAAACTGTCACGAACGCTTGCCACTCTGGAGGGCTGAGTCGTGAGAGGTGGCGTTTGGGCGACCGCGCTGGCCGTGACGGGGCTGGTTCTCGGCGCGTGCGCGCACATCGAGGCGCCGACCGGCGGGGCCGAGGACATCCTCCCGCCTGGCATCATCGCGACCCGCCCGGAATCGGATGTGGTCGTGCCGGACTTCGACGGCGCTGTCGTCTTCGTGTTCGACGAACGCATTTCGGAACGGGGTGTCGAGGAGGCGGTGTCGGTGTCACCCCGGACCAGTCCGGTCGAGGTCCGTCAGGGGCGCGACGAGATCCGCGTGTCGCTCCGTCGTGGATGGGAGCCGGGTCAGATCTACCAGGTCACGATCCAACCGAGCATCTTCGACCTCTTCGGCAACCGGCTGCCTGAGGTCGAGAGGCTTGTATTTTCGACCGGTCCGGCGATCCCCGACACGCGGGCGACGGGGACGGTGGTCGACCGCGTGACGGGGCGGCTCGAGAATGGCATCAGGGTCGAAGCGATTCGTACCGCGGACTCGCTCGTGTACGCCGTTCCGACTGACACGGCGGGCGCATTCGCGCTGGATCGAATCCCACCGGGCGACTACCAGATCCGTGCATTCCAGGACGTGAACCGCAACCGCTCGCTCGAGATTTTCGAGTTGCGGGATTCGGTTTTTGTCAGTCTGCTCGAGGGTGATCCCATTGAATTGGCGTTCCGCATCGTCGCGCCGGATTCCACGGCGCCACGGGCCGCCTCGGGCATCTTCCGTCAGACACGGATCGAGATCGAATTCGACGACTATCTCGACCCCGATCAGACGTTGGATGCGGCGGCGATCGCGGTCGTTGGACCCGGTGGGGATGCTGTCGACGTCGAACGCGTCACCATCGGTTCCGACGCCCGGATCTTCCCGGCTACCGAGCCCGGCGATACGTTGCCCGACCGTCCGTATCCCGCGTCGCGGACGCTCGTCGTACAACTCGGTGACAGCGTCGCGCTGGAGCCGGATTCCGACTATGTCGTAACGTTGGAAGGCATTCGTAACGTATATGGACTGATCGCCGATATCGAGTTGACTGTAACGACCCCACCCGGCATTCCAGACCCGATCGCGCTCGTTTCCCCCCGGGGACCGAGTCGCTACATTGCGCGCCGACGCGCGACGTGAGACCTCAGAACCTCGAACTTCCTCGCGGACAATGGCAGAACGAAGCGCCCTGGCCGGCTTGCTC
The DNA here is from genome assembly GCA_964623785.1 of uncultured Gemmatimonas sp. Lineage (GTDB taxonomy): Bacteria > Gemmatimonadota > Gemmatimonadetes > Longimicrobiales > Longimicrobiaceae > WHSP01. The sequence continues at coordinate 5,090 of CAZUVK010000123.1, read as the reverse complement.
GAGGGCAAGCGCGGCCTGATCGTTGGAGTAGCCAATCAGAACTCGATCGCCTGGGCCTGCGCGAGTCTGCTCGCCGAGGCCGGCATGGAGCTCGCCTTCACCTATCAGGGCGAGCTGATGCGCGACCGGGTTGAGAAAACCACCGCGTCCCTGCCGAACGCCCTGCGATTCGAGATGGATGTGCAACGCGACGATCAGATTGAGGAGGTCTTCTCAACCCTTCACGATCGATGGGGTGGACTGGACTTCCTCCTCCACTCGGTTGCGTACGCTCCCAAGGCGGCCATGTCGGAGCCCTTCGTGGAGACCTTGCGGGACGACTTCGCGGTGGCGCTCGACGTCAGCGCCTACTCGCTGGTCAGCCTCTCCCGCGCGGCCTCCGCGATCATGCCGGCCGGCGGCAGTATCGTCACGATGACATACTACGGGTCCGAGAAGGCAGTACCGGGCTACAACGTGATGGGCGTCGCCAAGGCCGCCCTCGAAGCGAGTGTCCGGTACCTGGCGGTGGACCTCGGGGCGAAGGGGATTCGCATCAACGCCATCTCCGCCGGCGCGGTGAACACACTCGCCGCCCGTGGGGTGGCGCACTTCCGGAATCTGTTGCGGATTACCGCCGAGCGTGCTCCGATGGGACGCGCGATCGAGGTGGAGGAAGTCGCGAAGGCCACGGTGTTCCTCGCCTCCGACCTCGGATCAGGCGTCACCGGCGAGACGATCTACGTCGACGCGGGATTTCACGTCACCGCCGGCTGAGGGGGTTCGTGGCCCGGCCGTTCACAGGGTCGGATCGCGTCCTTCCGACCCGCTACCGCAGGATCGAATCGCATGGGCCGGCCAGCCGTGTTTCTCGACCGTGACGGCACGATCATCGAGGATCTGCACTACCTTCATGATCCCGATCGCGTCCGCCTGCTCCCCGGCGCGGACCGCGCGGTGGCGCGTCTGACTGGCGCGGGCCTGCGCGTGGTAATCGTCACCAACCAGTCGGGCATCGGACGGGCGTACTACTCCGAGGCGGACTTCGCTGCCGTCCAGGTCCGCGTCGATGAGCTGATCGAGAATGCCGGCGGCAGGATCCTGGCGACGTATCACTGCCCGCACGAACCGACGCGGGTTCCACCCTGTGATTGCCGAAAACCGGCTCCGGGGCTCTTCCTGCGGGCCGCGAGAGAGCACGATATCGACCTCGCCCGGTCCGTCTGGATCGGTGATCGGATGCGGGATCTGGAGGCCGGCGTTACGTTCGGGGGGACCTGCTACCTCGTCCGTCCGTCAAACATCGAGGATCCCGATGGTGTACCAGCCAGTGTCGAGATCGTCGACTCTCTGGGTCAGGCGGTCGACCTTCTTCTCGGGCCGCGATCCTCGGAAGCCCGGGGGGCACTTGATTGACGAGGCGGGAAGGTCCCGGTATATTTCAGCATTGAAGCATTCGGCTCGGCCGGGCGGGGATGGCATGATTTTCCGCGGTCCGGAGGTGGATGGAGGAGGCTCGCGATCGACCGGTCGCGAGGGTTTTCGCGAAGAGTAACCGCGGGGGCGCAATGGATTCACAGAACACGATTACGGGCATCGCGGTCACGCCAACGGCCGCGGCCGAAGTTCGGAAATACATGGAGGAGAACGGGTCACCCGAGAACGCCGGGCTTCGTGTCGGCGTCCTGCCGGGCGGGTGTTCCGGGTTCCAGTACGGTCTCAACATCGAAGACGAGCCGGCCGAAGACGACCTGGTGGTGGAGGTCGGCGGCCTCACGCTCTTCGTGGACCCGTTCAGCATGCAGTATCTCGGTGGTGTCGAGATCGACTACGTCACCACGTTTCAGGGTTCGGGCTTCACGTTCAATAACCCGAACGCCTCCGGCGGGTGCGGGTGCGGCAGTTCCTTCACGGTCTAGCCGCGTCGCTCATCAGATGGTCGAGGGCCCGCGCGGGATCGTTCCCTCGCGGGCCTTTCTGACTCCCGGGATTGGTTTCCGCCCCCCTTCGCAGAGGGAGCAACGATGATCAGAGTGGTCGACGCGCCTTTGAGCGCACTGGAATACAGTCGGTTCACCCCGGATGAGCTTGCCGCTCGCATCGCGGACCGCAAGCGGGAACTCAACGCCGTCATCCTCGGGCACAACTATCAGCGCGTCGAGATCCAGGCCGTCAGCGACTATCTCGGCGACTCGCTCGGGCTTTCGCAGGAAGCCGCGGCGACCGACGCCGACGTGATCGTCTTCTGCGGCGTCCATTTCATGGCGGAAACGGCGAAGATCCTCTCGCCCGAAAAGACCGTCCTGATGCCCGACCTGCGCGCCGGGTGTCCCATGGCCGACTTCGTCACGGGTGACAGCCTCCGTCTCCTCAAGGACCGCTTCCGCGGTGCGCCGGTGGTCACGTACGTCAATTCCACGGCCGAGGTAAAGGCGGAGTCGGACATCTGCTGCACGTCGTCGAACGCCGTCCAGGTCGTCGAGTCATTCGCCCCCGACGAGACGCTGCTCTTCGTTCCGGACCGGAACCTGGCGAGGTACGCCGCAGAGCGTACGGGGCGTCCGTTCGTTACCACGAGTGAAGTGAGTGACCCTTCGGCGGTCGTGCCGGGATCGATCGTCGCCTGGGATGGCTATTGTTACGTCCACGACGATCTCGTGCTCGACGAACTCACCGCGGCGCGCGCGAAGTATCCGAACGCCCGGGTCGTCATCCATCCCGAAGCGAGGCGCGAGCTGCTCGAGCAGGCGGACTACGTCAGCTCGACCGCGAAGATGGTGCAGATCGCCGAGAGCCACGACGAGCTGATCATCGGAACCGAGCGAGGTCTGATCGACAGACTGCAGCAGCGATTCCCGGAGAAGACGATCATCCCGCTCTCGGGCGCCGCGATCTGCGGGAACATGAAGATGAACACGCTGGCGAAGCTGGCGTGGTCGCTCGACCATCTGCGGCACGAAGTCGTTCTGGACGAAGGTGTTCGGGTACGGGCGGAGGCGGCGTTGCGGGGAATGCTCGACCTGTCTGGCGGCTGGCGCGCTCCGACGGCGGAGGAGGAAGCGATCGAGGCGGCAGGGGTGCGACCGCCAAACTGCGGTTGTGGCTGAGCGAGTGAGCTTCGCGATGGACCATTCCGCGCCGCCGATCGTCGAACGCTTTTCCGGAGGCGAGTTCGGTGAGAACGGCTACCTCCTGGCCTGCCCCAGGACGGGACAGGGCGTGCTGGTGGATCCCGGCGGTGGCGTGGATGAGATGCTGGCGGAGGTGGATCGTCGCGGAACGAAGGTGGTCGCAATCCTTCTGACCCACGCGCACATCGACCATGTGGACGGGGTGGCCCGGGCGAAGGAGGCGACCGGCGCGCCGATCCACCTTCACCGTGACGCAGAGGGCCAATACCGCGGCGTCACGGCGCAGGCCCGCTGGTTCGGGCTGGACATGGTCCCCCCGCCGCCCGTCGACGAGTACCTGATCGAAGGGGAGACGATCCGATTCGGTGATTGCGCGCTGACCGTGCACCATACGCCGGGCCACGCTCCGGGTCACGTGATCCTCGTCGGCGGCGGCATCGCCATGGTCGGCGATTGCGTCTTTTCCGGGTCGATCGGGCGAACCGACCTGCCCGGGGGTGACTTTCAGACGCTCATGCATTCCATACGCACGCACATCCTGTCGCTTCCGGACGAGACGGTCCTCCATTCCGGACACGGACCGGAAACGACCGTGGGTCACGAGCGGGTGGCCAATCCCTTCCTCGTTCCACATCTCGGAGGCAGCAGTTTCGCCTGAATCGAACGGCGCCGCCGTTCCTTCAGCCGCGCGTCCCCGCCCGACCTCCGGCTCTCGTTGACGACCTCCGCCCCCACCGGTATGTTCCGCCCGCCTCTGGCGAACTCGGCGGCTTTGACCACCACGCGAATCGGAATACACGGGTGAATACCCCGGCTCGGCTTGCCGTCTTCGTCTCGGGAGGCGGCACGAACCTGCAGGCGCTGCTCGACCATTTCAACGCGCGCGAGTCGTCGATCGCGCGCGTTGAAATGGTCGTGGCCAGTCGCGAAAGCATCGGGGCGCTCGACCGCGCCGCTCGCGCCGGTGTCACGGCCGAGGTGCTGGACGTTTCGGCGCTCGGCGCTGAGGCCGCGGAAGCCGCAATGCTCGAACTGCTCGTCGCCACGAGAATCGACGTGATCGCTCTCGCCGGCTACGTGCGGCTCGTGCCTTCGAGCGTGGTCAGCCGTTTCGCCGGAAGGATGGTGAACATCCACCCCGCATTGCTCCCGTCGTTCGGGGGGGCGGGGATGTACGGAGCGCGGGTGCACCAGACGGTGATCGCATCGGGCGCCCGCGTGTCGGGGGCGACCGTGCATCTGGTCGACGATCGATTTGACGAGGGAAGGATCCTCGCCCAATGGCCGGTTCCCGTTCTGGCGGGCGACACGCCTGAACGGCTTGCCGAGCGGGTGCTGAAGGTCGAGCATCTCCTCTACCCGGCGGCCATCGAGTCGCTCCTCGGCGCCGCCGTCGCGCCGTCGGGCCCGGCACTCGAAGCCTTCCATCTGGTGGCCGTCGATCGGCCGACGATCGATCCGGTCCGGTACCTGAACTCATGACGTGAAGAGAGCATGCCAATCGCGCTACTGAGCGTATCGAACAAGACCGGCATCGTGGAACTCGCGCGGGGCCTGGAACGCCTGGGCTGGACCCTCCTCTCGACGGGCGGGACCGCGAAGGCGATCCGCGACGCGGGGATCGCCGTGACTGAGGTGAGTGACTTCACCGGACACCCGGAGATCATGGACGGCCGCGTGAAGACGCTGCATCCCGCGGTGCATGCCGGTCTCCTCGGGCGGCGTGGCAACCCGGAGGACGAAGCGCAGATGACGAGGCTCGGATATCAGCCTATCGACCTCCTCGCCGTCAATCTGTACCCGTTCCAGGAGACCATCGCGCGCGCTGGCGTTCCGGACGCCGAGGCGATCGAGCAGATCGATATCGGGGGACCCGCGATGCTGCGATCCGCGGCGAAGAATCATGAGTCCGTATCGGTGGTCGTGGATCCGGCCGACTATGATCGTCTCCTGAAGGTCGCCGGCGGCACCACGTCGGAG
>CAZUVK010000122.1:2373-10803 GCA_964623785.1 uncultured Gemmatimonas sp. | reverse complement strand
GCCCCCCGCCCTTGCAGCGAGTGCCCCGCGTTCCGATCTTCGGAAAACGTCGCGAGACCGGACCGCCGACCACCCATGGTGAAAGAGTGCCCGCAATGACACGGGTCCCCGCCCTGCTGACCCTGGCGATGCTCGCCGGAACCGCCGCCTGCGCGACCGGGCCGGCCGCCCCCGCCCAGGCCCAGGTCCCCGCGCCAGCGACGGCGCCCGCCCTGGCCGCCGAGGAACGCGTTGACTACTCGGACCCCGCCGCCTGGCTATGCCTCCCCGGCCGCCAGGACGCGTGCGCGACCGACCTGTCGGCGACCGTCATCGAGGCCGACGGTTCGATGCGCATCGAGGAGTGGTCCGCGCATCCCAATCCGCCGGTCGACTGCTTCTACGTATACCCGACGGTGTCCCAGGAGGCGACCCGGAACAGCGGGATCGTGCCCACGCAGGCCGAGATATCCGCGGCGGCCCGGCAGTTCGCCCGGTTCGGCTCGCGTTGCCGGCTCTTCGCCCCGATGTACCGCCAGATGACGCTGGCCGGCCTCCGATCCGGACTCGCCGGCGGCATGGACCCGATGTCGAACGAGGCGCTGATGCTCGCGTACCGTGACGTGCGCGACGCGTGGAACAGCTACCTCCAGAACGAGAACAACGGTCGCGGGGTCGTCCTCGTGGGGCATTCGCAGGGCTCGATCATGTTGGTGCGGCTGCTCGCGGAGGAGATCGAATCGCGGCCGGTCCATCGGCAGCTGGTTTCGGCGTACCTGCTGGGCTGGAACGTGATCATCCCCGAAGACCGCGACCTGGGTGGCAGCCTCGAGATCACGCCGCTCTGCCGCGCCCGCGACCAGTTCGGCTGCGTCGTCACCTACGTGTCGTTCAGCGAGGACGCGCCGCCGCCACCCGGCGCGCTCTTTGGCCGGACCGAGTTCGCGGGGATGAAGGTCGGGTGCACGAACCCGGCGTCGCTCGCCGGGGGCCGGGCCGCGCTCGACGCCTATCTCGCCGCGGATCGCGCCGGCCTGCCGCCCTGGGTTTCGCCCGACCGGCCGATCACCACCCCGTTCGTCAAGGTGCCGGGGCTGGTCTCGGCCACATGCGTGCACGACGGCAACGGGTCCTATCTATCGATCAGCGTGACCGACGATGACGGCTCCCGTTCGACCGAGCTGGGCGGAAACGTGATGAACGCCGACGGCACCCCCAATACCGGGTGGGGACTCCACCTTCTGGATTCGGCGCTGGGGATGGGGGATCTCGTGGATCTGCTCGGCACCCAGACCCGTGCGTTCCAGGCGCGCGTCCGCTAGCGCGCGATGGCGAAGAATGTCTGAACCCGAGTCGCCCGACGTGGGAAACGAGCCGGGGAACGCCGTCAGGGAAGAAATGCCGACCGGCTACCGATTGTACGACGACCTGGCGGAATGGTGGCCGCTCCTCTCGCCGCCCCAGGACTATGCGGAGGAAGCCACCTTCTTTCGCGAGGCACTCGTGCCACCGGGCGGATCCGCTGATCGGCCGACGATGCTGGAGCTTGGCAGCGGTGGCGGCAACAACGCATCATTCCTCAAGCATCATTTCGACCTCACCCTCGTCGATCCGTCGCCGGGGATGCTCGCGCACAGCCGGGCGCTCAATCCCGAGTGCGAGCACCTGTCGGGCGACATGCGGACGATTCGACTCGGGCGGCGCTTCGATCGGGTATTCGTGCACGACGCCGTCTGCTACATGACGACGCCCGACGACCTGCTGCGCGCGATGGAGACGGCATTCGTGCATTGCCGGCCAGGCGGCCTGGCGCTCTTCGCGCCGGACTACGTGCGCGAGACGTTCGAGGAATCAACGGACGACGGCGGAGCGAACGCGGCGGACGGCCGCGGACTCCGGTACCTGGAGTGGGTCCACGACCCCGACCCGGCCGACACCATGTACACGGTCGACTACGCGCACATGCTCCGGACCATCGACGGCGGCGTGCGGGTCGAGCACGATCGCCACGTGGAGGGGCTCTTCTCGCGCGACGCGTGGATCGACCTCATGCGACGCGCGGGATTCGAACCGCGCATCGTTCCGTTCGTGCACTCCGAGGTCGATCGCGTCCTGGATGTATTCGTGGGCCACAGGTCCGAACCGTAACCCCTGAACCAGACTCCCGCCCCGGCGCGGCATGGGTGGAGAGGTGGAGGATATAGAAGGAGAATGATCGAGGCACTCGAGGTATTTCGTCGGCTACGGGAAGGTAACGCGCGGTTCATCACCGGCGAGGCGGGGCGCGAAGCGGCCACCGGTCAGGGGCGCCGCGTCGAACTCGCGAACGGGCAGAACCCGTTCGCCGTCATTCTGGGCTGCTCGGACTCCCGCGTTCCCGCGGAGATCGTATTCGACCAGGGACTCGGCGACCTGTTCGTCATCCGCGTGGCCGGCAACATCGTCTCGCCATCGCAGATCGGCAGCGTGGAGTTCGCCGTGGAGCGGTTCGGAATCCGGCTGGTCATCATCCTCGGCCACTCCAACTGCGGTGCGGTCACGGCGACGATCGAAGAGATGGAACGCCCGACCGAGGCGCGGTCGCCCAACCTCCGGTCGATCGTCGACCGGATCCGGCCCGTCGTGACCACGCTCCTGGACACCGACGAGCGGCCCGACCGGGAGACGCTCATCGGGCGCGCAGTGCGCGCGAACATCCGGGCCTCGGTCAGCCAGCTCCGACACGGGTCGCGGATCATCGAGGACCTCATTCAGCAGAACCGGCTTCTCGTCGTGGGCGCCGAGTACTCGCTGGATACCGGAGTGGTCGACTTCTTCGACCAGCCCTCGACCCGCGTCTGACCATCCCGCGGCCCCCGGAACCTCGGCTCACCCAGCGGGTCGATCCTGACGATGGCGAACGGCGATAGCGCGATTCCGGCCGAACAGTGTTATCTTGAGCGTAACACGTTTCGCTCACCAGTTTCGGGGGACATCGTGACATCAGCAGAGCTTGCCCGTGAGATGGCCGCCGCTCGCCAACGCCGCGAGGAGAAAACAGCACGCCAGATCCGTGAGGCCCGAGCCCATGCGATCCGGGCGGCCATGCCTCCGGGGTCGACGCGCGAAGACATCGAGATCCGGGCCCGTCATTTCTATCCCCGGCTCAGCGAAGAGCTTCTCGCGGAAGCGGTATCGCTCGTTTACGTACAGTCCCGTTCCGCGGGTTCCAGTCAGCCCTGATCCAGCCTTCGTGAAACCCGGCGGGGCCAACCAGGGTACAACACCTCCGACACGATCGACGTCGCCGAACCGGCCTCCCGTCCGAATCAGACATTAGTCATACCAGATCAAACTCGTCGCGTCACCGGCCGAAAACGGCCGGTCGTCGCCCGGCGTAGACCGTTTTCCGTGAAGAATTCCCGGATTTCGGCCGACGCTTTCATCACCACATGGTCCGGAGTGTGCGTATGGGCGCTTCAACCGGATCCCATTTCCCCTGACAGAAGGCAAACTTGTCCAAACAACCTCCCGAGATCGATCCCGAGCCGCGCCGCAAGCGGACGCGCCGCCTCAAACCGGACGCCGCCGAGCGAATCGCTCGATTCCGCGGCGAGCGGTTGAACGAACTCTACGTCAAGCCCGTCGAATCGCTGGAACCCGAGGAACTCGCGCGCATGAAGGCCGCATTCTTCCGGAGTTGACCCGAGTCGTTACCATCCGCGGTATCGGATTCCACCAGTTCCGCTGAAATCTGGGTATCCCAAATCGACCGGTTCCACTCCGGGGGCTTTCGCGCGCCCGTCGGGTGCGAGGTCGGTGTGGCGGCGTGCTGTGGGGAGGTGGTTCACCGCGAAGATCGCGAAGATCGCAAAGTGGCGCGGATCCACGGCGCCAATGCGCGAATGGGATGGGCGCGCCACTTTGCGATCTTCGCGATCTTCGCGGTGAACCACCTCCCCATCCACGCCCTTTGCGCGCCCTCATTGCGGCCGCCCGGTCCGCGCTCCTAGTTTCGCGGGTATTCCGGCCGGTTCCGCATGTGGTCCGCGAGGGCGCGGAAGCGATCGAGGAGGAAGTCGCGGTCGAAGTCGGCGAGGTCATGCTCCGCGAGAGCGTGTTCCATGCACCAGATCCACTCGTCCCGCTCGACCTCGCCGATCGAGAACGGCAGATGCCGCATCCGGAGCCTCGGGTGACCGTACTTCTCGATGTACACGGGCGGGCCGCCGGTCCAGCCGGTGAGGAAGAGGAAGAGCTTGTCGCGGGAGACCTTGAGGCTCGCGGCGTGGAGCGCGCGGATCGTGGCCGCCTCGGGCGCGGTGTCCATGATATCGTAGAATCGGTCGACGAGGCGGCGAACGCCCTCCGCGCCACCGAGTATCTCGAAGTGGGTACGTGTTTGCGGCTGCATCTGGCGGATCGGAACGGTTTGGTTGAGCGATGGAACCGGCCCGGCGCGCCCGGGCCGGACCTCTGGAAGAAGGCCATTCGCGCCGGGGAATTCAAGGTGTGAACATCCGATTGACACGATTGGGGCGAGCGGCGCGCGCGCGGGGGGTGATCCTCGCGGCGCTTGCGCTGCCGTTGCTGGTCGCTGGCTGCGGCGACGGTGAGCGGGCTGAGGGTCGCATCACGCCGGGCGAGTTCAGCGCGCCGACGCCGCCCGCCAACCCGCGGACGACGACGGAGATCTTCCCCGAAACGGGGCGCCGGGGCCTGGTGCTCAACAACTGCGCGAGCTGCCACGCCGTCGCATGCGTGGCGCTCGGGCAGCGGAACCGACAGGAATGGGCGGCGGTCGAGGCGACCCACCGCGGCGTCGTTCCCGGATTGTCGCTCGAGGATTCCGGCAAGATCTTCGACTACCTCTACGAGCACTTCAACGACCGGACGCCCGAGCCGGTCGTCCCCCGGGAGTGGCTGAACGGCGACTGCGAGCCGGCGAATCCCAGGTAGGGGGCCTCAACCCGCACGGTCCGGGGCTTCGGTGGCACCCCTCCCATATCCAGGCGTAAACTGATATGATTGTAGTCGGTTCCGGCGAACGCGCCGGCTCCCGGCTCCTCAGGACTTATCGCCCGGAAACACCCCCCACATGGCATCCACGTCGAGTCGGCGCGCGCCCGAACCGCGCCAACCGCGGAACTCTCGCGCCACCGCCGCCGCTCCGCCCCAGTCTCCGCCGAGATCCTCCAATCGGCACCTCCTCGCGCCGTTGGCCCTGATCGGCGTCATCCTGCTGATCTCGCTGACCGACCGGGTCCAGAGCAACCCGATCCTCGTCCGCTCGTTCCAGGGTACCGTCGCCGCGATGCTCATCTTCGCGGGGGCCCTCTACGCCCGGGTGAGACGCGGGACGACGACGCTCGGCGTGGAGGTGGTCGCGCGGCCGCAGCACTACATCCAGTCGATCGTGCAGGTCTCCGTCTTCCTCTACTGGGGGTTCTTCTGGAGGCCCGTGTACGAGATGGCGCCGCTGATCGTGGCCCAGCTCCTCTTCGCGTACGCCTGCGACATGCTGATCTCGTGGTGGCGGCGCGACAAGTACATCCTCGGGTTCGCGCCGTTTCCGATCATCCTCAGCATCAACCTCTTCCTCTGGTTCAAGGACGACTGGTTCTACCTGCAGTTCGTGATGATCGCCGTGGGGCTCCTGGGGAAGGAGTTCGTGCGATGGAATCGCGAGGGTCGGAACGTACACATCTTCAACCCGTCCGCGTTCTCGCTGGGGCTCTTCTCGCTCATCCTCATCGCCACGAACGCGACGGATCTGACGTGGGGACCGGAGATCGCATCGACGTTGAGCCTGGCGCCCGGGATCTATCTGTACCTCTTCCTGGGCGGCCTGGTCGTGATGTACTTCTTCTCGATCACGCTGCTCGCCGGCGGTGCCGCCGCGACGCTGTTCGGGTTGAGCGCGGCGTACTACGCGATTACCGGGGTACCGTATTTCCTGGATTCCGAGATCCCGTCGGCCGTCTTCCTCGGCCTGCACCTTCTGATCACCGATCCGTCGACCTCGCCGCGCACGCCGCCGGGCAAGCTGATCTTCGGCATCCTCTACGGGGTCGGCGTCTTCGGGCTCTACTCGGTGCTGACGGGGATCGGTGCGCCCACGCACTACGACAAGCTGCTTTGCGTGCCGCTCCTGAACCTGAGCGTCCCGTGGATCGACCGGGCGGTCAAGTCGATCCAGCCGGGGCGCGTTCTGAGGGCGCTGCGGCTCGACGCGTTCACCTATCGCGGCAACCTGGCCCACATGGCGGTGTGGATCCTCTTCTTCGGCGCCATGTCGGCGATGGGGAAGACGGACAGCCGTCACCCGGGCGACAGCCTCCCGTTCTGGCAGCAGGCGTGCGCCGAGGACCTGCCGCGCGGCTGCGAGCGGCTCCTGCTCCTGGAGTCGACGTACTGCAATGACAACTCGGGCTGGGCGTGCAACGAACTCGGTCGTCACTACACGGAAGGCCGGATCACCGAGGCGAATGATCTGCTCGCGGTCGGATTCTATTCGCGGGCGTGTGAACTCCGGTTCCAGCCGGGCTGCCTGAATCTCCTCGATCCGGGAAGTGTGACCCAGGCGATTCCGAGAGCGTTGGACCTGCGGCTGCTCCTGCGCGAGGGCGGGCTGAACCTTCTCGATATGCCGGAGCCGGAGCTGTACGCGCGGGCCTGTGAGCACGGGTGGACGTTCGCGTGCGAGCGGGTGCTGTAGCGCCGTGAGCGCGATTCCCGGTGAACTATGGGACCACAGAGGCACAGAGGCATTCACGATGTCCTTGGCCTCTCCGTGTACTCTGTGACGCTGTGGTTGATTCGGATGATCGGGATGGTCGCCTGGCGGCCCATCCGGTAGACACTTTTTCGGGGCGGCGATGAACGAAGATTCGACCGGAACCGGGGGCGCCGCGCGGGCGGGGGTCGCGACGGGGCTGTTGATGGCGTTGGCCGCGCTGGTCGCGTCGGTCTGGCTGTTCAGCCGCGACTCGATCGGCGTTGCGGCCGCCGGAGCGACCACGATGCCGCTCGCAGCGCAGGCCGCGGTCGGCGTCGCTGACCCAACGGGCTTCCGCTCGGACGCGTGGTTCCTGCCCGACGAGGAGCTTCTCGGCTTCGTCGAGATCCCGGCCGGCCCGTTCCTGATGGGGAGCGATCCCACGATGGACCCGCAGTCGTTCGAGAACGAGCGCTGGGCGAACGGTGTCGGCCACGGCTCCGTCGACCTGCCAACGTATTACATCGGGCGGTACGAGGTTACGGTCGGCCAGTTCCGGGCGTTCGTGGAGGCGACGGGGCACCGGGTCGACCCGGGTACGCTCGCGGCGCCGGACAACCACCCGGTCGCGCTGGTGTCATGGCCCGACGCGCTCGCCTACGCGCGGTGGCTGGAAGCGCGGATGAAGGAATCGGCGGCGACGCCGCCCCAGCTGCGGGAGGCGCTGAACGCCGGGTGGCGGATCAGCCTGCCCACGGAGGCGGAGTGGGAGAAAGCGGCGCGGGGCACGGACGGGCGGATCTTTCCGTGGGGCAACGAACCGAGCCGCGACCACGCGAACTTCCAGGGCCGCGCCGCGAGCCCGGTCGGCTCGTTCTCGTGTGAAGCGTGTCCCTACGGCCTGGCGGACATGGCCGGGAACGTCTGGGAGTGGACCCGCAGCCCCTACCAGGCCAACCGCTATGGCGAGACCGACGCGGGCCCGGACCTGGAGGCGGACGCGCTCTGGGTGATGCGCGGCGGGTCGTTCGAGGATCCGGTCAACCTCGTGCGCTCGGCCGTCCGGGGCGGCGGCGACCCGGGAGTCCGCCGGCCGATGATCGGCTTCCGGCTGGCGATCTCCCGGTTCTGAGCGGGTGTCCGCGGGGACGGCGCGAACGGCCCGGGTTGACCACAGAGGCACAGAGGGCACAGAAGCGGGACTCAGTCGCTGGCGGCGCCCGCCGGGCTGGCGCCTTTCGCCCCCTGGATCTCCCGGTCGGACCCGAGGTCGAGCGCGTTGAAGAGGTACGCCGCGGCGGCGCCGCCGGCCAGGTTCGCGACGATGAAGATCCAGAACGCGCCGGTCGGCGAGAGGCCCATCATCGTGATGCCGACCGCCACGGCGGGGTTGAAGGCGCCACCGGAGATCCCGCCCACCGCGAAGGCGCCCACCATCACGGTGAACCCGATCGCCAGACCGTAGTTGGAGTTGCCCTCCGTACCCTTCGCCGTCGCCACGTTGAGGACCACGAAGCAGAGCGCGAAGGTGAAGAGGAACTCGGCGAGGAGCGCTGGACCCACGGCCGGTGAAGCCGGGTTCAGCGGCGCGGCGCCGGAGAGGTAGCCGACCGTGAGCGCCGCGATCACCGCCCCGATCACCTGCGCGCCCCAGTACGGGAGCACCTCGGACGTCGCCGCCTTCCCCCTGATCCAGACCGCCAGCGTCACCGCCGGGTTGAAGTGCCCGCCGGAGATATGGCCCACCGCATAGG
>CAZUVK010000122.1:0-2363 GCA_964623785.1 uncultured Gemmatimonas sp. | reverse complement strand
GGCACATCTCCGGCGGGCACTTCAACCCGGCGGTGATGTGCCCGCCCGCGTAGACCATCACCATCAGCGCCGAACCGATCGCCAGCGGCGCGAGCGCCGCCGCGGAGGCCGGCAGACTGATCACCACCTGGCCGATCACCAGCACCAGGAAGAACGTTCCAATTGCTTCCACGATCAGCTTGCGCGCCATGGTCCGAATCCTTGAGAAAAGGGGAAATAACCCGAGCCGTTATATAGTCCTCAGGCCGATTCCGGGTCAAGGAATTCGCGCGGATCGCGAGGTTACGGCGGGGGTGCGACAACGGCAGGGTTCTCGCGGGGCACGCTGAGGACGCGGAGGGGTGGGAGGAGAAGACGGCGATATGGCATGTACGACCGGTCCCCATCAGCTGTCGCGCTCCAATTCAGTCAGGACCCTGCGGGTGGCCGCGATGAAGACCCAGTACCTGTCCTTGCTCGACTCGGAGACGCCGCAATTCCGAAGCTCGAGTTCCGCCAGATCGAGATCGACGAGAAGACGAGAGACCAGTTCCGACCCGACCCGGCCTCGCGGAGATCCATTCTGAAGCGCTTCCATATAGCTCGCGACATGATCAAGGCTACATTCGAGCCAATAAGTCACCGCCTTTCTTTGTCCCTGGCGATAATTCTCGGTCGGCCAAGCTGTGCGGCGCCAGGTGAACCATGCCTGACCAAGGCTGCGGCTCTGCGTCATGGTACACTCGCTCTCATCGGCGCATGGGCGGGTGGCCACAAAAGGCACAAGGGGCAAAGTCGAAGCGTGGCAGGAGAAGGCAAAGGGACGGGGTACATGACCTCCGCTACCGTTGCGGACCGGGGAACGCATCCATGACTTGTCATACCTTCTGTGCCCTTTGTGCCTTTTGTGGCTACCTTCCCTCTGATTGCCCAAGCGAAAAGAGGATGGATCCGGCGTGGACCCATCCTCCCTTCGCATCCCGTGACCGCCCCCGTCCACTCAGTCCGGCAGGCTGAACACGTACAGCGCGTTCCCGTTCCGCGGATAGGTGATCTCCGGCGTCACGACCGCCGGCACGGAACGCGGGCTCGTACCGCCAAGCGACGCGGTCACTGCGATGTACTGCTTGCCGTCGATCGCGAACGAGACGGGGTGGCCCTGCACCGAAGTGCCGAGCCGCGTCTCCCAGAGAATGTCACCCGTCTGCACGTCGAACGCGCGGAACCGGCGATCGAGGTCTCCGACGAACGCCACGTTGCCCGCAGTCGAAAGGACGCCAGTGATGAATGACGCGCGCTGCTGGTAGCTCCACACCTCTTCCATCGTGGTCACGTCGTAGGCGGCCAGCTTGCCGACGTTGCCGTTGGAGCCGGGCATCTCGAAGAACCTGCGCCGCGCCGCGAGGCCGCCGCCGCCGGGCTCGAGCTCGACGGGAGAGGCGGCGTTCTCGAGGCAGGTCTGGCTGAGCGGCGCGATCATCAAGCCGGTAGGTGCGTGATAGCTCATCGAGTGCCAGTCCTTGCCGCCCGCGCTGCTCGGGCATGCCGAGGTCCACTCGTCGATCTGGGCGTTGATGATGTCGTCGCGGTAGGTGATCGCGCCGGTCTCGGGATCGATGTTGGTGAACGCGTTCTGGTACGTGGCCATTCCGTAGCCGAGGAACTCGCCGGTGACGCGGTCGTTCTTCCACAGGATCCCGTGCTTCCCGAGCGAGAACACCATCTGGCGGCCGTCGCGGTCGACGAGCACGCGCTCGAAGACCTCATCGAGGTCGAGCGCCTCGCCCGGCACGTGCTGGAAGTGCCACCGGAGCTCACCGGTCGCCACGTCGAGCGCGATGGTGGCGTTGGTGTAGAGGCCGGCGTCATGGATCGACATGTGGCGGCTCACCGGCACCCACGGCTTGGCCTGGGCGGTGCCCCAGTACGTCAGGTTGAGTTCGGGGTCGTAACTGCCGGTGATCCACGTCTCGCCGCCGGCGCGGAAGATGTCGTCGAGGTCGCCCCAGGTATCGCCGCCGGGCGTGCCGGAGTGGGCGATGGTGTTGAAGCGCCAGACGAGTTCGCCCGTGTTGGCGTCGTGGGCGGTCATGTAGCAGTTCTCCTCGATGTATCGCGCGCAGCCGGCCATCCCCAGGAGCACCTTGCCGTCCGCCACGATCGGGCCGCTGGATAGCTCGAAGCCCAGTTCGTTGTCGGCCACGCGGGTCTCCCACATCACCTCGCCCGTCTTCGCGTTCAGCGCGAGCAGCCGCGCGTCGGTCGTGGCGTGGAGGATCTTGTCCTGGTAGATCGCGATGTTCCTCATGTCCTGGTTGTTCTCGGGACCGGCGGCGTGTTCCCAGATGAGGTCACCGGTCTTTCCGTCGAGCGCCTGGATGAGG
>CAZUVK010000121.1:0-10921 GCA_964623785.1 uncultured Gemmatimonas sp. | reverse complement strand
TACTTCCGGACGCGCACCGTGACGCGCTCGTCCGTGAACAGACCGCCATCGTCCGCGCGGCCGATCAGGACATACTCGCCCGGCTCATCGAAGGTGACTTCGGCGACCCAGCGGCCGTCCGCCGGCAGCTCCGGCGCCACCCAGAACGGCGCCCACGGCGAGTTCGAGTACGGACGCGTGTCCTCCCACGGATGGACCTGCGGCGGGTTGAACGTCACCGTCTCCCGCGCGTTCGCCTGTTCCGGCGCCCGATACACGAACCACGTCATGTGCAGCGCGTTCACCTTGTCGACCGTGATCCGGCTCGGAATCGACGCCACGGCCCGCGTCATGTTGAGTTCCCCGTCCTCGTTCACCGGCAACGTATTCCGGCGAGCCCGGGGGAGGCCGTCGTCGGTCACGTGCGCGGCGAGGCGGACGGGCTGACCCACCACCGCTTCGATCTCCCGCGGCGTCTCCAGCGTCAGCACCGGCGCCGTGTGCGCCCGCAGCTCCGGGCTGCTCGTGCCCGCGCCCAGCGTTCCCGTCTCCGACATCTTCACCACGTTGTCCAGGAAGTACTCCGGCAGGAGCGACCCGTACGCGCTGATCTCCTCGCCCCCGACGTTGAGCGTCCAGACCAGCTCCTGCGTGCCGAAGTCCGCCGGCACCTCGACCTCGAAGGTGAAACGGTTCCGCCGGGGCAGGAAATGGGTCGGCTGGCCCCGATCGGCCGGCCCCGGGCTGAAGGAGTTGTTCGCGCCGACGGGCAGGGTCGGCGTTTCCTCCCAGTTCCGGTTCATGTAGCCGAAGACCAGGCGGAATGACCCGTCGTCGTTCCGCTCCCAGCCCTCGAATGCCGGCGCGATGCTCTGGCCGCGGTTGAACGTCAGCCCCTGCGCGGCCGATTCCGACGGCGCGGCGGCCAGCAGCGCCGTGATGGCCAACGCCCCGGCGAGTCGCGCGATCCGTCCTGTCGTTGTGCGGGTCATCATCAGTTCCCTCCCGCCACCGTGGTCGCGCCACTCGTCGGCGTCGGACCCGGCGTCGGCACGACGGCCAGGCAGAGCGGGCAGCCGATCATGTAGTCGTTCTTCGTCAGCCCGAACTTCTCCACCCGGTGCCGCACTTCCTCCGCGAACTGTTCCTCGGACATCGTGACCCGCTCCCCCAGGTCGATGAACATGTTCCCCACCGAACGGTTCCCGGCCCCCTGCCAGTTCCGCGGGTCGGGCACGTTCGTGTTCGTCGCCGAGTTGTTCATGTAGCCCGTGATCTGCAGGATCGTCCCCGGCGGCAGCAGTGGCTGGTAGTCCTCCTCGAAGGTATAGCCGCGCACCCAGTTGTGGTCGTAGCCCACGCACGAGAGCGTCTCGGTCTTGAACCCCCAGCTCGCTTCCAGGCACATCCGCTCGCCCGGCGCGTGCAGGTGAGGCTCGAAGCTGATCACCTTCGTCGGCTGCTGCACCACCGTGTAGGCGCGCAGGGTCTGGCCGGCTTCGTTGCCCCCGATGTCGATATCCGTCCCGTTGCCGAGGCTCGTGATGCTGCCGCGATACTTCGGCTCATACCCCACGGGGAAGAGCTCGAAGCCGATCTCCAGCGTCGCCGTCGTCACCCGTCCGTTCGAGTGCAGGTGCACCGACTCCGAGGCGATCGAGGACCCCGCGTGCAGCAGACGGCCCGCGTCGTCATCGAACAGGTCCGGATTGCGACCCACCTCGTGGACCGGCCATGACGTGGCTCCGGTCGGTCCCTGCGTCCGCCAGATCATGTGGTGGACGACGTACTTCCCGCCCACCGTGGCCCGACCGTGCTCGCCCGTGCCCACGTCGTTGACCTCGCGAACCTCGACGGCCTTCACGTAGCGGTTCTCCTCCAGCGGGATCGGGATGCTCGGGATCTCCCCCCACCAGTCCGGATCGTCCGCCGCCACCACGATCGGCTCGGAACGGACGATCAGGTCCGGCTTGATCCGCCACTCGTCGCCGTCCGCCCAGACCCGCGCCGGCGGCAGGTCCGCCCGATTGCCCTCCGGCGCGCCGTTGTCCGCCCACGCCTGGATCATCGCCAGCTCCACGTCGCTCAGCGACGGATCGTTCTTGTAGTGCTGGATTCCGATGTCCTTCTCCATGTACCACGGCGGCATCGCACCCATCCGGTCCCGGATCGCCGTCTTCAGCTTGATCACCGAGGCCCAGGGGCGAACCTCGTCGTAGGTCGTCAGTGCCATGGGGCCGCCGCCGCCCGCGCGGTGGCAGTTCTCGCAGCTCCGCTGCAGGATCGGCGCGATGTCCTTCGAGAACGTCACCGATGTCGGGTTGATCCCGAACTCCTCCGCCGCGAAGAGGTGCTGCCGCGGGGCGTCGACACCCGGCGCCGGCATCTGCGCCCCCACCGTCGGCGCGAAGAGCAGCAAAATCGCGACGAGGCCAGCGAGTGGTACTGGTCGATTCCAACGATCGAGTTGCATCGGAAGGCTCCTTGCTGATAAGGAGTGGGGAAGGGCCACGGCGATGGGCCTCCGGTCGACAAGGTCCACACCGACGCAATCTATGTGGCGCGCCATTGGCGGACCAGCAGTGCGTGCGCGGGCGGGCGCGAGCCGATTACGCCGGATCCGCGGACCTCCGGGTATCTACGGAAGATCTGCCGGAAAGGTGTCACCCGGGCGGCGGAGGTCCGCGATCGCCGTGCTCGTCATCTGGTTCGGGTCATCGATGCGACCATGGTTACGACGTCCGCGGGCGATGGCTGTGTTGGGAGCTTCGGCGCGAGGAGGGCTGAACAGAAGGGCGACAAGCGGTACGGACCGGCCGGCGGCAGCGCCGCGCGGCCGGTCCACTCTGGCAATCGCCCGGCTCAGCGGTCGAACAACCCGCCGCGGTCCTCGCTCTCGTCGTCGGACCGCAAGTCGCTCTCACGGCCTTCCTGCGACCACATTCCGCCCTCGAGTTCCTCGCTCGCGCGCACCTCGCCCTCGCGGTCGTCGCGTACCCGCACATCACCCTCGCGAAGTACCTCTGCCCGTTCACGCCGGAGGTCGGCATCGATCTCCCGATCCTCGATGACCTCTTCTTTCCGAACCACGATCTCCTCCCGGGGGACCGTTCGGCGCTGGACCGTCAGCTCTTCCTCCGAGACCGGAACGTGGATCTCGCCTTCCTCGATCCGGGTCTCAGCCGACATGTCGCCTGGCGGCCGATGCTCGATGACCACCTCCTCGTGGCGGACCGGGACGTGCTCGGTGACGTGCCGGGTTTCCACGTGCTTGTCGATCTCGACCTCGCCCGCCTGACGTCGGCTCCGCCCGACCTCCAGCTCCTCCTCCGAGAGCGAAAGGCGCCGCTCCTCGCCAAAGTCCTCACGCGGCTCGTAGAAGCGGTTTTCGTCGTAGATCTCGTGCCCGTAGAAGTCGTTCTCGGCGTGCTCGCCGGTGAACGCGCTGTCGAACCTCCGCCGGAGATTCATCTCGTACTCTCGCGTGATCGGCCCCGCCTCGAATCTCGGCAGGCCGGCCAGCTCCTCCGCGGCCATCGTGTCCACGAAGACGCGATTGTCGTGGCGATCCAGACGGGCATACCCGATCGGGATCAGCACCTCGCGCCCGGCCTCGCCAGCCGACCCGAGCAGATCGTCACCGATTCCGACCTCGAGGTACCGAACCTTCATCGCGTCCCGGTCGACAATCAGCTCGCCGACCTGACCAACGCGCCGGCCATCCGAACCGAGGACCTCCCAGCCGCGCACATCCGGATCGTCCTTCGCGACCTCAATGTCACTCAGCTGACTCAGCGGCACGACGTGATCTCTGCTTTCGGCCATGCAAACCTCCTGTTGTAGCGGGTCCATCCGGTACCGTAGCAGCGCAAGGAACATTCCCTTCGGGCCCGTCCGGGACCGGTTGTCCCGTCACTCAGGCCGGGCTATATTCATAGGCTTTGCGTCATCCGACGCCCCGGCCGCGGTTCATGTAGGGGAACGACGTGTTCGACCAGCTCAGCGACAAGTTGGACGGCGTGCTTGGCGGATTCCGCCAGCGCGGCGTGCTTACCGAGCCCATGATCCGCGAGGGGCTGCGGGAGATTCGTCGCGTGCTGCTGGAAGCCGACGTGAACTACCAGGTCACGCGCGAGTTCATGAAGCGCGTGGAGGCGAAGGCGCTCGGGGAGCGGGTGTTGAAGGCGGTGTCGCCGGGCCAGCAGATCGTGAAGATCGTTCACGAGGAGCTGACGGCGATGCTGGGCGAGAAGCGAGCGGGGCTGGAGATGGCTTCGTTCCCGCCCACGGTGATCATGATGGTCGGGCTGCAGGGGTCGGGGAAGACGACGACGACGGGCAAGCTCGCGCGCAAGATGAAGCGCGAGATGCGGCAGACGCGGCTCGTCGCCTGTGACGTGTACCGCCCGGCCGCGGTCGACCAGCTGGTCACGTTGGGGGAGCAGGTCGGGGTGCCGGTGTTCTCGGAGCCAGGGAGCACGGACGTCGTCGGCATCGCGACGCGCGCGCTGGAGATCGCGCGCCGCGAGCGCGACCGGGTGGTGATCTTCGACACCGCCGGTCGCCTCCAGATCGACGAAGAGATGATGGACGAGTTGAAGCGGCTGAAGACCGCAATCAACCCGACCGAGATCCTCTTCGTCGCCGACGGCATGACCGGACAGGAAGCGGTCACCATCGCCCAGGGGTTCGACGAGGCGCTGGACATCACGGGCGTCGTGCTCACGAAGATGGACGGCGACGCCCGCGGCGGCGCGGCGCTCTCCATCCACGGGGTCACCGGCAAGCCGATCAAATTCATCGGCGTCGGCGAGAAGCTCGACGGGCTCGAGGAGTTCCACCCGGAACGGCTGGCCGGCCGGATCCTGCAGAAGGGCGACGTTCTCACGCTCGTCGAGCGGGCGCAGAGCGCCTTCGATCAGGACGAGGCGGCGAAGCTCGAGCGCAAGGTCATGGGCTCGGGCCGGTTCGACCTCGAGGACTTCCTCACCGCGCTCCGGCAGATGCAGAACCTCGGGCCGCTCGAGAATCTGCTCAAGCTGCTCCCGGGCGTGAACAGCAAGATGTTGAAGAACGTCAAGGTCGACCCGCAGCGGATGAAGCACATCGAGGCGATCATCCTCTCGATGACGAAGGAGGAGCGGCGGCGGCCCGACCTGCTGAACGGCTCGCGGCGCGCGCGGATCTCGCGTGGGTCGGGGCGGCCGGTGCAGGAGATCAACCGGCTCGTCGCGCAGTTCAAGGACATGCAGAAGCTCATGAAGCAGATGAAGGGCTTCCAGGGCATGATGCCGAAGATGGGGATGCCGAAGCTGCCGACGTTCGGCGGCCGGCAGTAGGAGCTGTACCTCACCGAGGTCCGTCTTCTGGTTTTTCCGGACGGATCTCGGCGAAGGCCGAAGAGAAATCGTGCAGATCAAGGCGCGCGATGAGGCGCGACCGAGGCGTACTCATGTACGCCGCAGGGAGCGGCGAAGAGCAGCGACGCGGAACTGCGCGGTTTCTCGAAGGCCTTCTAGATCGTCCCGCATCGCGGATAGGGTCACCTCCGACCACCCGCCGCCGGACGCCACCACGACCGAAAGAGGAAGATCGATGTCGCTGAGGATTCGACTCCGCCGCATGGGGCGGAAGAACGCACCGACGTACCGTGTGGTCGTCGCCGAGAGCTCGATGCCCCGTGACGGGCGCATCGTGGAGAAGATCGGGCACTACAACCCGCGGACCGAGCCGGCAACGCTCTCGATCGACCGGGCGCGCGCTCTCTACTGGATTGGACACGGCGCGACGCCGACGGAGACCGCGAAGGCGCTCCTGAAGAAGGCGGGCGTCTTCCGGCCAGAAGCGGAGGCGTCGGTCGTGGAGGCGGTCGTGGAGGGCGCGAAGAAGGCGAGCGGCGCGGCGAAGGCGGCGGCCACGAAGGCGAGTGGCGCGGCGAAGAAGGTGGTGGCCGACGCCCGCGAGGCGGCGGGCGAAGTGGTCGAGGAGGCCCGCGAGACTGTCGCTGAGGTGACCGAGGAGGTCCGCGAGGCCGCGGCCGACGTGATCGAGGAGGTCCGCGAGACGGCCGCCGAAGTCGTCGAGGAGGTGCGGGAGACGGTCGCCGAGGTGGTCGAGGCCGCGAAGGAGAAGATCGCGGACGCCGTCGAGGCGGTCCGGGGCGAGGCGGAGGACGAGGAAGAGGCGAAGGCATAGTACCGTGAGTCAGAAGTCCCTGGACGAAGCGACCGACGCCGCATCTCGCCGCGCCGCGTTGATCCTCCTCGACGTAGCGGTGCTACGCCTTCGTCGTCCCGCCTTGCGCGGCGTGCGCTTCGCCAGCCGCATGGTCCAGGGACTTCTGACTCACGGCACTGGGCCGTGACCCCGGCAGCCGGCGGCGATCGGGCCGGGAATCTGATCGTCGCCCGCGTCCGGCGGTCCCATGGCGTGCGCGGCGAGATCCTGATCAGCGTCGACACGGACCGCCCGAAGCAGGTTTTCAAGTCGGGCCGGACCTTCCTCCTGGGGAGTGGACGCGGCGAGCCGACCGGCGGGACGGTCGTGCTCGTCTCCGCCAGGTCGACGGCGGGTGGGGCGCTTCTGAAGTTCGCCGATGTCGACGATCGGAACGCATCGGACGCGCTGCGCGGCGCCACGCTGCTGATCCCTGCCGCCGAAGCCGAACCCGCCGCCCCGGACGAGGTTCACTACCGGGAGCTGGTCGGGATGGACGCGGTGGTGGCTGGAGAACCGCTCGGGAGGGTTGAGGACATCCTCGTGATCGGGCCGGCCGAGATGCTCGTGATCCGGCGGAAGGGTGGCAAGGAGATGCTCGTCCCGTTCGTGAAGGAGATCGTGCGGGGCGTGGATCTCGAGACCCGCCAGGTGCGGCTCGAGTTGCCTGACGGGTTCCTGGAGATCTGATCCGACGCGTCGGATGAAAATCAACGTCGTCACGCTCTTCCCGGACATGTTCCGGGTACCGCTCGGGCTCAGCATCCCGGGTCGCGCGGCGACCGCGGGGCTGGCGTCGTACCGAATCGTGAACCTCCGCGACTTCGCGGAAGGTCACTACAAGGCGGTTGACGACTACCCGTACGGCGGTGGCGCCGGCATGGTGCTGAAGCCCGAGCCGTTCTTCGCGGCGGTCGAGTCGCTGGCCAGGGCGGCAAATGGGGACCCCGTGCCGGGGAGCGCGGATTCGGGACCGACGGGAGGGAAGATCGTGCAGATGTCGGCGCGCGGTCGCCGGTTCAGACACGACGATGCCGTCCGGTTGTCGTTGGCTCCCGAGTTGACGCTGCTCTGCGGCCACTACAAGGACGTTGACCAGCGCGTTGCGGACGGGCTCGGCGCGGAAGAGGTGTCGCTCGGCGACTTCATCCTCTCGGGTGGCGAGATCGCGGCGCTCGCGGTGATCGACGCCGTGGTTCGACTGTTGCCGGGCGCGATCTCCGACCATGAATCGGCATCCACCGATTCCTTCTACGACGGATTGCTGAGTCCTCCGTCGTACACCCGGCCGGCGGAGTATCGGGGGATGGCGGTGCCGGAGGTCCTGCTCTCCGGCGACCACGCGAGGATCGCCGAATGGCGACGGGCGGAGTCGGAGCGGATCACGCGCGAGCGCCGGCCGGATCTGGCGGAATAGCGCGGTGATATTGTCGTTGGCTGGATATCGGTTATCATTAAAGGCTGTCTCAGCTTTTTGTCGCAATCAACTAAGAACGGTGAACTCCAATGCATCCCTTCATCGAAACCCAGAAAGAGTTCCTCAAGGAAGTCCCTGATTTCCGACCGGGCGACACTCTCCGGGTGAACGTCCGCGTTCGCGAGGGCGAAAAGGAGCGGATTCAGGCGTTCGAGGGCGTCTGCATTGCACGCAAGCACGGTGGCGTCTCGGAGACGTTCACGGTGCGGAAGATTTCGGGCGGGATCGGCGTGGAGCGGATCTTCCCGCTGCATACGCCGATGATCGAGTCGATCAAGGTGGTCCGGCGCGGGCGGGTACGGCGGGCGAAGCTGTACTACCTGCGGAATCTCCGCGGGAAGGCGGCACGGATCAAGGAGCGCCAGACGCGCTGATCGCGGTGGCGCCGCGACCGAAGAAGGCGGATCCCGCGCCACGCGGGAAGCCCGATGCAAGACGGCTCCGGAACCGGCTCAAGACCGAGCGCGGGTTCTGGAGCCGCGGCATTTTGCGGGTGGCTGGTGTCGATGAGGTGGGGCGCGGGCCGCTCGCGGGCCCGGTCGTGGCGGCGGCGGTGATCTTCCCCGAGAACTGCGTCATCGACGGCGCGGACGACTCGAAGAAGCTCACCGCGGCCGAGCGAGAAGATCTCTTCACGGTGATCATGGAGCGCGCCGTGTGCGTTCGGCTCGGCGCCGCCTCGTCCCGGGAGATCGACCGGATCAACATCCTCCGCGCGACGGGGCTGGCGATGCGGCGCGCGGTCTCAGGGCTGTATCCCGCGCCCGAGCACCTGCTGGTGGATGGACTTCCCATGCCCGAGCTGGGGCTGGATCGCCAGACCGCGATCGTGGGCGGCGACGGCGCGGTTCACGCGATCGCGTGCGCGAGCATCGTCGCGAAGGTGTGTCGGGACCGGCTGATGTGTCGGCTCGCGGCACGCTACCCGCTGTACGGCTGGGAGAGCAACAAGGGATACTCGACGCCCGGGCACCGGGCGGCCCTGCTCCTGCACGGCCCGACGCCGCACCACCGGAGGTCGTTTCAGCCGATCCAGCTCGCGCTGGGCCTCGAAGCGACCTGACCCGCCCGCCTGGAGAGGGAGACGTCCGATGAGTGAATCCCATCGAAGCCTGCGCTGGGACTGGATCCTGTTCGGGTGGTTCATCTCAGTTTCGCTTGCCTCCTTCATCCTTCTCGCCCTCGGCGCTTTCGGGATACTCGAAGGCGACCCTGTGGAGGAGATGTTCGCGGTGCTCGTCGCGCTTCTGATCGGGTTCTTCCTGATCGGGATATTCATCGGTACGCGGGTCGCCGCGGCGCCGATCCTCCACGGCCTGGCGATGTCCGTCTGTTCCGTTTTTGCGTGGCTGTTGATCAACCTGCTCGCCGGGTCGCTGGTGGGTGAGGTCACCTGGTGGCCGATCAGCGTCGGGTCTATCATCGGGATCTTCGTGCTGCAGGCCGCCGCCGCCGCGCTCGGCGTCCGGATCGGCGTCCGCCGGGTCCGCGCCGTGCAGCCGGGCACCTGATCCCTGATCTCTGATTCCGCCTCCCGTGACGCAGCCCCACTCCACGACCATCGCGAAGGAACTCTCTCTGCCGGAGCGTCATGTCGACGCGGTCCTCCGGCTGCTCTCTGAAGGCAACACCATTCCGTTCATCGCTCGCTACCGGAAGGAAGCGACGGGCGAACTCGACGAGGTCCGGATCCGCGACATCCGTGATCGGAGTGAGTACCTCGCCGAGCTGGACGACCGGCGCGCCACCGTGCTCGCGTCCGTCGAGGAACAGGGGAAGCTCACCGGCGACCTCCAGGCCCGAATCGAGGCGGCGACGACCAAGGGAGAACTGGAGGACATCTACCGGCCCTACAAGCCGAAACGCCGAACGAGGGCGACGATCGCGGCCGAGCGCGGCCTGGGTCCTCTCGCGGACATGCTCTGGTCGGGCACGGTGTCGGACAGCGAACTCGCGCGCGCCGCGACGGCGTTCGTGGACCCGGGGAAAGACGTCGGATCGGTGGATGACGCGCTCGCTGGCGCGCGCGGCATCGTCGCGGAGCGCGTGGCGGACGATGCCGAGGCGCGCGCGGTGGTCCGTTCGATCACCCGGGCGAAGGGTACGTTCGAGTCGAAGGCCGCCCGCGGGAAGGAGGGGGAGACCTCCAAGTTCCAGGACTACTACGCGTTCTCCGAACCGGTCCGGACGATCCCCGGCCATCGGGTTCTGGCGATCCGGAGGGGTGAGGCGGAGGACTTCCTCGTCGCGCGGATCGTGGCCCCGGAAGCGGAGATCCTCGACTGGCTGCGCGCGCGGTTCGTCGCCCGCTCCCGCGCCCGCGAGCAGATGGAGCTGACGGTCGTCGACGCCTATCGGCGGTTGATCGCGCCTTCCGTGGAAGTGGAGATCCGGACGGAGTTGAAAGGAGTGGCGGACGAAGAGGCGATCGGGGTCTTCGGGCAGAACCTGGAGGGACTGCTGCTCTCACCACCGGCGGGTGGACACCGCACCCTCGGTGTGGACCCTGGCTTCCGGACCGGCTGCAAGCTGGCGGTGGTAAGCGAGACGGGCGGCCTGCTCGATACCGGTCTCCTGTATCTGCACCAGGAGGATCGCGCGAAACAGGAGATCCGCCGGCTCGTCGAGAAGCACCGGGTCGAGTTCGTGGCGATCGGCAATGGCACCGCGAGCCGCGAGACCGACCGACTGGTGCGGGATGCGCTGCGCGAGGTCCCGGCCGATCGACGGCCAGTCGCCGTCCTCGTCAACGAGGCGGGCGCCTCCGTGTATTCGGCTTCCGACGTCGCGCGCGAGGAGTTGCCCGAACTGGATCTCACCCTGCGCTCGGCGGTGTCAATCGCGCGGCGACTCCAGGATCCGCTGGCGGAGCTGGTCAAGATCGATCCGAAATCCATCGGCGTCGGGCAGTACCAGCACGATGTGCCACCGACGAAGCTCAAGCGGCGGCTGGACGAGACCGTCGAGAGCTGCGTCAACCGCGTGGGCGTGGAAGTGAACACCGCTTCGCCCGCGCTGCTCGCCTACGTCGCGGGGATCGGGGCGACGGCGGCACGGCGGATCGCGGAGCACCGCGACCAGCGCGGCGGATTCCGGTCGCGGAAGGAGCTGCTGAAGGTGCCGGGGGTGGGCGCGAAGACGTTCGAGCAGGCGGCGGGCTTCCTGCGCATCCGCGATGGGGCGAATCCCCTCGACGCGTCCGCCGCCATCCGCTCGACAAGCGCGTACCGCTCCGGATGAACCGCGGAC
>CAZUVK010000120.1:3630-11069 GCA_964623785.1 uncultured Gemmatimonas sp. | reverse complement strand
CTTCTAACGGGACACGCATGATCACATCCGACGAATCGCGCCGCGACTGGAAGATCGATGGTCCGCACTTCGGCGGTTGGGAGGTGATGCACCTCAAGGGATCGCCGGTGGATCCCAACCGCATCTACGCGTCACAGTGGACGGATTGGCACGGCCAGATCGTGCAGCGCTCCGACGATGGCGGGAAGAGCTGGGAACCGGTGGGCAACGAGTTCGCGTACATCGGTTCGCCCGGCACGCACCAGTGGTACGACGGCACGCCGCATCCCTGGGACTTCAAGCGGGTCTGGCATTTCGAACCGTCGCCGGTCGACCGCGATACCGTGTACGCGGGGGTCGAGGACGCGGCGCTCTTCAAGTCCACGGACGGCGGCCAGACGTGGACGGAGCTGCCCGCGCTCCGCACCAATTCGCGCGGGAACGACTGGATGCCCGGCGCGGGCGGGATGTGCCTGCACACGATCCTCATCGATCCGGCGAACCCGGACCGCATGTACGTCGCGATCTCGGCCGCCGGCGCGTTCCGGACCGACGACGGGGGCGAATCCTGGAAGGTGATCACCCGCGGGCTCAGCTCGAACTTCATGCCGGAGCCCGAGGCGGAGATCGGCCACTGCGTGCACAACCTGTCGATGCACCGATCCCGGCCCGACACGGTGTACATGCAGAAGCACTGGGACATCATGCGGACCGACACGGCCGGCGAGCTGTGGACCGAGGTGAGCGGCAACGTCCCGTCCGACTTCGGCTTTCCGATCATCGTCCACGCGCATGAGCCGGAAACGGTCTACGTAGTGCCGATCGAGAGCGACCATCAGCACTTCCCGCCGGAGGGCAAGCTTCGTGTCTATCGGAGTCGCACGGGCGGGAACGAGTGGGAGGCGCTCACGGAAGGCCTTCCACAGGCGAACTGCTATGTGAACATCCTCCGCGACGCGATGGCGGTGGACGCGCTGGATTCATGCGGCGTCTACTTCGGCACCACGGGCGGCCAGGTCTACGTTTCGGCCGATTCGGGGGATAGCTGGCGGGCGATCGCGGAGCATCTTCCGCCGGTCCTCGCCGTCGAGGTGCAGACGCTGCCATGACCGCGGTCCGTATCGCCCTCCCCGTCCACCTGCGGACGCTCGCGCGGGTGGATGGCGAGATTCGCGTCGATGTGGAGGGCGCGCCGACGATCGCCACCACCCTCGACGCGCTCGAGGCCGCCTACCCGATGCTCCGCGGGACGATCCGCGACCATGGGGGAGGGAAGCGGCGGGCGTTCATCCGCTACTTCGCCGACGGGAACGACGTGTCGCATGAGCCGGTGGATACGCCGCTGCCAGCGGCGATCGTGTCGGGCAAGGATGCGTTCTGTGTAGTAGGGGCGATCTCAGGAGGATAGAACGGGGAATTCCAGCGACTCCCCGCTTTCGCCGCGACGGCCAGGTACAGATCCGACATGGTCGGGATGCGGGTGGCTCCGGCGCCCTGGAGCAGATTGGCCTCCTCGCCGCGACCCCGAACGGCCGAGGGCTCTCCCTTGACATTCTCTGTACTGTATCACAGTATTGGTACAGTAAACTCGCCAGAGGGCGGGTCCAATCGCCCAGACGCTGCCGCCTGAATGGACATTTCCATCAACCTGACCGATGGGCTCCCGATCTACCGTCAGATCGCGAACCAGATTCGGTACATGGTGGCGTCGGGCCTCCTCGAGGCGGGCGACGAGATCCCCTCAATCCGGACACTCGCGCTGAAGCTGAAGGTCACCCCGAACACGGTCGTGAAGGCGTACGATGAGCTGGAGGCCACGGGGGTGATCGAGAAGCGTCATGGGTCGGGGACTTTCGTGACAGACACGCGGATCCCGCTGGCGCGTCGAGAGCGGGAGCGGATTCTGGATCAGCGCATCGACGGGTTGCTGGCGGAGGCGCGCCAGCTCGGCTACCCGCCAGAGGAGCTGTTGGACGCCGTAAAGCGGAGGCAGGCGGCCATGATCGGCCATCCCACCCATCCGGAGAACACAGATGAGCGGAGTCAGGCGAAGCGGAGAGCGGGAGGCGCGGTCGGCAATGGTTGAAGTCGAGGGCGTCTCGCGCCAGTTCGAACACAACGTCGCGCTCGACGACGTCAGCTTCCGCGCGAAAGAAGGGCTCGTCTACGGGCTGGTTGGGGCGAACGGCGCGGGCAAGACCACGCTGATCCGGCACATCCTGGGGCTGCTGCGGGCGCGGACGGGAAGTGTCCGCGTGTTCGGGTTGGACCCCGTCAAGCACCCGGTGGAGGTGCTCCGGCGCGTTGGGTACCTGTCGGAGGAGCGTGACCTACCGGAGTGGATGCGCGTCGAGGAGCTGATGCGTTACACGCAGGCGTATCATCCGGGTTGGGACATGGGCTTCGCCCAGGAGCTGCTGACGAACTTTGGGCTGGACGGTCGCAAGAAGGTGAAGGAGCTGTCGAAGGGAATGCGCGCGCAGGTGGGGCTGGTGGCCGCGGTCGCGCATCGGCCGGAGCTGCTGATCCTGGACGAGCCGTCGAGTGGGCTGGATGCGGTGGTGCGGCAGGACATCCTCGACGCGATCGTCCGGACCGTCGCGGAGGAGGGGCGGACGGTGATCTTCTCGTCGCATCTGCTGGACGAAGTCGAGCGAATGTCGGATCACGTGACGATGATCGATCGCGGTCGCGTGGTGCTGGATGGGCCGCTGGACGAGGTGCGCGGGGCGCATCGGCGGACGCAGATCCGTTTTCCACGGCGGCTGGATCGGCCGCCGGCGGTCGAGGGGACGCTGGCGCTGGAGGGGGACGGCCGGCTGTGGAGCATCATCCACGACGGGTCGGCGGAACGGCTGACTGCGACTCTGGCGGAACACGCAGGAGAAGTGGTGCAGTCCAGGGAGGCGACGCTGGAGGAGATCTTCATGGCGCGGGTGGGGCGGGCCCCGGCACGGGCGGAGGCCGCGTGATCCCGCGGTCGCCGGCAGGTGCGGTGCTGTGGGAGTGCTGGAGCCTGTCGCGACGATCGCTGGCGATGCGCATGGTCGTTTCTTCGACGATCGGAGCGATTCTGCTTCTCTGGTCCGGCGGTAGCGAGGTCGCGGTGGTCTTCACGATTTTCGTGCTGCTGATCACCGCCATGGGGGCGCAGACCTGGTCGTTCAGTACTGACAACCGGCCGGGCTTCACGCTGGCGCTGGGTTATACGCGGCCGATCCGAACGTGGGTGTTGGTCATCGTGCCGATGATCTACATCGCCGTGAGCACCGCAGTGGTCTACTACATTCCCGCGGCGCTCCTGCGAGTCGCCTTCGACACGCCGCTGCCGTTGTACCCGGTGGCGGTGGCGCTCGCAGCGCTGGCGGTGACCATGCGCGCAAGCCAATGGTGGACGGCGCACACCCCCACCCGGATCGCGGGGCGCGTCGGACTGGGGCTCTTCATCGGTTTGTGGTTCATACTCGCCCAGTCGGAGGGCGCGTTCATGTCGGAGATCTCGACGGCATCGTCAGCCGCCTACTTGCGAATGGCGCTGATCGTGGTGGCGGCGATCGGGATGACCATCGTGGGCGTCGGTCGGCAGCGCCGGGGGGATGACGCCCTGGGGTGGTTGTCTTCGTCTGCGCCCGGCGCTGCGACGTCCGGACTTCGAAGCGCCGTTCGGAGGCTGATTGGAGCGCTACGCCGGCCATGTCCAACCTCGTCGCCGCTGCGGGCACAGCTCTGGTACGAGACGTACGCCATCGGTATGCCGATTGTATTGAGCGGGCTGGGCGCTGCGGCCGGAATCGTCGGGCTGGTAGCGTTGCTCGTGCTCATGAACAATCCGTCTGGGCAAGGAGCGCTGGCAGGCTTCGGGCTCTGGGCCGTCATCGGACCGCTGATCATCGCCGGGCGACGCGTCCTCGGGCTGCGGCGGAAACAGGGCAGTGTCCATCTCGGCGCATTCGACGCGACGCTGGCGATGGCGAGCGGGTCGTTGGTGGGAATGCGGGTGGGCGTCGCGACCGCGGCGGTCCTCGTCGCCTGGACTATTGTCGGCGTCGTCGCCTGGGGGGCGCTGACGGCGGCTTCGATGGGCATCACGCTCTTCACCGACGTATCGGAGATGCTGGCTGATATGTCACTGGCGGAAGCAGTCGTGATCCTCGTCCACCTCGGCGGCGTCCTTGCGTTGTGGGCGGTCGTCAACGCGTGGCTCGTCGCGCGGCGCGACGTGGTGACCCGATCCCTTGCCGGACTGGCCGCGTTCGCAATCACCCTCGTGTACGCGATGTCTCGCGGATGGATTGGCGAGTGGGCGGTCCCGGTATCGCTCTGGGGTCTGACCGGCGCCGCGCTTCTGCTGTCGTTCCCCGCGATGCGGGCGGCGCTGGAGGATCGTAGCATCGGTGCGCGGAGCGCCGTCGTGCTGCTCCTCGGGGCGGTCGGTTTCGCCGCTTTGCAGCTGACGCTCTTCCCCACGATAGGGGTGCTGAATCCGGGCTATATGCCGGCCGGTGTGGCGCTCGCGGTGCTGGCGGTGGTTCCGCCCATCGCGGGCGCATTCCTCGCACCCTGGTCGTTCAGCCGGATCCGGCACCGGTAGTCTCGTGCGAACCCTCCTGGCCCGAGTCCCTGTCCCCGTGTCCAAGTGACGATTCACGTAACGCGGCCGAGTCTCGACTTCCGGGATGCATTCTTCCGCATGCTCGGTGATTACGCCGCGCATGACCCCGTGAACGGTGGGCCGTACGCGCTCGCGGTTGGAGACGACTTCGATGGATACGTGGAGAGCCTTCTCGCGGACGAGTCGCGGGAGGGTCTTCCCTCAGAGTACGCGCCCTGCTCGCATCGCTGGCTCGTGGACAACCCGGGCGAAATCGTCGGCATCGTCCGGGTCCGGCATGACGGTGGGCGCGGCGATCCCGAAGAAGAGGTCGGCCACATCGGCTACGACGTACCGCCGTCGCAACGGGGACGCGGCTACGGCGTCCAGAGCTTGCGCGCGGGACTGCAGGTCGCGGGCGGGATCGGGCTCGAAGGAGTGATCGTCCTCGCCGAGACGCGCAACGTCCCTTCCTGGCGGACGATCGAGCGGTGTGGGGGAGTGATCGAGGGGTCGTTCTTCTCCGAGCACCACCAGGGCCTCGTACGACGCTACCGGATCCGCGCGGGAGCACCTGGCGATCCCGAGTAGTGAGCACGCCGCCCGCCGCACACAGCCTTTCAATCCGCGAGCGGCCAACCTTTCAACTCGCCGACACACGACCTTTCGATTCGCCGGAGTCGCCATATCCCCTTCGCGGACTTCGCGTGACGCCGGTTTTGAGAAGCACACGAAGACGCGAGGTCGTGAGTGTCTCGAACCGTCCCCCAGCCTACCTCACCGCCAGCGCCACCAGCTCCGGCGCCTCACCCGGTGCCGCCACCGAGACCACGATGTACTGTGTCCCGCCCACCTCGTAGGTCATTGGCAGGCCGATCTGCGTTCCGGGCAGCTCCATCTCCCGGACGATCTCGCCGGTCGCCTTGTCGTGCGCCCGGAAAACCGGCGCGCCGCCCGCGCCCTCTCCCGCGAAGAGGAGCGTGCGGGTGACGAGCAGGCCCGGCCGCGTGGGCTTCCCCGTCGGCCCGATATCGAGGCCCTGGAAGTCCGGGTGGTTCGCGATCGCTTCGGGCGTGTCGCCGTTCGGAACCTGCCAGAGGATTTCTCCCCGGTTCATGTCGATCGCGGTGAGTTCTCCGTACGGCGGCCGGATCAGCGGTAACCCCCGGATCTGGGGGACGCGTGTGTCGCCGGCGATGTAGAGCAGATCCGAGAAGTCCGGTTCCTGGACGAGCGACAGCAGAGTCGGCGCATGCGATGTTCCGACGTAGAGAATCCCGGTTTCGACGTCGAACGTGCCCGATTCCCAGGCGATCGATCCCGGAGCGCCCGGCAGCATGAGCGTCCCCCGCGTCCCGTCAGGCGCGTCGGCGAGCGAGGGCGGGGTATACAACGGGCCGAACCGCATCGACCGCGTGGCATCGAGTGCCTCCGCACGGAGCTCAGGGGTGAAGTCGATGAGGTCGTCCTCGGTCACGCCCTGTCGCGCGAAAGGCGGCGGGCGGGTCGGGAACGGCTGCGTGGGCGCGGTCCACTCGCCGGGCACATCGGTCTGGGGCACCGGCCGCTCGACGATCGGCCAGATCGGCTCGCCCGTCACCCGGTCGAAAGTGTAAACAAACCCCTGCTTCGTGAGCTGGGCCACAGCGCGGACCGGCCGTCCATCCACCGTCAGGTCGACGAGCATCGGGGGCGAGCCGATATCGTAGTCCCAGATGTCGTGGTGGATGATCTGGAAGTGCCAGACCCGCTCGCCCGTCCGCGCGTCCAGGCAGACGAGCGTCGAGGTGAAGAGGTTGTCGCCGGGCCGGTCGCCGCCGGAGAGGTCGCTGGTGGCCGATTCGATCGGGAGATAGACGTAGCCGAGCTCCTCATCCGCCGTGAACGAGGTCCACACACCCGCGTTGCCGGAGAACGACCAGGCATCGTTCTCCCAGGTGTCGTGCCCGAACTCGCCCGGTTCGGGAATGGTGTGGAACGTCCAGAGGAGCGCCCCCGTCCGGACGTCGTAGCCGCGGATGTCGCCGGGGATGTTCGATCGTGACTCGGGGCGGAAGCCGACGAGGAACGCGGGGCCTACCATCACGACGTCGCCGACCACGACGGGCGGTGAGCTGTTGCCGATCGCTCCGACCGGGTCGACGCCCTCGCGCTCCCGGATGTCGGCCATCAGGTCGACGACGCCGTCGGCCCCGAACCCTTCGATCGGCTGGCCGGTCGCGGCGTCAAGCGCGACGAGCTGGAAGCCGGGGGTTGCGACGAAGATCCGGTCATCCCCCGCGTCGTCGGACCACCAGGCCACGCCACGCCCCGAGTTGCGGCGAGGGGCTTCCTCCCAGCGGCGGCCCTCGTCGATCCTCCACATCCAGAGCGTCTCACCGGTGGCGGCGTCAACGGCCACCACGTTCCGCCGGGAGCCCGCGGTGAAGTAGAGGACGCCGTCGATCATCAGCGGCGTCGTCTGGCTGCGCGGCTCGGGCGTGGGCCCGTGGTTTCGCGCGGACCACCGCCAGACGATCTCCAGGTTCGCGACGTTGCTCCGATCGATCCCGTCGAGCGGCGAGTAGCGGGTCGCGCCGTTGTCGCCGCCGTAGTAGCGCCACTCACCATTTGTCGCGCCGGACTGGGCGGCGACGGGGATGGCCGCGGCGAGCGCGAGGGCGGCCAGGAGTGCGGGAAGGAATCGCGGGTGGGGTGCGCTCATGGAGGGTTCCGGGGTGCGGGGATTCCGAGAAGGGGATGCCACCGCGAAAATCGCTGGCACCGAAGCCGGGGGCAAGGTTGGCTCCGGACACGATCGTTGGGGACGATCGCTTATGTACAGTCACGCCCGCCCGCGCGTCAGGCGGTGCGGGGGCCTGGCGGCCAT
>CAZUVK010000120.1:0-3620 GCA_964623785.1 uncultured Gemmatimonas sp. | reverse complement strand
CTTGACGGCAATCGGCGAGGAGAATAACTAAATACTTAGTTGTTGAGGCGCCGCCATCCGACCGGGAGATTCGAATGCTCAGAGCCGTTCGCTGCTGTCTCGTGGCTGGTGTTCCTGTCCTCGCGAATTGCGCTCCCGGTCCCGATCAGCCGCCGCCGCCCGCCACCATCGACGATGCCGTAGCGTGGATTGACACGCTGGTACTCGAGGAGGGCGATTCCACACTGGTCGGGAACCCCAACCTGCGGGCGGATCCGGCCGGTGGATGGCTCTATTGGGATACCCAGTTGAACCAGGCCCGGCGCTACGACGCGAGCGGCACCCTGGCGACGACGTTCGGGCGGCCCGGGCGAGGGCCAGGCGAGCTTTCCAGCGTACGTTGAGCATTATCGTGCTCCAGATGACGCTATCATAACTGTTGTGCAGGATATAATGGACGGGCCGTTAGAACATTTGGATATCGGGGCGAGGGATATAGTCATGATGCGTGTATTAGGGGATCATCTGTTGGTGGTGTTTTACCCGCATGGATCTGCGGCCGCGCGTGTAGCGGCGTTCTATTACCCTGCGAGGAGTGGGCGACCAACGACGACGTTGGCAACGCAAAAGGGGGTATCATGCTAACGAGGCAGTTGTGCGGGACCGCCACGTGGTTGCTAATGTGCGGGTGTCTTGCGGGATGCGGGGGGGAGCGCATTGGCGAGGACGTGGTGACTAGTGTAGTTCCGCCCAGTGCGAGGATTGCGGGCCTGGAGCCTGGGGCTGGCGAGTATTTTTACAACGTTGTTGGCGCGTTCTTGGTGGGTGGCGGTGGAATCGTCTTGGTCGATAACGCCCATCGTATACAATACTTTACGACAGACGGCGAGCGTGTGAGAACCGTTGGCTCATCCGGCGAGGGTCCGGGTGAATCGCGATCGATTAGCAAGGCCGCAATTAGCAGTGGCGATACCTTGTTCACGTACGACCGTGCAACGTCGGTTGCGACATTCTGGTCGCCCCAGGGAGATTACGTCAGATCGCAGCGGATTCGTGCTGATATACTTTCGCGGAACATTCTGCCGCTTGCTGACGGATCGATTGTCACGGAAATAGATACGCCAGGGCCGGCTCCGGTACGCGGGGATGTGATCACGCGGTCAAGTAAGGTTCTTGTGCGTACGGTGAATGGGAGCGCCGCTGAGCTGACAAGCTATGATGGTGACGAGATGCTGGTTATTGTTGGTGGAGGTGGTATAATTGCTGGTGGCTTTGAGTTGTTGCATCATACGTACCTAGCGGTGGATGGTATGCAGACTGTGGTCGGGGATGGCAAGACAGGAGACGTGGCCATTTTCGATGTAAATGGCGTAGAACAGCTGAGGTTCAACGCTGCTGAACGGGAGCGGGCTCAACTCACTGCGCGAGATGTGCAACAGTTCATCGAGACGTTGATGATAGCCGACCGCCGTCTGCAGAATCAGGAAAGGACAGTCGAACGGGGGATCGCGGCGGATAGGATGCTTCCTGCCATGTCTGGTATACTGGTTGACGATATGCATCGCATTTGGGTGGAGCATGTCAATTACGATCGTGACGCTGATGGTGTGATTGAGTGGGATCGGGCGAAAATGCAGCGGAAGTTTACTGTGTTCTCGGCATCGGGCGAACCGTTACACAAGGTGATCTTTCCGGCTGCGTTTCAACCGACCCACATTGCACAAGGCACTGTTGTCGGGGTGCAGCGGTCAGAGCTCGGCGAACAGAGCGTAGCGCTTTACAGAGTCCCTGCAGGGATCCGGTGAATGCCCTAGGAGCGCGTCCGACTAACCTGGCAGTGGTGTGGATGGGGGGTAAATTAGGGGAAGTGAGATAAGCGTGCATCCTCCCTCCCGCCGAGATGCGGAATGGCGAAGAAATTCCGGCCGTACGAACCGGACCAGATCCACTGTTTCCCCCGGCGCCGCGGGATTGGCTGCAAGCGCATCATCTGGCCTTCCTCCTGATCAAGCACTCGCCAGCGTTCGAGCGGGACTCGTAACCGATTTGCCAGTTGGGGATGAGTTGCGGAAGCGTTTGGATGCGGCGCCTCAACCAGAGGAAATGCCCTATTTTACAGATATCCTCGTGGATGATAGTGGATTTCTTTGGGTACGTCCCTATGAGCCCGCACGCGACGCAACCGTAGTGGGCGGTCGACCCGACGTCCACGTAGTTAACGCGGGCGGAGAGTGGCAGGTCTTTGATTCTGATGGGACATATGTCAGGTCAATACGCGTCCCAGATGACCTAGCGCCATATCAAATCACATCCACCGCCCTAGTCGGGATATCCCGTAGCGAGCTCGGTTGGAATCCGTACGCGTCCACGAGCTTGTCCGACATTGAACGTTTGTTGACGTTCGTCCCGGAAACCGGTCGCGCTTTGGAATTGAGGACTCACGCAAGGCCCTGGTCCGCGGCGGACAGATCGTGGCGATCTGAAGGGCGGCGGAGCTAGGCGGCCAGGTGGGTGAGTCACTACTTGGCGCGCTTGCACGCGCCCCCGTTTTGTATCTTTGGCGAGTTCTCCGCTCAGAGAGGTGTCCCCTACGCGCCACGTAACAGGTGCGCGGCCACCGCCACGAGTCAAGTCATCACCTTCACGGAGCGAGGGCGATTTCAATGCGATCACCAGGAAGGATCGCGGCCGCATTCGCGGCGTGCGGCATAACGCTCTGCGGCCCGGTGCCGGGGCGCGCCCAGGCACCAACGCTCGCGACGCCGGACTTCCACCACGTCCACCTCAACTCCGTGAGCCCCGAGGCCGCCGCTGACTTCTACGCGGCGCGGTTCTCCTCCACCTCCCGAACCACCTTCGTGGGCGAACCCGCGCTCCACTCGCCGACGGACGTACTCCTCGTCTTCGCGCACGTCGACGCGCCGCCGCCAACGCAGCCACAATCCGCGTTCTGGCACTTCGGATGGCACGTGACCGATGTCCAGGCGAGCCTCGAGTCGTTCCGGCGCGACGCCGTCACGTTGCTCCCGCTCTACCGGGAGCGGGGCGGGGCGACGGTGTTCACGAGCGGGGAAAGCTGGCCGAGCGTTGGCGGCGGAGTCGGCCTCACCGCCACGGGCATCGCGGAGGCGAAGGCGAACGGAGTTCAACCGACCTACGGCGCCGGCTTCGCGTACCTGCGCGGCCCGGACGACGCGGTCGTCGAGTACCAAGGGAACATGCCAGCGGAGCGGTTCAACCACGTCCACATGTACATGGAGCAGCCCTTCTGCGCGCTGCTCTGGTACCAGCGCCACCTGAGCGTGCCCGTCCGCGGCGGCGCGGCGGCGGCGCGAACGGAGGCGGATTGCCAGGTCGAGAGAGGCCCGGAGGCGACATGGCCCGCGCTCGATTCCAACGGCACCTATCGGACTCCGTCGATGAACTCCATCGCGTTCGGAGACGTCTCGCTCTACGCCTACATGAACCAGGAGACGGGAGTCCAGCTCGCGAGCACGCGCGGCCAGCTTATGGACCACATCGGGCTCCGCGTGGATGACCTGGATGCGTGGATCACCAGACTGCGGGCCGACGGCGTGGTGTTCCTGGAGGAGCCGTACATGGTGGGGGAGTACCGCGCGATCATGATCGAGGGCCCGAGC